>NZ_OY764212.1:600000-900000 GCF_963668165.1 Marispirochaeta sp. | reverse complement strand
TGAACAAACTAAATATGTTACAATATATTCTGAAGCATTAAACAGCAAAGATCCAGAGATCGTTGAGAAGGCATTAGAATATATTGATGAGCTTATTTATACAGATTCAGGGCAAGCGATAAAAAGCATATTTTACAACAAAGCACAGTTACTACACAGCATCGGACGATATGATGATGCAATAGCAGTATTAATTACAAGTCCTCAAGAGCATAGCAGTTTTTATCTTGCAACGCTCTTTTTGCGAATCCAGCAATCCCAAGACGTTGCGAAGAAAATACTTCAGAATTTTATTTTGAGAAGTAAGTACCAGTTATTACATGACAATATTGAACATGCCAAAGAGTTAGAGTTGGTAAATAGTATTTATATCATGTTGAAATTATCTGGCGCGAAGTTATCATCCTTCTATGAGGAAATTAGCGTGGCCGGTATACTAACGAAGGAAGAATTTTCCACAATCGAAAAAAAGAATTCTTTTCAAGTACAAACAATGCTTGAAGGTTTGTGGCCGTTGGCAAAACCATCCACCGAATGACTGCGTTGACCTACGCCGACCTTAAGGAATGAGAATGCAAGATGTCGTCTGGTCCAACGACCTATTCGGCGTGCGAGGAATAATTTTAATGCTGTTCAACAAGAACCGGCATGAAGGTAAAAACGTTTACGATTAGCTTGTGATCCTTGAAAAGTAAGAGAAGGTGCGCCATGAGGCGCTTGATATACCGGAGGTGAAAGTCTTCCCAGGAAAGCAGAACCCCCTGCATCCTGGATCGAGTCTTGAGTCTATGGAGGTAACGAAATAGATTAAGCGTAGACAGAGAAAAAGGCAGGCCGTAAGCATTTGCTGAAGTGATTGAGCCCCGAAATATTTGAATATCGGAATGGTCGATACTTTCTTCTCAGTAGAAGACAATATTGATCAGGATGAAAAGGGGTTATCCTGATCAACATTCCCGGGGTCCTAGAGCATGGCATGTCTGGAAGGATATTAAGTGAACATGGGAGATCCTGATAATTCTTCCTATTTTAGAAATGGCATACCAGAGAACCTTTCGTTTATGGGAGTTAACACACATCTGAAGTCCACCTATGAAATAGCAAGTATTGGCTGACAAGTATACAAGCGAGGAAGCTGAAATGATTAACAGGAAGTCAGAAAGACCATAGTACCGAAGAAGCGAGTAACGCCCGTGGAGGGAAGGGTCTGCGGTAGAATTGCCCTATGAGGAGAAACATTGAATGGTGAAACAAAACCAAGAACAAACAATGGAAACAGTTCTGAATAGGATAGCGCAAAGAAGTAAGGAGGATGGAGAGGATTTCAAATGGCTCATGCCGCACTTTAACTTTGCCAACCTGTATACATGCTTCATGGAGCTTGATGGAAACAAAGCCGTTGGAGTAGATGGTATGACAAAAGAGGAATATGGCAGGAACATCGTGGAAAACCTAAAAGGTCTGATAGAAAAGATGAAGCGAATGTCATATCGGCCCAGGGCAGTGCGCGAGGTGCGGATACCAAAGGAAGGACAGAAAGGGAAATATCGACCGCTGGGAATAAGCTGTTTTGAGGACAAGATAGTGCAACTGATGACAAGCAAAATACTGGAAGCGATTTATGAACCAGTATTTAGGGACTGTTCTCATGGCTTTCGGCCAAACAGAAACTGTCATACAGCAGTGAAAACGCTGTCGGATTATCTGTACAAGAAATGGTATACGGTGGTACTGGATATCGACCTGAAGAACTACTATTGGAACAATAGACCACAAAAGATTGATAGAGTTTTTGAGGCTTAAGATCAAGGATGAATGTTTTCTCCGCTATCTGGTAAGAATGCTCAAGGCAGGAGTACTGAGTGACGGAGAACTGAGGAGAACTGAAGAAGGGAGTCCCCAGGGAAATGTAGCAAGTCCCGTATTGTCAAATGTATATGCTCACTATGTGTTAGATACATGGTTCGAAGATGTAGTCAAGAATCATGTGTACGGAGAGGTTGAGCTGTACAGATACTGTGATGATATTGTTATCTGTTGTGAATATGATACAGACGCAGAAAGGATAATGAAAGCCCTTAAAGGGCGGTTAGTAAAATATGGGCTTGAAATGAATGCAGAGAAAAGCAGGATCGTGAGATTTGACAAAAGGAATGGGGTAAAGAAAGAAAACCGAGAAACATTTGATTTCCTTGGTTTCACATTCTATCTGGGAAAATCGAAGACAAAGACGTTGATCCCGCAAGTAAGGACTTCCAGGAAACGGTTACGAAGTAAACTCCAAAATATAAATCAGTGGTGCAAAGAAACAAGAAACCGTTCTAAGTTAAAAGACCTCTGGAATATACTGAGAAGCAAATTGAGGGGACATATACAATACTACAGTATATCCTTTAACTTACCTCATGTTAGGATCTTTGTTATTAAGGCTGTGAGAATATTCTTCAAATGGATGAATCGCCGAAGCCAGCGAAAGTCCTTTAACTGGTGCAAATTTAACCAATTCATAGGGAAAAACCCGTTGCCTGAGGTAAAAGTCTGTTTTTCTCTGTTCTAAACAATTATTATTTGCGTGAATGATTATATCGATAGCCTATTGCCTTAATAGGGCACGATGGGTTAGAACCGGGGGGAAGTGAGAGTGATCTCACTTCTCTACCAGCTGAAAGAAAATCTGGAGAAAGAACCGTCGGGGTAGGCGAAAAGAATGCGTTTATTTCTGACGTTTCTTTCTTCCTTATTTCCGCGGATTCGCATACTACCGATTCGCGCGGATAAAGAATGTGGATGCAACTAATGGTATGGAAGGTGAAAGTGCATGAAGACAGAGCTCACCGCGTTGGAGATTGCCGGCAAGGGATTGAAGGGGCGCCGAAGGCGGACCCCGCACCCGACCACAAAAACGGAAATGAGTGTGTGGTCGGGGAGGAGGCCGGAGCGATAGCGGAGCCCCGGAAAGCCCGAGTGCGCCATGAAGCTCGTAAGGAGGGAATGTGACATAGTTTGTTAATGAAACTCCTTTTGCAGTCCGGTGGGTAGCCAATCCCACCTATCAAAGCTTGGTATGGCAGATAGAAGCGAGTCTTGCGTCGGCTATCGTGAGGTAACCGGCGAAGCGTAGACAGCGATCATGAAGGTTGGGTTATTGACTCCCGAAATCAACGGTAAAGTTGTGGAAGTCCTCACTTGTTCGGGCTGATGGGGACAGCACTGATATGTCGATTACAAATACCTCAGACATTACAGTTCCACCGGGAGCATAGAGCCTGACATACATGAACTGAGACTGCACGGGAACACAAGGAATTGAGTCCCGAGCAGTTTGTCGCTGAGCGGAAGGCCCTGGTAGAACCGGTCCTGGAGCAGTTCAAAGAGTGGCTTGAGAAGCGCAGCCTGCAGGTGCCACCGTCTCTGCTTTTGGGGAAAGCGATTAGGTATACTCTGAATGAATGGCCGAAACTTGTTCGGTACCTCGATTCACCGTATCTGACCCCGGACAACAATGTTGCCGAGCGGGCTATACGGCCGTTTGTCGTCGGTCGGAAGAACTGGCTCTTTGCGGGAAGTCCCAAGGGGGCTGAAAGCTCCTGTGCCATGTATTCATTGATTGAAACGGCGAAACAGAACTCTGTGAATCCTAATGACTATTTGATTAAGGTTTTCGAACTGGCTCCATCGGCGCGGACAACGGAGGATTGGAAAGCGCTGCTCCCCTGGAACATCGATCCTTGATTTTTTTTTCAAGGGGTGTGGTTTAATTGACGCTTACGAACAAATACCCGACCTGCACGCCGAAGAGCTTAAGGTAATTGAACGATTGCGACTCCATGCCCGAGGTAACCTGAGAGACCGCTTTATGCTCGATGAGGATAGTACCCTGGACCACCAGGTCTGCTCTGAAAATACCGACCGACTGCCCGCGATAGAAAACGGGAAAAGGCTTTTGTGTTTTAAGCAGCAACCGCTGTGAAGCTTTTCCGGCAAGGGATTGGAGGGGCAACATCAGGACAATCCAGCGCTACATGGGGCACTCCAGCCTGGAGACCACCATGCGCTACCTCCACCTGACCCGTAAAGGACAGGAGGACGCTTTCGGTATCATCAACACATGGATGTCAGGATTCTCCCATGACCGTGCGTGATATCTTTATCGCTTACGGGCCATCATACCTCAACGAGTTCGGCCCGCGGATCCCCCGGCACCACAGGAAAGTCATTCAGGCGATCACGCACTGCAGAACTCCCTCCCTCGGGACCATTCTTTGCCGCTGTGAATCGTGCGGCCAGACCATTGAGCTGTTCCGTTCCTGCGGCAACCGCCACTGTCCTGCCTGTCAGGGAGAGAAAGCGCACATCTGGCTTGAGCGCCGACTCGAGCGCTTGGTACCAGTGCCGCATTTCATGATTACCTTCACCGTTCCGGCGCCGTTCCGCACGCTATTTCGACAGCATCAACGATTCGCCTATGCCGCCTTTTTCGCCGCCACGTCCGGTATCATGAAAAAACCTGCTTCCGAACAGACCTGGTTTCCGGGGGATGTTCCGGGATTCTTCGGCGTACTGCATACCTGGGGCCGGCAACTCCAGTACCACCCACACATCCGCTATGTCGTTCCCGGTGGTGCTTTCTCTTCAGACGATCATAGCCGGCACCCCTGCCGGAAGGCATTCTATCTTCCCGTCCGCGTAGCAGCTAAACTGGTGAAACACCGGATGTACACGGCCCTGAAGCGAAACGGGCTGCTGTCATCTGTCGATGCCGCAGCCTGGAGCCAGGATTGGAACGTCAACTCCCAACCAGCCGGAAGCGGGGAACGAAGTATTCGCTACCTCGCTTCCTACGTTTTTCGTACCGCTGTTTCCGACAGCCGGATTGTCGCTATCGAGGACAACCACATCCTCTTCCGCTACACTGATTCAGCCACTGGGGCTGAGAAGCTGCTGCGTCTTCAGGCATGTGAGTTTATCAGGCGATTCCTCCAGCATGTGCTCCCTTCAGGATTCATGAAGATCCGCTGCTATGGATTCCTGCATCCATCGTCTTCCATTCCCGTAGCCCTGGCTATTCTCCTCCTCGAGGCACGAGCCGGCATCCCATCCCGGATGAGAACGAAATGTGTGCCTCCTGCATCCAGTCAGAACCGCCGCTGTTGTATATGCGACGGAGCCATCTCTTATCTTTTTATCAGTCCTGTGAAACATGCCGGGATTCCACCATCGGGGTTTACGTAACAATTCATCCATGATTCATTCTCCCTGAAGAAAACCTGAAGGCTTGTTCTCATTTCCTTGCATGGCAGGCAGAGCTGTATCCGAAGGAGTAGAAAATCTATATTTTTCTCTTGGCTGCACTCGTTTGATCTGCTACTATTTTTAAGAATCGTTCCATACTCACAGGTGGCGACGCTTCCTTTTTCTCATATTTCGTTTTTCTTCCAACAGAAACCAGCGAGCATTTCCCATTAATAAGAAGTTATACTGTCGATCAGGGCTTCTTGAACATTGGATTGAATCGACCGTGAAGGTCAACTCAATCCTTGAGGTTATAAACCGAACCGATTACAGGAACTGCTTCTCTAATTGATTGACCAAAGAAGCAGCATTATCGAGCAACGGTTTAATTAATTCCGCATCCAGCATAAATCCATAATTATGCCGAAAGAAATGTCGAAAACCCATATATTCTTTCAACATTTTATATTCTCTTTCTTGCAGTATTCTTTCTTTTAAAGCGATTTCGATTAATCGTGAATGCCATTTCTCAGTCGGTGATAGGGATATGTTCTTATCCTTCAACGTTTGATAAATTATTTTCTCAATTCCATTGTAGATTGAATGAAGGCTACTTGCAGCTGCACGCAATTGGATTTTATCAAGCCCATTCTGATCATTCACAACTTTCAGCATTGTTATTATTTCTAACTCTGCTTTTATCTGGGTAAATTCAAATTCTATATTTTTCAATTATGCAACCCGAATGAATATTCCTTCATTTTTTACCTGGTGTGAGAATTCTGTGTTATAATCCAACCCGATTATATCTACTGGGCGCTTTAAACGACTAATAAGCTCCCCATAAACTTGGAAAAACCTTTTCTTCTCCAGTCCTATTATTCCTATATCTAAATCTGATTCATCACTGAACTGTCCATTAGCAATTGATCCGAAAATATAGATTTCTTTCGCACCAGCCTCTAATATAATGCTTTTCGCTAGTTCTATATCATCGAGTATCTCTTTTGGTAATGCTTCTAGGCTCATAGTGGATATATTTTACTCTATTTCATAAATTCATGCAATTTGATTCTTTATATGTATATTAACTCCATATTCTCTACTTTAGTATTTTTTGTGTTTATCCTAAATTCCGCACAAAATTATACTATGTCAGGATCGGCAGCTGAATTCTGAAGGCATTGAAAATATCTTTTTGTTTCCGTGTCAGTTCGGTGATGATGGGTTTCTTATCATCAATTTCAATTACGCTCAATTTCTTCAGTTCATAGAATAACTGCTCTACGGTGAGTTTTTTTCCCAAACCGCTTTCCCGCAGTGTTTTCTGGATTTCCGAGTATATAATCAGACTGATGAACTCAATGAATATAAGTCCCTCCATCGCCTTCCTGCTATGTACTCTCAGGCGCTTCATTTCGGTCCCATGTTTCATTGTGTCAAACAACTTTTCAACACCATCCTTTCTTCTGTAATAGGCAAGGATCTGTTCAGCCGAAAGATTGGTGTTCGACAGCAGAATAAATATCCCATGATGGTTCAAGATTTGTTCGATTTCCTTCTTTTTGCGTAAAAGGGTGTAGCCATCTTCTCCTTCATTGAGGGAGAAATAGTGCTGCCACCCCGGCCGGTTATCGTCAAGAAAACGGATAAGTTTCGCAGAACTCTTCCATTTCTTAATCCGTGTCTCTTCCTCTATGGTAAGAAGTTCACCAATCAGTCGTTCTCTTTCATCACCGGCTCTTTTCTGGTTATAGAACAGGTGGGCGGTCAGTTGCTCGTGTTCAAGAAGGATGGGTGTGGCACTAAGTGCATGGTAGATTTCTTTTCCAAAGCGAAAAGCCCGCTCCGGATCGGTAATACTACTGTGATGCTTGTCGACAAGTTCTTTCGCTGCCTTAGTTCCCATAGGTAAAGGAATTATGAACGCTCCGAGGTCTTGTAACTGTTCAATATTCTTCGTGCTGCAGAAGCCTCGATCCAGCACAAACAGAGTTCGAAGCTCTGAGATCTTTTCCAGCCGCTTTTTGATATTCTTCAGTGTTACTACATCGGGGACACTTCCTGGATACAGGGAATACAGGAGAGGAAGATTGCTTGGCTCGCTGTACACCACCCCAAAGTTGATTTGTGCAAGACGTTCTCCGTCCCGGTTGTAGCCCCATTCGGCGAAGTCGATTTCCTTTGAATAGGTGGAAAGGCTGGTGATATCGAATACGATGAACTCGCTGTCGGTATGATGTTCCGTCCATTCATCCAGGAATCGATAGATTCCACGATCATCTTCACCAAGCTCATGCAGCAAACGGCTTACTGCCTGACTGGGCAGATGAAGCGGTTCTTTAAGGTAAATATGTTCAAGCCAACTATTGCACAAATACAGACTCTTGTGTTCTGCAATCTGAAAGGCGGCTACCATGAGAATCTGCCGGGCTGTATCGGGAAACTCCTGGTAGAGCAGCTCTTTCAGGCTGAGTTGTTCAATCAGGGAAGCGAGGAAATAAACCGGTCCGTATTCACGGCTCTGACGACGAGTCTGGAGTTTGATAAGTTCTCCGGTAACCGGATCACGCTTACCGATTTTTACTCTCTGCTGCCTGGGTGATTTTTTATTCTTGTCCCAATAGCTGTGCACTTCATAGACATAGATGTGTTTTCCCACTTTTTGGTCTATAACATACATAGTTAAATTATACTATGCTTTTGGTTTCTGTCAAGAGAAATCCTGAGATATAAATCTATACAAAGAAATGAGTTAGAAGTAATGTTTCAAACATAGTTATAAAATCGTGCGGAATTTTGGGTTTATAACGCCGATTTGAGCTGCATGACGTGCCTGAGCATAGCGAAGGTTTGGCGCAGTTCTGGAACGTAGCGCGATCAGCGCGGAGTGTCTCTGCCAGAACTGTGACAAAGTCATGACTGCTCCAAATCTTTTGTTATATTTTAATTTTATATCATTATCTACATTATCACGATGAAGCAATGTTTAAAAAATCTTTGTCTTGATTTAGCTCTCTTCCACAGACTGTACATTTTTCCTTGTACCAAGTAAATGGCTCTCCACATACAGGACATTGCCATTTTTTTTCTTGCTCTTTAAGCCAAGTTTCTAAACCTTTCTCACTTATAATCTTCATATTCAATGGAATTGATTTTAAATGTGGTAGCTTCTCAACTAACGATTCTCCAGATCCAAAAATCTTGCATGGAAATTCCTTACAAAAAACACAATGGTCAATTTTTTTATCCATTGCACAAGATCTTATCTTACAGATATTACAGTTCTTAAAAACTATATCTGATTTACAACCATGACATTTTATCTCATCAGGAGAAGCTCCCCATTGTGCAGCAATATCATTCTCGGTTTTATTTTTATAGGCACATAATATTTCACAGGCACCGCAATAATTTCCACAAAAACTACTATAATCATTTTTTTCCATAATATTCTCCTTAGCTATATTGTACCCTAAGATATAGATAGAAAAAGCCACAAAAAGGATTAATACTGCCACTGTAAGGATAAAGAGAGATTTTTTCTATAATTTCTTCCGTAGTTTCCCAGGATTTATCCCAGAATAATTTCTGAATACTCTTGAGAAATAACCTGCTTTATTATATCCAACATAATAAGCAGCTTCAGATACATTCATCTCTCCTGAATACATTAATGAATAAGCTTTTTCCATTCTTATTGTTCTTAGATATTCATAAATTGTAGTTCCAAATACTTCTTTAAATCCTCTTTTTAATTTATATTCATTAATACCGGATATTTTAGCCAGTTGCTTAATATTTGGGGGAGCATCCATCTTCTCTGATATAATTTCACTGGCATACTTAATTTTTTCCAATTCCGCATTTCTAAAATGTAAAGCATTATTTTTTTGACAATTTACTGTCTTATTATAAAAATTGGATAACCTAATTGCTATCAATTCTAGCATTTTCGATTCAATAAATATTTCTTTCATACATCCAAAAACAGGTGGATTCAATATTTCTGATAGGATTATCCTTTCTCGTGCTGTAAATGGAGATATTTCTATAGGCGTATTTTTAATTTGAGTCGAAATCTTTAACTTTTCTATTATTTGAACATCTATGGATCGCGAGAGTTCCTCTAAAGGAATCTTTATTGATAGAATTGTATTCTGGCTGGTATTCTCAAAACTAATAGTATTATGATTATTTAGAATTGAAATTAAGCATTCGCCTACCCTAAGTTCATTAACATTACTATTCAATTCAAGTAATTTAATCTCTCCTGCAATACAATATTGAAAAAGCAAAATAGGATTAATAATTGATTCATTTACAAGAAGATTATCTCTCCTTGCAAACTGTGTTAGATTAAGAGAGTATGGCCCATATAAATACTGTGAAATTTGAGATCTTCCATTCTCATCTTGAAATATTGCAGTATTTCGATCAATCAGTAATTTCGGATCGATATCTGAAGAGGTTAATGAACTATTTATGGGCACCTCCTATGTTTATAATGAGCCCAGGAAACGAGACAGCTTCTGGGGGTGCCTTTAAGGTGTAACTCTCGCCTTCCAGGGAGCAGAGAGGTATAGTAGTACCATGAGGAAGAGCTACAACACCGCATTCAAATCGAAAGTGGCACTTGAGGCTATCAAGGAGCAGGAGACCATACAGCAGATTGCACTTAAATACGATGTGCATCCGAACCAGGTATCGCAGTGGAAAAAGCAGCTGCCGGACAATCTTCCTGCGACTTTCGAGCGTCCTAATAAGAAGCGAGAAGAGGAGCGCAGGCTTGAGCAGGAGCGCGACCAACTGCTGCGAACTGTTGGAGAACTGACAGTTGTGAACGAATTCCTCAAAAAAAAACACCGCGAGTATTACGGGAAAGATCCGGAATGATTGATCCGAACCATCCCGAGCTGAGCATAGCGCAGCAGTGTCGTACTCTTGAGGTCACTCGGAGCTCCTACTACCGCAAAGGCCGAGATATGCGAACAGAGACGGATCTGGAGGATCTCACAGTCATTCTGGAGTATCACAAGAAGGTCCCCTTTTACGGCTATCGCAAAGTATCACGAGTGCTGTTACCCGAGCATCCTCACCTGACCAGAAAACGAGTCAGGCGGCTGATGAAGCGTTTTGGACTGCGGGCATTATATCCTGGGCCAAATCTGAGCAAGGCACGCAACGATCACAAGAAATATCCGTATTTGTTGCGCGGTAAGCAAATACGGCATCCCAATCAGGTTTGGGCCAGTGATATCACCTATATTGGTCTTCCGCAGGGGCACGTCTATCTGGTGGCTATAGTGGATCTGTACTCTCGTAAGGTCTTGAGCTGGCGGCTTTCGAATAGCATGGATCCGTCATTCTGTGTTGCCGCGCTGCAGGAGGCGATCGAGACCTATGGGGTCCCGGCGATCTTTAACACGGATCAGGGTAGCCAGTTCACAAGCAGGGCCTACCTGTCGGTGTTGGAAGAACACCAGGTGGAGATCAGCATGGACGGGGTTGGCCGCGCACTGGACAATGTGTATGTCGAACGACTGTGGCGCTCATTGAAATATGAGGATATCTACCTGCGGTCATATGAGAGCATGGTGGAATTACATCATGGGATTGAACACTACTTCACGTTCTACAACACCGAACGGCTACACCAGTCGCTGGAGTACAGGACACCGGAAGAGATGCATCAATCATTCGCTACGGAGAACCCGCTGCCGTTGGCAGCGTAGAATAAAACAGGAGGGAGGAGTACACCTTAAACTTCCTATAAAACTGTCTTGACAATTGGGCGCAGTTCAGTTTTACGTCAAGACCCCAATCCAATAATTTGTAATTTATGATATTTCAGCTTCGCAAGCCTCTCTTTAAGCTGGCTATACCGATAATATGTCTTCTTTGTCACCAAGGTGTACAGAAGCTTTACTAATCTCCGAGCAATGGCAATAATCGCTACTGCTTTAGGTTTTCGAGTGATTAAAGTTTTGTAAGCCTCTTTCAAGTGCCCCCCACTTTTCGAACGCACCAGTGACCATGCTGCCTGTACGATCACTCTGCGCAAATATGCACATCCTCGCTTTGATATTGGCCCCATTCGATGAGTTTCCCCAGAGCTATCGACCCGAGGTGTGAGGCCTGCGTAGTTTGCCACCTGATCTGCATTCGCAAATCGACTTCCATCCCCTACGTAGGCAATAAAAGCCAACGCGGTAGCAGGACCGACTCCTGGGACAGACATGAGAATCCCAGTGTTCTTCTCGGATTCCAGGAACTGCTTTGTTTCCTGTTCTAAATCTTCAATAATCGCTTCACAGTAGGCAACCATTTCTATCAGTCGCCTCGCTTCTCGAACATGCCGTCCGGTAAGAAGGGTCAATACGTTCTTCTCTCTGTTCGATGCCGTTTTTAGATCCGCTTTCGTTATCGTTGTAATACCCGAATCGAGAAACACACTATGGAGCCGGTTTATGTACCTTGTTCGGTCTGCTTTGTAAGTTGCCAGTTCGGCTACAACTGACCTCTCCTCTTCCTCTTTCTTCGTTGGCAACGGTACGGTTGGCAATTCTTCTACCGGGTTCCGCTGTAACAGGCGGGCAATTTGTACTGCATCTTCCCTATCCGTTTTTTTCAGCGATTGGTAAATCATTGCAAGCTTCCCAGGGTTCAGAACAACAACATGGCACCCAACCCGGTCAGTCAGATATCGAGCAATATTGAACGCATTGTTCCCCGCTTCCAGTCCTACCAAATCATCATTACCCAATCTCTTGGCAAGTCGCTCTAAGCCAATCCCATCGGCTTTTCCATTGAACTGTTGATTCTTGGCTTTCTCATCGAGAATCGCACACTGGTAAGTCCGTTTACCAAGGTCGATGCCTACATACCGAATCTTCTCTTCCATTTTTCCCTCCTTTCGGTTATAAGAAGGACTGGGAGTCTTTGGTCAGACGCGAGTTACACCGTACTCCTATTCGCGGTTGCGCCGGTCACTCGGCGCACCGCTCTATGGTGTTCGGTGGCAGGTTTCAGTTAATCTCTAAAGCGAGGTCTTATGCCTCCCGGTGCCCTCAACCTACCGCCGGCTCCCCAATCCCGTCAGATAGAGGATAACTCTCTGCGCCCAACCACGTAAATCATACAATCTCTAAATACTACTCAAAAATAAGGTTTTGGGGTGCCTATTTTGAATTTCTATCAGCACTACATGGCTGATTGCCAACTAAAATACTATTTACTTTTTGCCTTTCACATTTTTGAGGCAGGTTTTTTCCGCTTATCTTCATTTTTTATATCCTTTGCAGCTGTATGTACCGGTTCATATTGTAGGTCAGATTCATGAGTCCGATTATCGCCTCAGCTCTTTGCTTACCTATGGACCGTAACGTTGAACCATTCATGCTGTTATGTATAAAGCCGAATATATGTTCTACTCGAGCTCTCACTTTGGACTTCTTCCGATTTTTCTCTTTTTGTTTTTCCGTAAGTGGATTATTTCTATATCCCTTTTCGTGTATTCTGTTTCGTATGTTCCTGGTATCTAAGATCTCTTTTATTGGGCCACCGGCATAAGCAGAGTCCCCATACACTTCATGGTGGGAATCATCTTTTTCTAAAAGATCTTCTAAGATTTGGGAATCATGCACAGAGGCATCGCTTACTCCATAGGTTTTTATGAGCTTGGATTTCTTACATGCTTTCACATGGTTCTTGTACCCGAAATGCCGTTTTCCGCCCTTGCTGGTCCATTTGGCGTCGGTGTCCTTCTGTCTTTTCTTCGATTCATTCCAACTCTCAGGAGTTTTTCTGTTTTTGATCTCTTTGTTTTCTTCTCTACTGTTCCGTTGCTTTGGCGCCTCAACAAAGCTGGCATCGACGATATTTCCACTTTGAGCAATGACCCCTTTCACCATAAGAAACGATCGAAACTTTTCGAATAGAATTTCAATTTTCCCTTTCTTTGTAAGGGTCTCGCGAAAATGCCAGATGGTCTTCTCATCCGGTACGGTGTCATTTATCTGCAAGCCCAGAAATCTCATAAAAGAAAGCCTGTCTAAAATGTGAAACTGCATCTGAGCGTCGGAGAGATTGTACAATCTTTGAAGCACCAGGATTTTGAACATCATCACATAATCAAATGGAGGTCTTCCTCCAGGTCCTTTTGCTTCTTTACGAAAGGCTTTCTTAAGGATCGGACGAAACATTTCCCAATTGATGTATTCATCCAGCTTTCGAAGCGGATCTCCCTGTTTGCTGATTTTCTCCAGACGGAAATCTTCATCAAAAAAGCCTTTTTGTTGTGCCACCTCTCATCCTCCTTATGGGAGAATATCACAATTATTTTTTTTGGGAAATTCCTCTAGTTTTTAGAGGTGCCCATAAACAAATATTCTACTTCTTACATTCCGGAATCACACAAAGCTATTGATTCAATACCTGCAAACACCCGTCGTATTGCGTTTAACCTGAACATCCGTCCGCTTATCCGCATTGCGCAAAACGCTCTTCTGTGAAAAAAAGTCGCAGCTCTGGCATAGACAGCGGTTACGACACGGTCGAAAATTCCAATAAAGCATTTTATCATAGGAAAAAGCTTGTACAAAGCAAAAATTACTTAACAGCGGGGGAAAACTTCTTGTCATTTCCAAGCGGAACTGCATTTTCACTCTTTTACGCAGTTTCGCTCTTGGGGAGGTCGCAGGCCAAGCCTTGTTTTTTTAATTCCGGGAAGTAAATTATCGAGTTTTATTTGAGGTATAGTTAAATTGTCCGCAATGATACATAAATCCGATTCGTCTTTTTTTCTTAAAGGCTGCTTTGAATAGTAGAAGCAGCCTTGTTTTGCGACATATTGAGCTTCCCAGGAAATAGTTCTAACCTGAATCCCGGATAAAAAGCCATTATATTTTTCTGGAAAAGAATTCCACGGCATAGGATAAACCAGTGGATCTTTTTCATCGAGGTCAATATAGAAATCATCTTCAATTGTAAGAAAGAAACAGAATTCACAACTGACGCCATTTTTTATAAATTTAGCTTTTTGTTCTGTATACAGATTTATCGCATCCGCATAATCTACAATCACTTCGTAGAGAGAAAAATAATTCTTCCTGTCTAATATAAAATCAATATCGCTATGATTTCTTGTTTGTTTACCGTGGAGAAAATCGATACCCCAACCGCCCAGTAACCATATTCCTATACTTTTTTCAGAACATAGATACATGAATTCTTCAATTATCTTCAGTTGAATACTATTTTGGTTTGCATTCATGTCGTTTTAATTTACCCAAAATCATGATTTTATCTAGGGCCTGTTCACACTAATTGATAATCCATGTTAAAATTTCCCTATGGAAATTACCCCAGAACAGTTTGCCATAATAGAAGACTTATTACCGGTGCAACGAGGAAACGTGAAATTTTTAAATCTTGATGTCCTTAATGCGGTCCTGCATATTGCTGAACATGGTTGTAAGTGGCGAGGACTCCCTGAGAGATTCGGGAATTGGCATAGTGTCTATATGAGAGCCAATCGCTGGGCTAAGCAAGGTGTACTCGAGAAGGTTTTTCTCGCCCTTCAAGAGGCAGAAATTATCAATATTCGGGTTGATCATGTCTCTTTGGATAGTACGGCTGTCAAGGTCCATCCCGATGGAACGGGCGCTTTAAAAAAAACGGTCCTCAATCTATCGGAAAGTCGAGGGCCGGATGGACAACCAAGATTCACATGGTGGCGGCCGGGGCTCAAACAGCCGTAACTTTCTCGTTATCTCCCGGTCAGGCCGGAGATGCCCCCGAAGGCCGAAAGCTCTTAAACACCTTGAAAGATAAGAGATGGAAAGGCACCAAGGTTCTCATGGACAGGGCCTATGAAGGCGATGAGACCAGGCAACTGGTTCTTGACCTTGAGATGGCACCAGTGGTGCCTCCCAAACGAAATAGGCGTAATCCCTGGGAATATGACAAGGAACTGTATAAAAAACGTAATGAAGTAGAGCGACTATTCCGCCGTCTTAAGGGCTTTCGGCGCATTTTTTCCCGATTTGAGAAATTAGATGTGATGTTTGTGTTTTTTATCCACTTCGCTTTAATTGTTGATACCCTTTTTAGTGTGAACAGGCCCTAATATAAAATCCTCGAACTTTGTATAACGCTCTTCTTTAACAAAGAGTTACAGCTCCGGCATAGACCGCAGTTTCAACCAGGTCAAAAACCCAACGAAATATTCTATAATAGGAAAAAGCCTGTGCATAGTAAAAATTACGTAACAAAGGGAGGGGAACTTCATGCCAGTTCTTTTCTCAGACTAAATACCCGGCCTGACTACAATTCCAGGTCATACGTGGTGTTTTTATGCCGTTTAAACCCGAGCTTTTTGTACAGGTTGTACGCTTTATCATTTCCGGGAGTACCTTCCAATTGTAAGGCGACCGATGTTCCAGACTCACTATATTCTTCAGGTATTCGATAAACCTCGTCCCGATACCCTGCGAACGGTATTCATCTTTAATGTAGAGCTCATCAATATTGATTATGTTGCCCCCGAATTCGTTGCTCCAGTAATTGATAAGTATCGCATAGCCAATAACTGCGCCTGCGTTGTCAAAAACAATGATTGAACCGCGGTCCGGGTGTTTTGTGAGTGATTCGATAGTCTTATGGATGTTTTCCGGCCATATCGGCCTTTCGCCCGGGTCTTCATGATAAAGCTTATGTATATATTCGGTAATAACAGTGGTGTCAGAGTCCGTGAAAATTCTGTATGTAATTTTCATCCTCCATTACAATAAAAAAAATTAAACCCCGCAATGCGTATAACGCTCACCGGGTACCCGAAGTTGGCGACCAACGGGAGCCGATTTTAGCAGAGGCGCAATAGCACCGAAGCCGGGTACTCACTTTTGTCCGTAGAAGGCTTTCACTCTCCAGTCCTTTTTACGGAAGCATTGACAATCTCTTTTGTATGAGCTATTAACGCGGAATTACCTGGATTCCCATGACCGGGAATAACGACCCTGATACTATCAAAACGCTTTTCTACTCTTAAAAGGGAATTTGCCCACTCATGCAGATCGCCATCTTCTATAAATCCGACTTTATCTGCATCAGATGAAAGTATCATGCACCCCCCAAAGAGCAATTCCTTGCCCGGAATGTAAACTACCAGATTATCATATGTATGGGTAGGACCGGGGTAATATATAACTGCTTCGTCTGATCCGAATGCAATTCTTTGTTCTTCGTTTATATCAAATGTTCTGGTAGGGCCATAAAATTTAAAATCCGAATAGGTATTCCTGTATTTTTCATTCTCAACTCCTTTGAGCCATTTCAACATTTTGGTCATTGTAATCATGCTTTGTGTTTCAAGAAGTTCGCATGTTAAGCCTGAGCCGTATATTGGAATATTTCGTTTTATCAGTTCCTCGTTTCCGCCTAAATTATCAATATGAAAGCCGGTATTTATTTCGGTAATTGAATAGCGGCTGCCGAATTCCTCCTGAATCCAGTCCAGAACCAAAGAGGTTGCTTCAGGTGTATATGGCGTATCAATCCAGAGAATATTTTTCTTATCTATCACAAGTACCAAAGAGTTGCCCGGCCAGGGAAAACTGTGGGTAACCAGAAATACATTCTCTTCAATTTCTGTTATTGCAATTTCTTCTGTTAATTGCAGTACAGTCAGGCTATTGTTTCTACCTGTGCAACGTATAAATATAAGCGGGATTATCATAAAAATAACGAATGTTTTTATTACTTTTTTCATGGTAGCTCCTTTTAAAAGATTATTACGCATAATCTTCATACCCCGAACTTTTTACGCATTGCGCATAACGCTCTTCTGCAACAAAAAGTCACAGCTCCGGCATAGACAGCAGTTACAACCAGGTCGAAACACCCAACGAAACATTCTATCATAGGAAAAAGCCTGTACAAAGCAAAAATTACCTAACAGGGAAGGCAAAACTACTTGCCATTTCCACCGGGAACTCGCTGATAGGCGATTTGTTTTGCGAACATAGTGGAGTTTGACTGTTGATTGACGTTTCTTCCTTCATCTGCTTAAGACCTATATTGTGAACACTTTCTCCGCGATATTCAAATCTGCAGTAATTGTTACTTTTATCCGACTATTTCTTGCCGTTATTACCTTGTGGACGTTTCTGTAGAATTCTTGTAGGTGTTTTTCTCCTGGTACAGAATTGGGCGAGAACGATTTCAGAAGTAGCACATATTGTTCCGCTGTAAAGTACATGTAGTTCGTGAACTCTTCATGAGCTATTAACTGAAAAGAACCGGATTCTTCTAGCTCTTTTCGTATGCTTCAAAAGTAGTGTTTTCTATAGTGACTTTCGGATTTTTTCCTGTTCGTTCCTGCATTGCTTTGCAAAGATTCTTTCCAGGTTCTACTGCGATGATAGTTGGAGACCACCGCCCTGCGATTTCTTTCGTAGCTACCCCATGACCTGCCCCGATTTCCAGAAGTACAGAATTGGCGGAGAGAATTTTATGCGTTTCTATTTCTTGATATACAGCTTCTGCATAGCCGGGTCGAATCCGAGCGTAGATCGAGGCAACCGATTCGAACGATGCTGCTTTTCGTTTATTCATTACTCGTTCCTTTATCACTATAAGAATGACGCAACGGGCGCTACGGCGTATAACCCCGGAATCCTACTGAAGATAATACTCTATTCGTATTCATTGGTAATAAACTCCTCCGGAAAAATGGAACAATTATGCCGAACGAATATCATCATGAAAATCATTAACAGCCGATAGCCATCCGCATTTTACGGTACTAGCGGATTACATAGTATTGATGAAAGATGAGATCCAGAGGCTTTTTGTTCAGCTCCTTCTTGTATGTGAAGAGTTGGACCTGATGGGGAAGACAGTATTTGCAATAGACGGGTGCAAGCTGACGTCCAATGCTGCGAAAGAATGAAGCAGGACATTTGTCGATATAGATAAGAAGAAGGCAAAGTTTGAACAACTTTCAAACCAATTGCTGGAGGGACATTCGAAGGGTGCCATTCTGATCCGGGAGGGTGATTTTTAAGCCTGATTTTCCCAGTTTCGGCCTTGTGCCCCCGATTAATATTCCTGCCATGAAACCTCAGGACAGTTACGCCGGGATCATTTAAGGAATCGGAGCGGAGGCGGACTGGAAACACATGAAACTATAGATGTCGTAATCATGAACAACCCCGAAGAATCCGGACACGAATTTCTACCGGCTATACTGCAGATTCTCTGCTTTACGCCGAAGCCGTGGCACAGTATAGTTATCCATGAATATGAAGAATATTCGGTATTACATTGAAACGGAAAAACAACGGTACAGGCTTCAGCCGGGTGAATCGTACACCATCGGAAGAAATCCCGACCAGGATATTTTTTTATCCGATCCGACTGTCTCCAGGACCCACGCCCGCATTGTCTGGGAGAATAATTCCTTTGGTATCCGTGATACCGGCAGTACCAACGGCGTATTCCTGAACGGGGAAGCAATACACACCGCACGACTTTCCGACCGGGACTCCCTCAAACTGGGCAAGATAAAGCTCTATTATTCCGAGACCAGGGACCACGCAGAAGACACCTTGTCACCCGACGACAGCATCCTGATCGAACACCGCATGCAGGATCTTATTAACCGGGTCAAAGATCCGGGACTAAAAGCACGATTTGGCGAGTTGATCGGTCTGTTCAGCGCCAAAAAAAGAAACCTGAGCGACCTGGCGTATCACGACACTCTTACGGGATTGTTGAATCGCAGAAGCTTCGATAAAAACATTGTTACCGAATGGAGGCGCCGGAGTCGTTACCAGCGTCCCCTTAGCCTGATCATGATAGATATTGATCACTTTAAAAAGATAAACGACCGCTACGGTCATCAGAAGGGCGATGCCGTACTGAAAACCGTAGCCGCTATCATTCACGATAATGTACGCTACAGCGACTATCCCTGCCGTTACGGAGGAGAAGAACTGGTGGTTATTCTGCCGGAGACAACGCTCCAGAGCGCCCTCGTTACCGCGGAAAAACTGCGCAGCCTGGTGGAAAAACAGGTGCTGGAAATCGAGGCCATTACGGTGACCATAAGCCTTGGTGTCGGGGCCTATGACCATACGATGAAGAAGCCCGAGGATCTTGTAGCGACGGCAGACCGGGCAATGTACAAGGCAAAGAAGGAAGGCCGCAACCGGGTTGCAGGGTGAATCCTGGCTGCAATCTCCGTATTCGGTCCCAGGTCAAGGCGAACCATTAAAAATTTTGGTAAGACCGTCCCGTTAAATTGCGATCCCGCTGGATGCCTTCGATGCGACGGAGCGGTTGCATGCCCGGCGAGGCAGCGTTTCAGGCACTGCTCTGCGTGACGACGCGGGGCATTTCATATAATATAAACTTCTATGAGCGTTGAAAAAGTATTCTGGAATAATCCCTACCTGACACAGATTGACGCCTCCGTGCAAAGCAGCGACGGAGAAGTGATCACCCTGGATAAAACCATTTTTTATGCCTTCTCGGGCGGACAGGAATCCGACAGCGGATTCATCGGCGGGCTCACTGTTATACGCGCAGAAAAAAGAGATAAGGAAATTTTTTACACAATTGATTCCGGGAACAGCCTGAAGCCCGGACAATCCGTATCTGTAAGCATTGACTGGCCGCGGCGTTACCGGCTCATGCGGCTGCACTTTGCCGCGGAACTGGTACTCGAGCTTGTGTTCCGCAACTATGATTCTCCGGAAAAGACAGGGGCTCATATAAGCGAGAATAAAGCCCGGCTCGACTTTATGTGGGAAGGAAACATTTCCGGAATCTTCCCTGTTTTGCAGGAAAAACTGGCAAGAATAATTGAAGGCAATCTTGAGATTCACAGCCGTTTCTCGGACCCTGAAAACGAAACCCGGTACTGGGAGATAGAAGGTTTCGGCAAAGCTGCCTGCGGAGGCACCCACCTGCGGCGAACGGGCGAGATTGGAGAGATCCGGTTGAAACGGAACAATATAGGAAGGGGCAGGGAGAGGATAGAAATAACCCTGGCAGATCCCCACCTGAATCCATACGGCGGCACACCCGGCATAACGTCCCCCCCCTTGTCATAACTCAGCGTTCCACGGATAATTCTGTACGCTTGTAAAAAAAATGGCAGATGTTGCTGAGTAAAAAATCGTATAAACTTGTTCTCAGGGTAATGGACGCCTGGAAGCAGGAGCATGTACTGTCCGAAGAGGACGCGGACAGGTTGAAAAGCTCTCTTTGGCTTTCAAAATTCGACTGTATAAGACTACCCCGATACTCCTTCTGGATCGCCGGACTAAGTCTGGCCATTTATACTCTATGTGGGTATACAAGAAAACTTTCGTACTGGAAAAGAGGAAGACCGAGTAGCTACCGCGGAGCAGAAACACCCTCTACAGTCTTCACAGTCTTCGAACGGCATTTCACCGATTTCTGCAGCCGCTATGAGGATGAATATGCCGATACATTCGGGAAGTTTCGCCTCAAACGGATCCAGGCGCTGGGCGAGCACTTTCTCACCTGCGGCGATTACCGGCAAGGTATAGCCCGTATCCGCTGCACTAACCCGGACTGCGCTCACGACTACTTTCGCCCTTTCTCCTGCAAGGGGTTTTATCTGTACCCCTCCGGCCGGATGCTCGCACCTGCAGGTGAGCCTGGGCACGTTTGCTCTCTAAAATCTACGAGATAGATCATAGGGTCTGCCCGAAACACGGCGGTGAAATGAAGGTCATTGCCATCATACAGGGCCAGCCGCAAACCGACGGCTAATTTACCGGGGTATAGAGTTCGGTTTCGGGGCATTTATTATCCATCGCTTGTCAGTATAGCCGCAGCGCACCCTGGTTAAAACGCCCTAATCGAGGGCGCTGAGGGCGACCTCCAGCCGGGCGGCGACCGTTTCAGCAGGTTCCAGAATCCGCATCCCCATATCGCTCCGGTTGAAGGCGTCGGTCACGTTGGAGATCGGCTCCAGGGCGATCGATCGTCGATCCGGCGGGGTAAAGAGCTGGAAGTACTGAAATCTGCCGGAGATGCGGAGATCGATGCGGTACCGGGATGAGGCTAAGGAAGCAGTTAGTCCGGCACCGCCGGTTTCGGCCGGAAAGGCGATGTCGTACTCCCCCGGGCCGAGGGGGCGGGGGATGCGGAAATCGTAGCGGCCGGCGGCTTCGCTCACCGGGAGGAGTCTGCCGGTGGGAGTGAGATCCTCCTCCACCTCGACGAAGCTCTCGCAGGGGATCGTCAGCTGAAGCTCGTCCGCCGGAGTGCCGGGCAGGGTGAAGTAGGGGTGCCAGCCGAAGCCGACCGGTGCGGAGGCTCTTCCTCGGTTTGCAATGCGGTAGTCCATGGAGAGGCCGGAGTCCCGCAGCTGGTAGTCCAGCTGAAGTTCGACCGGAAAAGGGTAGCCCAGGTCTTCCCCCAAACACCAGCGGAGTTTGAGTCTGCTATCTGGCTGCTGCAGAATCTCCCCCGGCCGGTTGTGGATCAGCCCGTGAATGGCCGAACCGTCCTCCTGATTGGCCGGCAGGCGGTACTCCTTGCCGTTGAAACGGTAGCCAGCGCCGGGGATACGGTCGCAGAAGGGGAAGAGAATCCGGCCCCGGAACCAGGGATTCTCCAGAAGCTCCTCTTCCCGGTCGCAGGCGAGGATCGGCAGCGCCGTGTTTCTGCCGGTGGGAGCGAGAACGAGGGCGCCGACGGTTCCTCCCAGTTCGGGATAGACGGTCATGCGATTGGCGCCGGTTTTGAACTCGATAGCGGTCAAGAGTCGGCCTCGAAGAGCGCGGCGTAGCCTTGCGGATCATAGAGGGCGAACTCAACCCGCCGGTAAAACTCCTGGGGGCCGCCGGTTTTAAGCTTATCCACTAGGAGCGAGATTTGCCGCTGGCTGCGGTAGGCGGCAACGGCAGTGAGCTTCCGTTCCAGGGCCACGTCATTGGCCAGGAGCCGGTACTCCGGCGGATTCTCCAGGGCGCAGTAGACCGGGAACTCGTAGATCCGGGGAAGATCGGTCAGCACCGCTCCAAGATCCGGCCAGATATCTCCGGCTGCGTGGAAGAGGGAGATCAGCGCCTCCAGATAGACGATCTTGTGGTCGGGATGGATATCCGAGGCGCTGCAGAGGAAGAGCGCATCCGGTCTGAGTTCCCGGTAGAGCCGGGTGTAGGCCTCCTGAATCCCGCCGGCGAGTTCGCCGGTCAATCGGCGGCCCTGCCGGCGGGATAAATCGCCGTCGGGGAAGTTAAGGAAGCGGACCGCGGGATTCCCGATTAATTGTAATGCTTCCTCGGTCTCCTTCCGGCGGATGGAGGCGATTCGGTTACGGTCGGCCGCGTCGCAGTAGCCTAAGCCCCCGTCGGTGGTGATCGCCACGGTAACCGTGCAGCCCGCTTCTATAGCGGCTGCGACGGCCAGGCCCGCGCCGATAACTGTATCGTCGTCGTGGGGCATCAGGAAGAGCCAGCGCTCTCCGGCTTTCGGTTCCAGGCCGGGTACGCCGGGCCTGGTCTGCCAGCGGAAGCGCATCTCAGCTATCCGCCTCGTTCCCGACCTTCCGGGCCCTTTCAGGTTTATCCAGGTTGACCCCTAAGGCAATCCCAACCTCGACCAGCAGGCCCCACCCGGCGGCGAGCTGCAGGTATTCGTTTCCGCCCTCCAGACGGGGAATGCGGAAGGTCGGGAAGGAGGTCTCCCGGGAGGCGATGGCCACCACCTTCAAACCGACCCCGTCAATCAGCACCGAGCGGAACTTCTCCTCCTCTTCTTCGAAGGGCTCGACCAGGATAACAGTATCGGCGGGATTCAGGACCTCCTCGATACCGTGCACGGCGTAGGTGCCCTCTAAAAAGTCGGAGCGTTTACGGGCGATCTCGTTCGATTTCAGGGTGAGCTCCTCGGCCACGCCGTCGTTCCGGCCGGCCCAGAGCAGGGTCCCGGCATCGGCCAGGGCGCCGATCAGCGCTTGAGGTGGTTTCAGCGCCAGAACCTCAGACATTTCCCGGCTGATCGCCTCCGTATCGGCTCCCGGGTAGCCGTTCAGGGCCGAGAAGATACGTTGATAGACCAGGGCCTGCTCGGCCACGCTCTTGGTGGCCGCCACCGCCTGCTCATCGCCGCAGCTCAAGACGATGCCGTAATCGGCCTCGTCAACTATCGGCGTCCCGGCATTGGCGACGATGCCGACGGTGGGCACGCCCTCACTTTTTAGTTTTCGCACCAGCCGCAAGCCCTCCTTGGTTTTGCCGGAGTTGCTGGCGATGCAGGCCGCTCCATGCTTAAGCTCATACTCCAGGGCCTGGGTTGAGCCTTCGACGACGGCGCTTCGAGACGCTCCGCGGCGCAGGGTCTCGACGATGGTTCGTTTTGTCGGAAAGATCCGGGATGAGCCTTCGCCGGAAAGCAGCAGCCGACCCGAAATTTTTTTTAGGGCCTCTGCGGCTCTATCGGTCGCCCGCCAGTCGATACGGCGGATCACCTCGGGCGTCTCGAGCATCTCCTTCACCAGGCTGAATTGATTGTATTTCGTATCCTGTAGATTCATCTTCATCTCCTTGCTGCGCTCTAGAAGAGGCGCTGGTATTGGGGCATATCCCCGATAAGGGGGCGTGCATAGTTCAGGAAAGCCTCGGTAACGTTGTTGCCGCTGCTGCTGATGTACTCATCAGGCATCGGTTTAGCCCGCACGGCGACGTCGTGCAGCGGCACCGGGCCGTACTCGATGCGGTAGTCGGGACCGGCGGCGCGCTGCATCGAGACCATGACGCCGTTCACACCGGCTACAGCCAGGTTGACCGCCTCTTCGCCGCAGCGGAAGGCTTCCTCCCGGTCGGAGGGTCCGACGCGGTCGTCGGCGCACATCGGGAGGCTCTCGGTAATCTGGAACTCACCCCGGTAGCCGGTGGCCTTGCGGATCAGGCCGTGCAGGCTCAAGGCCGCGCTGCCGCCGCCCATGGCGCCGAACTCGGTATTGGCGAACTTGTCGGTGCCGGTGCCGGCGGAAACCGGACTGCCGTCCTCCCAGAGCACCCCTTCGCCGCAGACGATGGAGCAGAAACCGTAACGGTCGACGGTCTCCCTGACGTCCGCAAGCAATCGTTCCGCAGTTATAGGCCGCTCGGGCAGATAGATCAGGTGCGGGGCGTCCCCCTCGTTCCGTTTCGCCAAAGCTGAGGAGGCGGCGAGCCAGCCGGCTTCGCGGCCCACCGTCTGGTGGATAACGAATCTGTCGACCCGCTGCATATCCCGGGCCAGCTGTCCCGCCTGCAGCACCGACAGGGCGGTGTAGCGGCCGGCCGATCCGTAACCCGGGGTGTGATCGGTACCGAAGAGGTCGTTGTCCACGGTTTTCGGAATGCCGACGCCGAAAAGCTCGAAACCGGTCTGTGCGGCGTAGGCGGATATGCGGTGGATCGTGTCCATGGTGTCGTTGCCGCCGGCCAGGAAGATGTAGCGGATGTCTAGCTTTTTCAGCTTCTCCACAATCAGTCCCAGATCCTCGTCCTTCAGCTTGTAGCGGCAGGATCCGAGGGCCGATCCCGGGGTCTCCTTCAGCCTGGCTAGTTCGACGGCGTTCAAGGCGGAGAGGTCGATGGTCTTCTCCTCCATAAAGCCTTCGATGGCGAAATTCATCCCCAGGATGGGGGTATCCGGCGAAACTGTCCGTACCCGGTCGATGACGCCCGCCGCCGAGGCATTGATAACCGCCGTGGGACCGCCGGATTGGCCGATTAATACCGTGCCTTTCATCTCCGTACTCCTGCAATGGTTTTGATATGTTTGCGCATCGCCGCCAGGGCCGCCCCTTTCTCGACCCAGTGGGGATCATCGATAAACTGATACGGGAACTCGGGGTTCAAACTGTTCAGAGCGGTCACCAGCCTGCTCCGCTCCGTCGGGGAGAGTTCGCCCGAGATAAAGAGGGCCTCGATGTTGAGGTATCGGCCCATCAGGCAGCCCAGCCGCGCCAGCTCCTCGCCGGCGGCGCCGTTGAGCGGGAAGATCGCCTCGTCAAGCTCTCCGGCGGAACCGCCCGGGCCGCGGTAGAGGGCGCCGTTCAGTACCAGGCCGCTGCCCACCGTGGGGATCGATTCGTAGACCAGCAGGTGCAGCAGGCTGCGCCGGCCCTCCTCCAGGAGGTTGAGGTCGATCCCGGCGGCCAGGTTGGCGTCGTTGTCCTGCACCAGCTCCGCCCGTGGGAGCTCGTCGGCCAGAATACGCGGCAGCTCCGGCAGGCTCCGGGAGAAGTGACTGGATGTGTCCACTGTCCCCGCCTCGGATACCACCGACGAGACTGCGGTCCCCACCGCGCGGAGGGACAGGGTCCCGGCCTTGGCCTTCATCCAGCCGGCCATCTCACGCAGAAGGCGGGGGATGGCGCCGTCGATGAGCTTCTTTTCGGTGTAAGAAGTCTGATTGAGGGCCGGATCGAAGAGGGCGGCCTGCAGGCGGCTGTGTCCCAGATAGATGGCGCCGAAAAGGCCGTAACCGGGATTCAGTTCCAGCAGTGTGGTTTTGCGCCCGCCCTGGGTGCCGCTCTCTCCCGGACCGCGCTCCCGCAGAAGTCCAAGCTTGATCAACTCCTTGGTGCGGATGCTGACGGTGGAGGTGTAAAGCCCCAGCTTGGCCGCCAGTTCGCTGCGGTTGAGCACTGGGATACGCTGGAATTGCCCGAGGATCTGCAGGATTGTCTCCGCTTTCTTGTCTGCCTGGTACATGGGGCCTCCGGGAATAATAGTTTACTCAATGAGTGAGCCAAGAATAATATATTCTAACTCTCCTTCAGGAGCTTGTCAAGAAACTTTCGCCTTGTTCAGCGGCAGAGCGATGAAGGGCCTATCCCTTCATCGCTCCCCGGGTAAGTCCCTTTACGAAATAGCGCGACAGGATCAGATAAAAAAACATCACCGGCAGACTTGCCATCGACAGCACCGCGAAGACCATGCCGAAGTTGGTCTCGAACTGCCCGAAGAGGAGGGCCGTCGCCAACGGGACGGTCTTGGCCTCGTTGGAGCGGATCAGGATCAGCGGAAACCAGAAGTCGTTCCAGACCGGTATGAAGTTGACGATGGCCACGGTGGCCAGGGCCGGCTTGGTCAGCGGGACGATAATGCGGGTGAAGATGGCGTGCTCGCTGCAGCCGTCTAAACGGGCCGAGTTGCTGAGCTCTTCAGGAATCATCTGGATAAAGTCCTTCAGGATGAATACTCCCAACGGAATCCCATGGCGATGTAGACGATCACCAGCGACCAGGGGGAATCGAAGAGCCGGATGTTGATCATGGTGTTGAGAATCCCGATGGTGCCCAGCCGGATAGGGATGATCAGACCGGCCACGAAATAGAGATAGAGGAAATTCTTCAGTTGGAAATCGTACTTGGCCAGGGCGTACGAAGCCAAGGCGGTCAGGATGACGATCACCAGGAGTGCCGTCAGGGTCACGAAGATACTGTTCTGGAAGTAGATATGGTACTGGGCCACGGTAAAGAGCTTGATATAGCCGGAGAAGTCCACCGGGCTGGGCAGCCCAAAGGGCTTGGTGAAGATCTGCCGGTTGTTCTTCAGGCTGGTAACCAGCATCAGGTAGACCGGAAAGAGTACCAGGGCGGCATAGAAGGCCATAATCAGGTAACTGAGGGCTTTCGCCCAGCGGGATCGCAGTGCAATCATGAGAGCTTTTTCCTCCGCCGGTTAAAGAATATCAGCAGCATACTGACGCCGAAGAAGACGAAGATAAACATCATGGTAGCCACCGTGGCGCCCATGCCGAGCCCCCAGCCGCCCCGCTCCGGCGAGCTGAAGGCCGAACGGTAGAAGAGGGAGCCGAAGATATCGGTGCTGTAACCGGGATTCCCCATACTGGTGGACATGGCGTAGACGATGTCGAACTGAGTAAAATCCCCGATGAAGATCAGAATAGTGACGATCCCGACGATCGGCAGAACCGCCGGCAGAATGATATACCAGATTTCGGCGAAGAAGCCTGCGCCGTCGATCCGGGCGGCCTCCAGGATTTCTATTTCAATGGCGTCGACTCCGGCGGTGTAGAAGATAATCGACTCGCCGAAGAACTGCCAGCTGACCACGAAGGCCAGAATCGGGAGCGCCGTTGCGGGATCTCCCAGCCAGGGCCGGATCAGGGATTCCAGGCCGATAACGGTTAGAATACGGTTGAAAATTCCCCAGATGGGATTGAATATCATCGAAAAGAGAAAGCCGACCACCAGAACGGAGAGGGTCGTCGGAATAAAGCTGATCTTGCGCATAAAGCCGGAGAACTTGAGTCCCCGGGTTAGCAGAACGGCCACAAAAAAGCCCAGGATGTTCTGATAGACGGTGACCATCAGAAAGAACTTGATATTGTTCCAGAAGGCGTTCCAAAAACGCACGTTGAAAGGATACTGGGTAAAGAGTTTGATGTAGTTGTCGTACCCGACGAACTCGGTTGGAATGTATCCCTCGCCGGAATAGAAGCTCAGGCGCATGGAGTTCAAAATGGGAATCAGCATGAACATGGTATAGAGGATGAACGCCGGCATGATGTACCAGATCAGGAACCATCGGCGTTTTCCTTCTCGTCTCAGCATCGGTCACTCCGGTATAGGATTGAGCTGCGAAGATAGATCCGGTCCCGCCTCGGGACGGGACCGGACGCAATAATCAGTTTACGGCTTGTACCAGGTGTCCAGTCCGCGCTGTACGTGAGCCGCCGCCTCGGCGGGGGTCATGATGCCGTTGTACATGGCGATCAGGGCCTCCCACATCAAGACGTTGCCGCTGGGGTCCTGGGCGGACATCTTTTCCCACACGGTACGGACGGTTACGTCGGCATTGGCCACCGGAGCGAGGTTGGCGTTGGCCAGGGAGTTGCTTAAGGTGTAGTCGCCGGGGGTGTAGGCGAAGAAACCGGGCAGTTCTTCCATGAAGAGCTGGGCGAACTCAGGGGTGGCGCACCACTCGATGTAGGTCTTGGCCGCTTCCAAGTTCTCCGACTCCTTGTTGACGCCGATGCCGGCGTCCACGTGGAAGCAGTAGCTCAGCTGATCACCGGCCTTCTCGACGGGCGGGGGAAAGTAGCCGATCTCGTTTTCGCCGGAGCCGAGGTCCTCGAAGATGCCGATCTCCCAGCTACCGCCGATGAACATGGCCGCCTGGCCGGTGCCGAAGAGCTGCTGCATGCTGACGTAATCGATGGCTTGGTAGTCGTCCGGGAAGTAGGGCTTAAGCTCGTTGATCTTCTCGAAGGCTTTCACGAAGTTAGGATCGGTCAGTTTGGCCTTACCCGCCATTAGTTCCTGCCGGGCCTCTTCGCCGCCGTAGAAGTTGGCTCCCAAACCGGAGAAAACCACCTCATAGAGATGCCAGCCGTCCTTAGTTCCCTGGGCGAAGACGGTCTCGCCGCCGGCTTTGAGGGTTTCGCAGACGGAGATGAACTCGTTCCAGGTCTTGGGAGGCTTGAGGCCGTACTCGGCGAAGACCGCCTTGTTGTAGTAGACGCCGTGGGTTACGCCGACGAAGGGGACCGCGTAGGTAACGCCGTCGGGGGTGCTCCAGGCGTTGCGCGCCGAGGAGGGAAAATCAGCCAATGAAGATAGAACGTCGTTTAACGGCAGCAGCTTGCCGGTGTCCCAGATCTGCATGCCGCTGTCGTAGGACCGGAGGAAGATAATGTCAGCGGCTACGCCGGAAACCAGCGAGGATTTAAGCTGCGCGTCGTATTCGGTGTCCTTGATGGGCTGGAACTCGACCGTGATGTCGGGATTCTGCGCCATGAAGACCTTGTTGATCCGGTTCATCCGCTCGATATCCTCGGTCCGCCAGCTGGTGAATACCAGCTTCGACTTCCCCTCCGCGTTTTCGCCCTGTCCGCCGGCGAAGAGGGTGCCGAAGGCGATGACCAGGATCAGAACAATGCCTAATATCTTTCTCATAGAATGCTCCTTTTATAAAGATGTATTTGTATATTAAAACCTATGGGAGAATACGCAAGGTACCGCGGTACTGTTTCGGGGTACTGAAAAGCAGTACCTAGAGTACGCGCAGATCCTTCCCGAGATCCCGGACCAGCCGCACCGCTTCCATGCGGTCCCGGGTCCCGATTTTCTCGTAGATTTGGCTGACGTGATTTTTAACTGTCTGCGGGGCGATGTAGAGCTTCTCCGCGATATGCCTGTTGTCCAAGCCTTCGGCCATCAATTGAAGCACCTCTTTCTCGCGGCTGCTTAAGAAAGTGATCCACTCCGGCCGGTGATTCTCGTCCACGGGTGCGGTTTTCCGTGAAACCAGCCCGGCTACCAGATCCGGGGATATCTGCACCACCCCGTGCTTGGCTGTCCGGATGATATCCATCAGATCCTCCAAGGGAGTGTTCTTGAGCACATAACCGACGGCGCCGTAATTGAGGGCCTGGTGCACGTATTGATCGTCCCGAAAGGTAGTGAGCATCACGATCTTCTGCTCCGGAAACTCCTCGATGATGCGCCGGGTCGCTTCAACCCCGTCCATCTCCGGCATGCGTACGTCCATCAGGACGACGTCGGCCTGATTCGCGCGGATCCATTCCAGGGCTTCCCGGCCGTTCGCCACAACGTTGGCTACCGTAAAATCCTTCGAGCGCAAAGAGAGCACGGTCTGCAGGCTCTCTGCAAAGAGATACTGATCATCGGCGATGAGCAAGCGAATCTTCGGCAAGTTGTTCCTCCTGCATGGGGATATGGGCCTCAAGTTGAAAACCGATGCGGAGACTTCGGGCCGTAAAGCTTCCGCCGCAGCTTTCGATACGTTCCCGCATACCATTGAGCCCCATTCCCTCGATCAGCATATCGGCGCCGACGCCGTCGTCAGTCAAAAGCGCAATAAGCCGGCCGTCGTCGTAACGGAAGTGAGCGCGGATCTCCGTGGCGTTGCCGTGGGAGAGGGCGTTGCTCATCCCTTCCTGGACGAAACGGTAGAGGGCTTCCTCTATGGCCGCCGGAAAGTGCCACGGCAGATTGCCCCATTCCACCAGAACCCGAACGCCGGTGGTTTTCGAGAAGAGCTCGATCAGGTTCGACAGTCCTTTCAGTCCACGGGGGCGGTCGGACTCCCGCTCCTGCAGTTCCCTCAAAGAGACGCGGATATCCCGGTGTCCTTTGGTCAGCATTTCCAGCGCCTTGTGGAGCTGTACCTCAAGCATCAGCGGCGACGTCGAGATTAGGTCCGTACCGGCTTCGAGCATCATGCGCAGGGTCGTCATGGTGTAACCTATTGTATCATGAATTTCCCGGGAGATGCGCAGTCGTTCCCGCTTAAGCGTCAGCTCCTCGGTGTCGGCGGCATACTTCTGGAAGTCGTAGTTGGCCCGGGTGAGCTTCAGAATGTTGTTCTTCAGGTTTGCGACCAGGGCTTCCGCTTTTTTTAGTCCGTCGTAGAGGAAGCGCACCGCGGCGATTGCCAGTACGGTGGCGGCGCAGAGGGTGAAGCTTATCAGTCTGTCCCACTCCGGACTCGCTTCCAGGAGGCTCCCCCAGGCAACCACGCTGTTTGTATCAGAGTAGTTTACCAGCAGTGTTCCCGACGCGATTACGACGAAGAGCGGCAGATTCAGCATGTGGCCGTACTGCACGGCCAGCGGAATAAACCAGAGCGGTTCCAGCCATATGTAGGGTTTGGCAATGACCCCCAGAAACAGGCCGATCAGAAACTGCGCCAGGAGCGCCAGCCCTTTGACGGTCGGATTCCGGTGGAGAAAGAAGAGCAGCGCCGCCGCCGCCAGCGCAGCGATGCTGATTGCAATCTGAACCAGCGCGTTGGCGTCGAAGCCCGCCTGTTCGCCTAAGCGGATGACGATCAGCAGGCTGAGCAGATAGAAGCCGAGGCTGAAAACCAGCGATGCGATGCGGCTGGTGAGTGAGAAGCGACGGGAATCCATGGGTGGGAAGATGATAGTACAATTCCCGCCGCAGGACAACTGTAACGTTAGAATGCACAACGTAAAATGATGAGTCCCGGCCAAGGGGTTACGAACATTCCCAAAAAAGTCGCGCTCTTCGCCCCGCTCCAATTTTCTGGGGTCGTCTACCTCACCACTAAATCATTATCATATCTCGACACATCCGCCCGCGGATAATAGAGGCCCTGCGAGGCGGTCGGTTGAAGGCCGCCGCGGCCACGGTCGAGGACGATATCGAATCTCCCTCGGAAGCCTTCGGCATGATTGAATGAACGAACCGGCATCACCAGCTCCTGTCTCGACGGACGAACGGTGTCCCCTGGCAGATTGAAATAGATCTAGCTGGTGAGATATTCCCGGCTGGCGAGAAAGACCTTGAAGTGGATGTGTCTGAGGCGGGGAGAGTACTCCCCCGGAACGAGGGTCCTGAAGGCGCGGCGGTGAAGTCGAACGTCTCGATCTATGAATTGGCTTACCATGTCGCTGGAACGGTCGGATCTTCTCCCTGATGACATCGCCGGGAACAAGCAACTGAAGCACTCCTGTTACGGATCTAACTTTTCTGCCGTTTTTCGCTTTCACGATCTGAGTGTAGTCTTTCCCTTTTACAATGTCATAGCCGAGAAACCGGCAACGATTCGTCAGCGGATTTGTGATAAATGAAGTCGATCTGTCTGATGTTTCACACGGCATTAATCAAATGGGCGAAGAACAAGTTCAAACGATTAAAGAGGAGTTGGTGCAAAGCCCGTGCGTTCATAACAAATATAGCACGCCGGGATCCTAAACTCTTGGCCTACTGGGAATGGAAATTATGTTGAACTGGCTGATTATGAAGAGCCGTATGATGGGAGACTGTCACGTACGGTTCTGTGAGAGCCTCGGGGTGAAATCCCCCTGGGCTACTCGACCGCGTCCCGGAAAGCTCCGGGACGTCTGCTCCAATCGAACCATTCGGCGGCGTGAGATGGACGCTCCTTGCTGGAAAAAAACGTGCTATTTCTTTAGATTCTGGACAACAGTTTCAGAAAGACCGGTTAACTCACAGATATCCGAAACTGAAAAGTCTTTTACCAGCATTCGTTTCGCCGTTTCAATAGCTTCTTGCTCGATACCCTGCTCGATCAATTTCTTCTCATATGCCCGTATTTTTGTCTGAAGCATAGTTTTCGCCTCCGTAATAGTGCTTATCTTCTCAATTATCGGGTCTCTGGTTTCCTGGTCAATCTTGTAGAGATAGTCATTCAACCAGTGTACCAGTGTTTTTACCGCCTCGATGTTCTCGCCCTCTAATATACCAAAAAAAGTATCAAGTTTCTTCCTCAATTCTTCGGGTGACGAATTCTCCGCATAAAAAACGGCGGAAAGCGCATTCTTGATCTTCAAAAGCGACTGTTGCGGTATTTCGTTCTCAATAATCGGGTAGTACTGAAAGGCCGGTATGTACCCGGCAGGGATCGAATCCTCTATCAAGTCCTGACTCTTAACCGGGGCGGTCCATCGATCATCACCATTGTAGATCAGAATAGGGAAGACTGCCGGGTATTTCCCACTCTCAGTCTGTACATACAGACTCTGATAGAATTCTGTAATATAGCGCAGAAAGCGAAGCGGCATCGATTTGTCGACCGTTGACTGGAACTCCAGCAGCAGATAGATGTATATCGGCGATTTCTTGTAGGTAATCTTCCAGATCAGATCCGATTCCCTGGCTTTGAAGTCCTCTGTTACACTGCTTCTATCATGAAAAGTAAGGTTCAAACACATATACGACGACAAAAATCAGCGCCCCCCCCTTCCGAGCCCCCATACTGATCAGTGGTTCAATAAACAAATTCCTTTTTCACATAATCCTCCCTTTCGGGTGTTGACAGGATACGTATTATGGATAAAAATTGGATTTAATATTTTAATGTCTATTTAGAGATATTTGTGAATTAATAATGAAGAGAATGCTGCAGAAAAATCTATTAGTATATGTTCTTCTTGTACTCCTTATTCTGCTCTGCGCTTTCAGCGTCGGCATTTCCATGCTGATAACCTCGCGAAACGAGAAATCCCTGTCGGATCTGCATGATTTACTCAAAAAGCAAAGCGACGTTCTCGATGAACAAAAGGACCTGATAAGCGGCCAGCAGCAACTTCTGGATGACTACACACGAGCTTTGACCTCCTTTGAGATGCCCTCCGGAACCTATGTTCTCTCTACAGAAGAGCGTCGACTTTTGCTTCGGGGGATCAGGGAGGAGTTTGGCACGCGTCTGGAAGGAATTGAGCACAAGCTCGATACGGTAGATGTCCGCGAAATCAGCCATTTTGAAGCAACCACAAACTATCTGTATCAACTGGCAGAGGAAGGCACGGGGCATTATCAGCGGCTTCACCGGCAGATGGAGTTGATGAATACCGATTTGAACGCCCATTTTGATGGGCTGACTTCCACTATTACTGCCATCGAGAGCCTTCCGCAGACTTTGTTGGCATCTGAATATCGGCAGTTTGGAGATACAAGCCGGGATGATGGTGAATACGGCGATGCTGTTGAATATTACCGGAAGTCCGCCGGGTATCAGGAAACGAATGAGACCCTGCTCAGGTATGCCGAGTCGCTCTATCTGGCCGATCCTGCAGTACGAAAGGACGCTGAAATTATAAAGAGCCTGTTGACTGTACTGGAACGTGACCCGGTAAACTCCGGGGCTTTAATACTGCTGGGAGATGTATACCTTGAGCAGGGAAACCTCAACGACGCGGAAATGTATTACGAACGTCTGGTTCGTCTGGAACCGGAGAATGGTGCTGCGCGTAAACGCCTGGGTGAAATCTATCTGAAAATCGAAGAGTTTGAAAAAGCTGTTCGACATCTGATAACAGCCGGAGAGCTACTGCCGGACGATCCTGTGGTTCCCTGTGAATTGGGCGATGCATATTTTACGCTCGGAGACTATGAAGCTGCCGAGACCGCTTATTCACGTGCGCTCTCGGTCAGGTATCCCTTTCCTCCGGCACTTATGGGACGGGGCAACAGCCGCAGTGCGTTGGGGCTGCTCGATAAAGCCGCCGAAGATATTTCTGCGTACGTTAAACTGCGCCCGCGGGATTACCATGCCCTGGTTGAGCTTGGGGATGTGTATGAACGCATGGGCATGAATGCCGAGGCACTGAAATCCTGGGAAAAGGCTCGCGGCGCTCTTTCACTCAACAGCGACAAGGACATCCTGCGGTGGGGTGATGTAAGCCGCCGACAGGCCCGTCTCTGTTTGTCCCTGGGTGATTATCGGGGAACGCTGTTCTATGTGGATAAAGGTCTCGAACTGGCGCGGGACAAGGAACTGCTGGCGCTGGGGATGACCGCGGCGGACAAGATGGGCGATGATGATTCTCACCGAAGGTACAGCCGTCAGATGGGGGCTCTCGAGGAGCGGGGGATGGCAGAATGAAGCGTCTATGGGCTGTACTGATTATGTCCGCGATTCTTTCCGCGGCTGGTTTTGCGGTGGAAACTGTCCTTGCACCGATGGAAGTTGTGGGAGAAGCAGCTCCAGGAGAAGATCTGCCCAGGGGTGATTCCTTCTCTAAAAGTGTGGTCAAGTATTTGAAGGTGTTGGACAGATCGGGAGTTTTACAGCCTTCGGTAAAACCTTTACCCAAAGAAGAGGGGCATCTGCGTTCTATTCTTGACGCATCCTCCTTTTCTGCCTATTACGGGCTGGATATGCTCGTTTTCGGTCGTTTGTCTTGTACTCCCGAGTACATCGACGGGTATCTGCAGGTGTACGATGTACAGAATGGGGAGATCCGTCACCGGATTTACAGCCGCGATCAGGCCGGCAGATATGACCGCCTGGCAGAGGATCTGGCCGGAAAACTCTTCGAGTACCTTACCGGGGATTTGGGACTCGCTCCGGTGTACCCGTCCTACGAGGTCCAGCGAAATATCTGGGATCTGCGGGGACGGATTGGCTACTGGAGCCCCATGGGATCCTGGCGGGATAACCTGTCGGGTATCTTGTCTGTGGAAGCTGCGGGGTTTCTGACTCCCGAGTATCCTCTTGGGGAGTATGGTCCCTGGTTGTACGGAATGAGATTCGGTGTCTCTCTTGGATATGACCTGGGAGTCAGTACCCCCGGGCATGAGGAGTTTGTTTTTCACGGGATCCGGACAGGAATCCCTGTGGAGCTTACCGTGACGCGGTATAATGACAGCAGAAAGAGTTATTCATTGGGTGTGACTCCGTTTTTCATGCTGGATGTGCTGGTTCAGGAGCGCCGCTATGAAGGAAGCTATACAACAAGTACCGCAGCGATTGGAATGAGTCTTTCGGGAGCTGTCCGGTACTATCTGAATGAAACCTCTGCTGTGGGACTTGGTTTGGAACTTTCTTCGGTATTCTATGATCCGCCGCGCTATGAGATACGGCCGAGTCTGGTATATGAGTACCGTTTTCCGGGCAGGGGGGAGGAAAAAGTTGAATGATTAGAAAACTATACACCGTAGTAATTATCTGCTGTATTTTGTGCGGGCTCGCTTCCTGCGGGACCGGCCTTATCTCCGATATGGGAAGGCTGGATGAAGATCCGAAGATTGCCAGTCCCGGTGTGGAATCCTTTTCCGTACCGAACCTGATAAGCGTTACCTGGAATGAAGATGAAGCCGCGGATGAGTATCTGCTGCGCCGCGCGGCCGGTGAGAACGATCCCTTGAACTGGGTTGAGGTGTACAGGGGCAGTGATCTGAGCTGGTACGATGACGGCGTAGCTAACGAGCGCCTGAATTTGTATCAGTTATACAAAATACGGGGATCTGTACTCTTTGGTCCCTCGGAATCAGTGCTCGGGGTGGGGAGCGATATCTGCCGGGATCCCCATGAACCGAACAATTCGATCGCTACGGCCACAGTGCTGGAGGCAGATCTGGAATCGAATCTGTGGTATTTTGTCGCTACAAACGGCAAAGAGAGCCGGGATTTCGACTGGTACGCAGTAACCCTGCCGCCGCGGCGCCAGGCGGTTATTGTTGTTACGGATAATACGAATACCAGTTCCACCTATAATTACATGAGCTGGTCGACTCCGTCGAAAAGTGAAACAGATATCGTCAGCGGCGAATCATTTTCAATCCAGAATCACGAATATGAAGCTGCGGTTGTATACTTCCGTGTCTCTCCGAACGAACAGACCTTTCTGTCTCAGCTCTCCGGATACGGAGGGATGGTAATCTCGTATACAGTGAGTCTTGACCAGATAACCAATTTTAATGATGAGTAAGAAAAACCCGGAGTAGAAAAGTGGCAGATGTAAAAGGGTGGTGTGTTTTTATCGTGCTTGGGACGTTGTTTTCGGGATGCCAGTTTATCGATACCTCGAAACCGACAGGATGGGACGGCGATCTCGGCGGAGACGGGGTACAGGTAAATTCGACACTCTTCTCGGAGGACGAAACCGCAGGGGTAATTATCTTCGAGACCAACGATGAGCAGTATTCCGACCCGTACGGAAGCAGTTTCTGGTATCCCGTGGAGGATTCCGACCAGCAGCCTTTTACTGAATGGACAGTGAGTGCGGCGAAATCGAGTGGAAACCGAAACGCCGGTTTCGGGATTGTTTTCTGCCACAGCGTGGATGAAGACTCCGGCGAAGAGCGCATGCTGAGCATCATGATTCGGACCGACAGGTATTACCAGATAGCGTCCATCGTCGGTACCGAGTATGCACCGAATACAAGCTGGACCCAGAGTTCCGCAATCTACGGGACCGGGCTTTTTAATGAGCTTAGCGTACGGAGAGCCCCGGACGGTATTTTTACCTTGTATATAAATAATCAGAAGATTACTGATTTCGAGTATTCAGGATTCAGCGGAGGAAGCCAGGGATATCTGGTGGTTGTTTCTCCCCTGGAGGATTTTCCCGATGTACCGGTGAATGTCTCGTTTAAAACCGAATAGAAAAGAATGAAAGAATAGGAAACGAAGATGAAAAATGTCGTATTACGAAGTTTGACGCTTTTTGTTATCTACAGCCTGGTTCTTGCACCCTTGCCGTTGTTCAGTGAAACACCCCGGGACGCCTTGCTTCGAGGTCTTCCGAAGTATGAAAAAGACCCGGACAGTGCATACTCCGCCGAGATAGGCGGAGCCGGGGGAGTCCTCTCCTTCGATGGAGTTATGGTGGACGTGCCCGCCGGTGCGGTGGACGACACCGTTGAAATAACGGTAATCAAGCTTGGGGGAACGGCCCCGGTAGGCGGAGGACGCCAGAATGTTACGACCGGGGCGGCGGCGTACCGCTTTCTGCCTGACGGGCAACAATTCCAAAAACCCGTGAGTATAACCATTCCGTATGATCCTGAACTGAATAAATCCGAAGCCGCGTTGAGCAATCTTTTTACCTATTTTTACAATGAAGATAAACAAAGATGGGAACGCCTGGAGCGTATATCGCTGAATAATGAAGCGAGTACGGTAACGAGTCTGAGCACCCATTTTACGGATATGATCAACTCCACTTTAACGCTGCCCGAGAGTCCTGATCCGGTGGAGTTTGATCTGAACTCGATAAAGAATCTGGAAGCGGCGAAACCTGATGCAGGAGTACCCGGATTGGATGGGCTGGAAGGAAGCTGGTCCGGTTCCGCCTCCTTTTCCATCCCCTTGCGGTTTCCCGCGGGGCGGGGAAAGGCTTCCCCGCAGGTATCATTGCGGTACGACAGCGGGCGATCTGCGGGGGTGATGGGTACGGGTTTTTCCCTGCCTGTAAGCACAATTGATACGGATACACGTTTCGGTCTGCCGGAATACGACGGAAAGGATACCTATCTGCTGGACGGCGAGGAACTGGTAAACATTACTCCGGACTCATCCTCGGGGTCTGTCTACAGACAGCGGAAAGAGGGGCGATTCGCCCGGATAGAGCGATTTCGTACTACTTCTGCGGGTACTGATTATTGGAAAGTAACGGACAGGGACGGCACTGTTCGTTACTACGGTAACCACGCGGCTGTAAGCGACGGCCCGAATCAGTCTGCACCATGGCTTGGTCCGGACAGAAATAACGGAACGCGGGTCTATCGCTGGTATCTGTCGAGGATTATCGATATGGACGGAAATACCGTCGACTACCGTTATACCTACGATGAAAGCGATAAAAATCTGTATGTGAAAAGCATATCCTGGTCAGGGATAAATGGTAATGATGCCGATGAGAGCGGTTATTACAGGATCGATTTCGGGTACAACGAGACAGGACACCTGGAGCCGACGGAGGAAAGTACGCGTTTAGGCTATTCGGTTGAGAGCAGCGGTGTACACAGCTGGACAGGAGCCTATGAAGCTGGTCTTGGCGGAGGCGCGCGGCAGGATGTCCGCAGCGACGGGCGCGGAAGGTTTATCTGCAAGACCTCGAAGCGCCTGGACCGGATAGGGATATCCGCGGGGGAACAGGGAAACCGGAGTGAGAAGCGGTCCTACGAGTTCTATTACCGGATGGACGATTTCGGGCGGACGATTCTGGACCGGTACGAGGAATGGGCTCCGGGAGCTGCTGATGCACTCTATTCCTACGGCTTTGAATACCACGGCCTGGAAAGAGATGCTGATGAGCTCCCCCAGGGTTTCGGGCCTGAGGAGATCTGGAGTGTAGGGTCGGGAGCGCAGGAGAAGGACCTTTCCAATTCCAGATTCGTATCCGCCGGGGCCAACCTGTATACCGGGCTTGAAATATTCATAAAGATTCCGTTTGTCGGAAAAAAGACCCTGGTATCTCTGGGTGTGCGGGGAGGGAGCTCCGGTGGTTCGAGCGTATCCCTTACGGATGTGGCCGATATTGACGGGGACGGCATCCCTGAACTGATCTGGAAAAGCGGAAACGATGTAAGCGGATACGCGGCGGACCCGGAGCTCTACGGCTGGGCAGGTTCCGCTGTCTCCCTGGACGGGTTTGGCGGTCCCCTGTCGAAAACCTCGAACTCATCCGCGTCCCTGGGGCTCTCGATGAAAATAGGCCCGGTGTCGGGTGGCAAGACAAAACAGTGGAACTGGGCCGATGGAAAGCGTTCAATCATGGATGTCAACGGCGACGGATTCATCGATGTGGTGGAGAAGGGAACAGCCTTGTTCGGTCTGAATACGGGGGATGGTACCATCGACTGGACCGCAGACTGGGTCGGAGGGGCCGACCCAGACCTTGCAGAATCGTATACGGAAGGTGAGCTTGAGGAGTTCGACGGGACATATTACCGGAAGGACCCTTTCCGCAGGTGGGACGCCTATCGCTCGGGAACGGTACTGGTTAGCGACGAGGTCGGCTACAACCCGAATGCACAGATATCCTCCGATGGCGCGGTTGCGGAGATCCGTGCCCCTGAGCGCGGGAGCAACGCGACGCTGACAGAGCTTGGTATAAGCGAGGATTCTCCACAGAACGGACGAAGCGATGCCGAGTATGAACTCAGTCGCGGGGATTCCCTCTTTTTCCGCCTGAATCCGAACAAGGACGAGCGCGGAGATATTGTGGACTGGAATACACGCATCCGCTACCGGGATATTCAGTACTTTGAGGATATGGAGGATTCCCCCGTACTCTGTTTGCCTGCACAAGTAGGCAAAAGCATGTACGAGGACGGCCTTGAGGATTCTTATACCCCCCACAGGCATGAAACAGAAAGCGACGGACATACAAGCTATTACTACACCTACGACCGGAACAGTGACTGGATTTCCGCGCTGACCCAGGGGAATATTGGTACATTGTTGTCGAAGGGCTTTTTTGTCCCGCGCCTGATCCCTGCCGATACCTTTTATTCAATTTATGCTGACCTGAACAGAAGTGATAAAGAGCGCTTCTATTTCTGCTACTACTATGAACCGGCAGGGGACCGTTATCGGCTTGTTGAGGGAAAAAGGACTATAGCATTTTCCTGCCTGGACAGCATCCTGAGCTCGAATGCAGGTTTACGGGCACAGTTTATCGGCTACAACTTCCCGGATGACGATACGGTTTTTCCTGTCCCTGATGAAACCCAGAGGGTGTACAGCTACAGTACGGCGGCAACGCCGGTATCAGTTGAACCAATACTCTGCAGAGATATTGAGCCGGAAACGGTCCTGGGGGGCACAGAAGGCGACGGTACGATCCTGCTCGACCGTCTGGGCAATGAGGCCGGCGATAGCTACCGTGTCTATCTTGAACCCGACGGGGAGGGTTCGTACACCCTGGTGGATGAGAGCGACAGCGAAGATGGAACGGCCTACCGGACAACGGAGATTTCCTCCTCCGATACGGTGATCCGTGTCCGCTACGAGCGGGACGGGGTACGGCATACCTACGCACTTACACAACCGTCGTATCGGCTGGAACAGGTGCCCGGAGAGCTGTACCGCCCGGCAGTGGAGGAATACTTCAGCGATTGCCGCACAGGCGTACCCGATCCGGCACGCTTGTCTGCAGGGCAATACGCAGCATTTCAATCCCAGGCAGCCCTGGCCGAAATCTCCATACCGGAAGATGCGTATCTGCTGGTCATCTATAACCAGGGGGCGGACGACGAGTACAGTGTATATGAGCTGAATGAGGAACTTTCTGCTGAAGATCTGGCCGCAGTCTACAGCGTATGGGCGTCCTTCGATGCTGTGGAATCCAATAACGGTACGACGAGCCTCTTTTTCAGTTTTCTGAATGCAGACGGCGAGGAAACGTTGTGGCCGAGGCTCCTGAGTGCGGAGGAAGTGGGCGCTTTGTGCGGCAGCCAGGACATTTCAGAAAGCCTGTTTACTCCTGTCAGCCTCATGGACGGCAGTACTGTCTACACGGTCGCCGATAATCTGGATGGAGATCAGGAAACCCAGCTGACAGAGGCCCTCCATTTGTATCGGATATACGCCGAACTGTTTCCGTTTTACAGCCTGGATAATTCTGATGATATGTACAGCCGTGATGCTGAAGCGGACCCGGAGTATTTCGAATTAATAGAAGAGCTCTTCCGGGCGGCGGAATTGCGGGTAATGACGCGGCTTGCGCGGAGCCTGACCTACTCTTCGAACGGGATATTCCCCGTACGGGGATCGGTGGAAGCCCGCCCCGGCGATGAAATTCCTGTCAGCAGGGATGAAGAGCAGGCCGCAGGAGGCTGGGAAGAGAGCGGGGTCGTCAGTATGCCGCGCTTCGACGATGAGGGGAATACCATCCTTGTTCCAGGCTATGTGCATGTTTTCGACAGCCGCTACGATTTTTCGGTTGCGAGCATAATCGAGGAAGACGAGAAAGAGTACGATTTTGTCGATACGAAAATTGAGGATGATGAGACGAGCCTGGTGAGTCTCTACGGGACAAATATACCCAGGGAGTATCTGGAAGGCGGGGTGTACGGCTGGTATTACGGCGCATGGAGCGGATTTCATGAATGGAACAGTGATCAGCTGGGAGACGCACCGGATTACAGCGCGAAGGACAACACGGGAGTAACCCCCCCGCCGTATTATACGCAGCTGAATCCGAATCCGCCTGCAGAGGATGTTGCAGACAGCCATCTGCATACCTGGGGAAGGCAGGAGCTTGTCATGAGCGACGAGACCTGGATTGGTTCGGTGGATGTAATTACGGACACGAGTATCGATGATAATGGCAACCCGGTGTATCAGCCGTATCAGTTTTCCGTCGCCCTTACGGGAGAAACCATGTGGCCCACCCGCAGCGGAGGCGATTATTACTGGACGATTCCGAATATAACTCTTGACGAGGAGGGCAGTACCGGTCCTTCGCAATCCCTCTCCTTTATAAGTACCAGCCGTGGAAAATCTACGGACATAAACGGCGGTGTCTCCTTCGGAATGGGAGCCAGCGGAGGCTCCAACCGCGGAACAACCCAGCAGTACGAAGGCTTCATGGATATTAATGGTGACCGCTACCCGGACCTTGTACGCTTCGACAAACAGGGGAATGGCGGCAGTTTTACCTATTGGCCGGGCACCGGGTACGGCTTTGGTGCCGCAGAACGGGGAAACAAGATAGCAGATTACATTACCCGGAATTCCAATGACGGACTAACCTTCGGCGCGAGTATCGGAAGCTCTTCCGGCGGCGGAATCTACGAGATTGATGAAGAAGGCCGTCCAGTGAGTTTCAATACGAATGTTAAGGATGGAACAACACATACCAGTGGTTCTGCAGGAATAAACGTTTCCGCCGCCGAAAGCATCCAGAACATGGGACTCCTGGATATAAACGGCGACGGTCTGCCGGACCAGGTGACCGGATCATCGGATCTGAACGCTTACCTGAATGCCGGCGGGACCTTTGTCGGCACCGCCGATTTCTCCGGACCGGCCATAACGAAAAAGGTTGCCGCCAGCGCGGGGAGTATCTTGTCAGGGGAGACCCAGGGGATATCCTACTCCCATACCGGGTCCTTCGGCGGAACCTTTTCCCTGTCGGGCGGAGTGGATGTCGGAGCGGCCTCGGCGACGCTCGGATCTTCGTTCAGCTACGGCGGTTCGACGACAAAGGTAAACGGGCGTCTGATGGATATAAACGGGGACGGCTTACCCGATTATGTGGTCAAGGACAACGACGAAGGCTTCTTCCGAGTACGGGTGAACACAGGAAGCGGTTTCAGCCCCTCGGAAATCCGCCTGTATCGCCCGGAATGGGGAACCGGTATGGATTTAAATGCCGACCTGGAGAGCGACCTGAGGCAGATAGCGAATAACCTGAGCTTCCCCGGCTCGGCGGCGGGAGCAATACGGGTTAATGGAATTGATCCTGAAGAGAACGAACTGTCCGAGTACGTGGATCCCTTCCGCATGAAGGATGTGCTGGATTACCAGATGGGGATGAACGTGAACCTGGGCTTTAATCTTTCAACATCCTACCGCTTTACCCTGCTGAGTCTGACGATAAACCCGGGAATGAACGGTTCCTACGCGACGACCAGCGGCCGGGTAATGATGCGCGATGTTACCGGAGACGGCCTTCCGGACCACATAATGAAGTATCCCGGAGACGCATTTCTGCGGGTAAAACCGAACCTGGCCGGAAAGGCGGGACTGCTGAAAAGTGTACAGCTGCCCCAGGGCGGAGCCTGCGACCTTGAGTATACAGCATCCGGACACACAGTCAGCCAGCCGAATCACCGCTGGCTCCTGAGTTCGGTAAGCTGGAACGACGGCCGGGAGGGCGACGAGACGGCCTGCGGCGAGCACGCCTACAGGACGGAATACTCCTACGACCATGGAAAGTACGACCGCTGGGACCGCCAGTTTCTGGGCTACGGAAGGGTAACGAAAACACGGGGAGACGTGGGGGACCTGCAGAAAACAGTGACCCTGTACGACACAACAGATTACGCCCATCGGGGCCTGATGCTGGAGCAGGAAGTACTGGACGAATCCGGCTTTGTGTACCGCCGTACCGAACGCAGCTACGACTCTGTCCCGGTATACTACGCGACGAAGCATGTCGGCCGGGGGACGGTCTACGAGAAAAACCTGCAGGTCGGCTCGGTGTTCCCGCAACTGACAGAGGAACGGACGACGCAATGGGAAAAGACAAGCGGCCCCTATGAGGGCTCAACGATTACCAAGAACTACACCTACGACGAGTACGGGCTTGTCCGCAGCATGAGAGAGACCACCGAAAGCGGCAGCGATGAGGATACCCTCCGGCTCTCGATTGACTACGACAGGAGTACCGTACTGACCCAGGATCGCTACTGCGTGGGCCTTCCGACCGGGCTTGTCGTAAAAAGCGGAGGAGAGAGCGGAAATACCCTGCGGCACCGTGAGGGAAGCTACGATGACACAGGACACCTGGTAAGCCTTACGACCTGGGAAGACGAGGATACCTCCTTTACAACGGCCCTCACCTGGACCGACAACGGCCTTGTAAGGAGTATTGTCGATCCCCTGGGAACCACTGTCCTCTACACCTACGACGATACCCTGCTGCAGTTTGTCGAACAGATCGAAACCTCCGGAGCCGACATAGCCGGGTATACAACGGAAATGGCCTGGGATTATACTCTGGGAGTAATGACCGAACGCACTGATGCCAACGGCCTGACCGAAAGGAGCGAATACGACAGCTACGGACGGCTGATCGCCGTCTACACCCCCTACGACGAGAGCATCCCGGCAGTGCGCTACGCCTACGAGCATGCCGGAGATGCGTACCGGCGGAGCATAACAGAGAACAAGATCAGCACGGACCCTGAAAACGAGGAGACCATCCGGACCATTATCGCAATCGACGGCCTTGGCCGTACGATCTACAGCGCAAAGAGCGGTGTGATGACCGATGAGAACGGAAGCGGCGAAACAGGCTGGAACGTAAGCGGAGCAGTCCGCTACGACGGGAAAGGACGGACTATCGAAGAGGGGCAGCCCGGGTTCAGTCCCGGCCCTGATGACCCTGTCCCCACAAACATGCGGAACGGGACGGTGACGGACTACGACATCCTGGACAGGCCCGTACGGGTGGAACTGCCGGACGGCTCGGTAATGACCACTGAGTACGGCATAGAAGAAGGCCTGCCCCGTACCATAAGCACGGACCCGGAGGGGCGGGTAAGCGAAACCCTGAGCGACCAGCGTGGACGTATCGTTGAACTGCGGAAGAAGTACCAGTCCGCCCTGCTCATGAAGAGCGCCTACAGCTACGATGTGCTGGGGCAGCTGTGCGAAGCGGTGATACGGGATGAAAATGTAAGCGGATCACCTGAGTACAGAACGGAATACGAGTATGACCTGCGGGGCCTTCAGACCACCCTGGAGTCGGCTGACACCGGACGCACGACCTTGAGCTACGACGAGGCAGGACGTCTTGTAAAGAAGGTGAGCGCCGTACTGCGGGAAACAGGCGGTGCTGTCAACTACGAGTACGACGGCCTGGGACGACTGGTACACATCAGCTACCCCGACCCCGGTATGGATGTGAGTTATCAGTACGGAACGGCCGCCGCGGCCGCCGAGTACGGAGCAGGCCGGCTGGTGAGCAGAAGCGACGAATCCGGGAGCATCGACTACGAGTACGGAAAGATGGGAGAGGTAGTCGCCGAGACCAGGACCCTGAGGCGTCTTGACCCCCTCTCGACCACCCGGGAGGCCCGCATCGAGTACCAGTCGAACTACCTGGGCCAGATGGAGAGCGTGAGGTATCCTGACGGAGAGGAGATCCGCTACGACTATGACGAAGGCGGGCAGGTGATTCATGTTGAAGGCGTACGGCCAAACGGAAGCACGACCGTATTCGTCGAAAGAATCGGTTACGACGAGTTCGGCCAGCGGACCTATCTTGAGTACGGCAACGGGGATGTGACCCGTTATACCTACGACCCCGAACGCCGCTGGCTCAGCGCATTAAGCACAGAGAACCAGTGGGGACGGAACCTGCAGAACCTGAGCTACAGCTTTGACGATGTGGGAAACATTGAAGAGCGGACAGACGCAAGCGGCCGGTACTCAAGCACCCAGAGCTACAGCTACGACGGGCTCTATCAGCTTGAGACCGCCGGCGGGACCTACGTGAACAAACCCGCCGGCCACACCAGCTGGAGTGACCGCTACAGCCAGAGCTTTAGCTACGACGGCCTGGGGAATATCTTGAAGAAGACCAGCAGCGAAACCAGAGTCCCCTCGGCCTCGGTCCGGCCCCTGAATTACGAGCTGGACTATGAATATGATGAACAACGGCCGCACCTGGCACGGAAGATCGGGGAGCTCTACTACAGCTACGACGCCAACGGAAACGTAACCCGTGAATCAACCCTCCCTGAAGGCCAGTCCTCCGCCTATGAAGCCCCGAACCTGAGCACCATCGGGGATGTCCGCCGGGCCGACCAGGCCTTCGGCTTTATCAACGAGGTGGAAAGCGGATGCGAAAACGAGTACATCCGCAGCTTCAGCTGGGACGCGGAGAACCGTTTAAAGAGCGTCCTTACATCCAACGGAAAGAGCGTGAAGTACCTCTACGACGCCGACGGCAAGCGCACCACCAAGTATGCAGGAGACGGCTCCTACACCGAAGGCATAAGCGGCGAAACCCTCTACTTTAACGAATGGTGGACCGAAACCGCGGACTCAGGAAGCTTCCGGCGGGCCAAGCACATCTACGTGGGAAAAGAAAGAATTGTAACCCGCTTAAGCAACCCTTCAACCGGAGGGACTCCCTATGAGGATGTAAACACCTACTACTACCACCCTGATCATTTGGGAAGCGCCCACTGCATCACCGACCCTCAAGGAAATCCCTACGAGAGGATAGAGTACACCCCCTACGGTGAGATGTGGATCGAGATACAGGAGGACGAGGCAACAGCAAGTTACAACTACATACCTTTTCGATTCACCGCAAAGGAGTGGGACGAGGAGACCGGGCTCTACTATTACGGGGCGAGGTATCTGGATCCGAAGACGAGCAGGTGGATGAGCGGGGATCCTGCGGGGTATCAGTTGTTGAATCCGATGGGACCTGATGGGGAAGGAGGATTACGGGTTAAGCAAGACTACTCAATTGTAGAGACCACCAATTGGTATTCGTATGTAAGTAATAATCCGGTGAAGTATATGGATCCGACGGGTGAAACCGGAGAATGGGCTGCTACAATGTGGTGGTTAGCAGGTATTGATGGTCCTATCCCTGCTGGTGATATTATTTATGGAGTTGGGGTTGCTGTTGAATTATATCTTTTATCTCAAATAGTGAAATCTGGAGTAAATACTGCCACGAGAGCTGAGACAAAAACACGTGAAAGAACTATAAATAGCAAGACTTTATATCATTATTCTGTAAGCCCAAACTGGCGTGGAGGAGTAATGCCTCCAGGAACGTTCTTAACAGACAATCCAAATATGAGTTCAGATGAGGCTCGTGAAAAACTAGCTTTACCGAATGTTGCACCGAGTCAACAATTGTATCTTTATGAGGTGCAAGTTGATGATGGTCAGACTACGCCCGCAAAACCAGTCGATCCTCTTGAGAGTAATATTACTGGTGAGACTTTACCTGGGGGCGGAACAGAATATATCGCTGTTGAACCTATTCCGGTACCAAATCCTGTAGGGAGACCAGTGGAATGAATGAAAAGAGAGACTATGTTGTTGGTGACGTTGTTAGGATAGTGTTTGAATCATACTTTGATATGGCAAAGAGTGACTACTCTCAACTTTATAATATGGATTCTTCAAATAGGTCTCCTAACTTACTCGACTTAGGCGGTGTTTATATCATTGAAAATATTTCTTCAAATAAATGGGGAGTTCAGGTTTATGATATCAGAAACCGTCAAGATCATTCTTTGCCTTCTGGACAAGAAACTATTAATCATCTTTGTCTTTTAGATAATGCTCCAGATTGCCAATATCAGTTGGATGATGTTGTTTTATTCAATCCATCCAGACTACAACAAAAAGATTTACAGTTACCGTTTTTAAAAGAAATGTTTACTAGTAAAGAACCTTTAATAATCAACCGGATAATAATGGATTTTTATGTATTTGTTCAACGCCAAAGTGGTGGTATCCTATATTTCCCTATAAAATGGACAGATATGTCTGTTGTGTAGTTGCTTTAAACCATACTCTACTCTGGTCGCAGATTTTTCCCCCGTGCTGCCCAATCGTGCGTGCACCCCGGATGAGGGCCCTTCTATTCTGTGGCCGCTGCCTTCCGCGAAAGCAGCGATCAAGCGCCTTTGGCTCATTGTGAGCTAATGGTAAAGAGTTTTCATGGTTGTGTGATAACCCACCGAATGAACAAATTGAGCCGCGTCCCGGAAAGTTTCCGGGACGTCTGCTCCAATTGATCGATTCGGTGGAGTGTAATAAAATCGTTCATTGATATTTAATAGAGAAGGAAGAGAATTCAGGAGGACGGGCCGTTTGGCCCGTCCTTCATAATACCGCTGATTCGCGCAGTTTTCAGGCAGATTCGCGCGGATTATAGAAGAGTACCCCTTTAACGGGGCTGGCCCCGGGTATTAACCAGCCGCTTGTAATAAAGTGACGGTGCATTGAAGTTGAACAGATACCCGACCTGCAAGCTTGAGAGCTTGAGGTAGTTGTAGAGCTGCGATTCCATACCGGAAGTAACCTGGGAGACAGCTTTAAGCTCGATGAGGATAGCATTGTTTACAACCATATCGGCCCGGAAGGTACCGACGGACTGCCCGCGATAAAAGACCGGGAAGGCCGCCTGCTGTACTACGGAAAGCCCCTGGCCCTGGAGCTCCAGCACGTATGCCCGCTGATAGACTTTTTCGAGCAAGCCTTCGCCCAACGCGGAGTGCACCTTGAACGCAGCCCCTAAAACCTTGTTTGACAGTTCCTTGTGAATAAAAGTTGACATAGTGAAAACCTCCTGGTTTTTTCTTCTGCACCTTCGTAAGCGAGGAGGTGTCAAGAATCGCGAAGCGACTTGCTGAAGTTCTTGACACCGAGGAGCGGGAAGTACAATGGAAAAAGCCAGGAGAGAACCGCATACCGCAGATTCGCGCAGATTTCTTCCTGATTCGCACGGATTCTAAGGAACACTGCCGTGCGCAGGTATTTTTTGTTAGCAGATTAGCTGATTTAAAAATGCAAAACGGTTTTTAATGACACATTCGGCAAGGGATTGCAGGGGCGCCGAAGGCGGACCCCGCACCCCGCTACTATTTTTGACCGGGAAAAAATAGTAGCGGGGGAGGAGGCCGGAGCGATAGCGGAGCCCCGGAAAGCCCGTTCCGACCACGAAATTGTCGTTGTAGTGAATCCTAAGAAGCGTGTTTTACCGTCAATTTAGTGGTCGGGATGCCGCCGGAAAATAAAAAATCCGCGCAAATCCGGGTCGATACGACCCGTTCTTACATCCGTGCGAATCTGCGGTACAAGGACAACGACGAAGGCTTCTTCCGAGTACGGGTGAACACAGGAAGCGGTTTCAGCCCCTCGGAAATCCGCCTGTATCGCCCGGAATGGGGAACCGGTATGGATTTAAATGCCGACCTGGAGAGCGACCTGAGGCAGATAGCGAATAACCTGAGCTTCCCCGGCTCGGCGGCGGGAGCAATACGGGTTAATGGAATTGATCCTGAAGAGAACGAACTGTCCGAGTACGTGGATCCCTTCCGCATGAAGGATGTGCTGGATTACCAGATGGGGATGAACGTGAACCTGGGCTTTAATCTTTCAACATCCTACCGCTTTACCCTGCTGAGTCTGACGATAAACCCGGGAATGAACGGTTCCTACGCGACGACCAGCGGCCGGGTAATGATGCGCGATGTTACCGGAGACGGCCTTCCGGACCACATAATGAAGTATCCCGGAGACGCATTTCTGCGGGTAAAACCGAACCTGGCCGGAAAGGCGGGACTGCTGAAAAGTGTACAGCTGCCCCAGGGCGGAGCCTGCGACCTTGAGTATACAGCATCCGGACACACAGTCAGCCAGCCGAATCACCGCTGGCTCCTGAGTTCGGTAAGCTGGAACGACGGCCGGGAGGGCGACGAGACGGCCTGCGGCGAGCACGCCTACAGGACGGAATACTCCTACGACCATGGAAAGTACGACCGCTGGGACCGCCAGTTTCTGGGCTACGGAAGGGTAACGAAAACACGGGGAGACGTGGGGGACCTGCAGAAAACAGTGACCCTGTACGACACAACAGATTACGCCCATCGGGGCCTGATGCTGGAGCAGGAAGTACTGGACGAATCCGGCTTTGTGTACCGCCGTACCGAACGCAGCTACGACTCTGTCCCGGTATACTACGCGACGAAGCATGTCGGCCGGGGGACGGTCTACGAGAAAAACCTGCAGGTCGGCTCGGTGTTCCCGCAACTGACAGAGGAACGGACGACGCAATGGGAAAAGACAAGCGGCCCCTATGAGGGCTCAACGATTACCAAGAACTACACCTACGACGAGTACGGGCTTGTCCGCAGCATGAGAGAGACCACCGAAAGCGGCAGCGATGAGGATACCCTCCGGCTCTCGATTGACTACGACAGGAGTACCGTACTGACCCAGGATCGCTACTGCGTGGGCCTTCCGACCGGGCTTGTCGTAAAAAGCGGAGGAGAGAGCGGAAATACCCTGCGGCACCGTGAGGGAAGCTACGATGACACAGGACACCTGGTAAGCCTTACGACCTGGGAAGACGAGGATACCTCCTTTACAACGGCCCTCACCTGGACCGACAACGGCCTTGTAAGGAGTATTGTCGATCCCCTGGGAACCACTGTCCTCTACACCTACGACGATACCCTTGATCAGTTTGTGGAACAGATCGAAACCTCCGGAGCCGACATAGCCGGGTATACAACGGAAATGGCCTGGGATTATACTCTGGGAGTAATGACCGAACGCACCGATGCCAACGGCCTGACCGAAAGGAGCGAATACGACCGCTACGGACGGCTGACTGCCGTCTACACCCCCTACGATGAGAGCATCCCGGCAGTACACTACGCCTACGAGCATGCCGGGGATGCGTACCGGCGGAGCATAACAGAGAACAAGATCAGCACGGACCCTGAAAACGAGGAGACCCTCCGGACGATTATAGCAATCGACGGCCTTGGCCGAACAATCTACAGCGCAAAGAGCGGTGTGATGACCGATGAAAACGGAACCGGCGAAACAGGCTGGAACGTAAGCGGAGCAGTCCGCTACGACAAAAAAGGACGGAGCATCGAAGAGGGGCAGCCCGGGTTCAGCATCGGTCCTGATGACCCTGATCCCTCCATCATGCAGAACGGGACGGTGACGGACTACGACATTCTGGACAGGCCCGTACGGGTGGAACTGCCGGACGGCTCGGTAATGACCACTGAGTACAGCATAGAAGAAGGCCTTCCCCGTACCATCAGCACGGACCCGGAGGGGCGGGTAACAGAAACCCTGAGCGACCAGCGGGGGAGGGTCGTTGAACTGCGGAAGAAGTACCAATCCACCCTGCTCATGAAGAGCGCCTACAGCTACGATGTGCTGGGGCAGCTGTGCGAAGCGGTGATACGGGATGAAAATGTAAGCGGATCACCTGAGTACAGAACGGAATATGAGTATGACCTGAGGGGCCTTCAGACCACCCTGGAGTCGGCTGACACCGGACGCACGACCTTGAGCTACGACGAGGCAGGACGTCTTGTAAAGAAGGTGAGCGCCGTACTGCGGGAAACAGGCGGTGCTGTCAACTACGAGTACGACGGCCTGGGACGACTGATACACATCCGCTACCCCGACCCCGCCATGGACGTGAGCTACCGGTACGGGACGGCCGCCGCGGCCGCGGAGTACGGGGCAGGACGGCTGGTGAGCAGAAGCGATGAATCAGGGAGCATCGACTACGAGTACGGAAAAATGGGTGAGGTTATTGCCGAGAACAGGACCCTGAGGCGTCTTGACCCCCTGTCGACCACCCGGGAGGCCCGCATCGAGTACCAGTCGAACTACCTGGGACAGATGGAGAGCGTGAGGTATCCTGACGGAGAGGAGATCCGCTACGACTATGACGAAGGCGGGCAGGTGATTCATGTTGAAGGCGTACGGCCAAACGGAAGCACGACCGTATTCGTCGAAAGAATCGGTTACGACGAGTTCGGCCAGCGGACCTATCTTGAGTACGGCAACGGGGACGTGACCCGTTATACCTACGACCCCGAACGCCGCTGGCTCAGTACTTTAAGCACGGAAAACCAGTGGGGACGGAACCTGCAGAACCTGAGCTACAGCTTTGACGATGTGGGAAACATCGAGGAGCGGACAGACGCAAGCGGCAGGTACTCAAGCACCCAGAGCTACAGCTACGACGGCCTCTACCAGCTGGTGAGTGCAGAAGGAACCTACGTGAACAAACCCTCCGGTCACACCAGCTGGACCGATCGCTACAGCCAGAGCTTTAGCTACGACGGCCTGGGGAATATCTTGAAGAAGACCAGCACCGAAACGAGAGTCCCCTCGGCCTCGGTCCGGCCCCTGAATTACGAGCTGAACTATGAGTACGATGAGAATCGGCCGCACCGTGCAACGAAGATCGGGGAGCTCTACTACAGCTACGACGCCAACGGGAACGTAACGCGGGAATCGACGCTGCCTGAAGGCCAGTCCTCCGCCCATGAAGCCCCGAACCTGAGTACCATCGGGGATGTCCGCCGGGCCGACCAGGCCTTCGGCTTTATCAACGAGGTGGAAAGCGGAAGCGAGAACGAGTACATCCGCAGCTTCAGCTGGGACGCGGAGAACCGCTTAAAGAGCGTCCTTACATCCAACGGAAAGAGCGTGAAGTATCTGTACGATGCCGACGGCAAGCGCACCACCAAGTACGCAGGAGACGGCTCCTACACCGAAGGCATAAGCGGCGAAACCCTCTACTTTAACGAATGGTGGACGGAAACCGCCGACTCAGGCAGCTTCCGGCGGGCCAAGCACATCTACGTGGGAAAGGAGCGCATCGTAACCCGCCTGAGCAACCCCTCCACAGGAGGGACTCCCTATGAGGACGTTAACACCTACTACTACCATCCTGATCATTTGGGAAGCGCCCACTGCATCACCGACCCTCAAGGCAACCCCTACGAGAGGATCGAGTATACCCCCTACGGTGAGATGTGGATCGAGATACAGGAGGATGAGGCCACAGCAAGTTACAACTACATACCTTTTCGATTTACCGCAAAGGAGTGGGACGAGGAGACGGGGCTGTATTATTACGGGGCGCGGTATATGGATCCGAAGACGAGCAGGTGGATGAGCGGGGACCCTGCAGGGTACCAGTTGATGAATCCGATGGGACAAGACGAGAAGCCGAGACAGGGATACAGTATAGTTGAGGCGACGAACTGGTATAGTTATGTGAGTAATAATCCGGTGAAGTATGTTGATCCGACGGGGGCATATGCGATATGGGGCTTCATCGATAGGATTGATGGTTCTATCAGTTATAGTATTGGAACTCATTATGGCTCTAAGAACCCAGGTTTAAATTACCTTCTTGATGGGTTATCCAATCTACTACCTTTTCATCAACAACGTCAGAGAATAGCTTTCGCTGTCGATAATTTAGATTCAAATTACAACGAAAGATTAGCTCGTTGGAAGGCGTACGATACACGAATTGGAAGGACAAATGGTGCCTCCCTAGCTATGGATATTCTTACTTTTGTACCTGCAGCAGCGGCATCAAAAGCTTTTTCGACTGCACTTACTCTTGCAGGACTTGCAATGAACTCCTCACCGGCTTTAAGTTCAGTTACCAGTGACAGAAAAACCGATAGAAATATGCATATATTTTTATCAAGTTTCAGGACGGGTGTTCTTAGGAATTGCGGATCTGATAAAGAAGCGATTGCGCGTACCAGTGCTTTTGCAATAGGTGCGAACGCATTTTTCGAGCACAATCTTGAGGAAAAAGGTATTTCGTTTAATTCGTGGGGCCGCTCTCTTCGTAATATACTAAATGGAAGAGGTGATGAACAATTTCAAAGCGTAATGCAGGGGATAATAGATGGAGAATATTAGTGATGTATTTATCTTGTTGGGGTTTTTATTGGTTGTGCCTATTGGTTTCCTTGTACGTTTATATATTTTACGGAGAATTGATGATATTTCCCAAAGGTCAATTATAATAATAATAGGATTGGCGATATTAGGAGCACTTATTGTTATCATTAGTATTAATCAGTCAGCTCCATAAATATTGATGTAAATCCTATCCCGATGGAAAAATAATAATAGGATTTTTTATATGAATAGGTATAAGAGTTGCTCCTTGAAAAAAAGGAAAAGAGAAACTGGATTTCTTCATTCCTGCTCTCCTTATTGAATGCAGTGTAAGCCTGGTTTAGAGATCCAGGAAGGTACGGATTATTTGACGCTTACAGTTTTTCGGCTGTACAGTGATGATATTTAATGATACACCATCCTCCTTCACCGAATGAACAAATTGAGCAGCGTCTTGGAAGAGAACTCCTGGATCGTGAGATAGTCACTAACAAACAGTATGATGCAGAGCAAGTTAAGAAAATAAAAGATGATTTTCGGATGTACGCTGGCGAAGGAATGGGCGGGCGAGGCGGACAAATACCGCAATACGAGGATAATAGACCTACATCGATACCAACCGATTCGATTGATTACTGGAAGGAATACAATGAGTCAAGGTAAGTCACACAAGAAGCCAAGGATATTCTGGATATACTATTTCTTTATTGCGCTCCCTTTCTTTGCATACAGGTTTTTCATTTGGGAGCCGAAACCTTATGAGGATAAATCGCCAGATTGGTTTAAGAATATCGAAGTCCAAAAATCCTATTTATCAAAAGCTTCGCCAGTTTTGTATAGTTCTGATATGACGCAAGAGGTTGGACAGATCTATATTGTTGTCGATGAAGAAAGAGATTCTATGACGGTGAGTATGAGTGGAAATGAGTACTCCGGATATATTGTTTATCTAGAAAATCGTTCATACGAATATGAAGAGGTATCGCTGGAAAATCAGGTATTTAAACCTAAAAAGACAAAGGACTCTGTTATATGGGTCAGTAATAATCCTATAAAAAATGTAGTAATATCCCCTATTGATTCTAAAGATGTTGGAGCCCCTCAAGATCAGAAGATGTTTCTAATACAAATTATGAATAAAAATGATTATGAGAGAATAATTGTTCAAAATAATACCTCAATACGGATTGAGCATGCTCTTTATTTTGGAATAGATGGATCAAATTATACAGGAATCTTTATTGTTCCCGAATGACCGAATTGAGCGTGTGCCACGAGAAGGCACCTTGAAATATAGAAATTAAAAAGAGGTGAATTCGCAACTACTGCATAGATGAGGGAAGGTCCCTCGGAATCGGCTTTCAGGAGCTGGTTTCAAACCGCCACAAGCTGCTCCGGTAAAGAGCCGGGGTGGTGAGCGTTGATGGAAAAGGCAGGACAAACCTGTCAGGTGAGTCTTTGGAAGGCGAACGCAAGTGAACCGTCGAAGAGGTATCGAAAGGTCACGGAAGAGATCAAAAATGATGGACGCTCAATACGTCATGATGAGTACGCAGGGAACCTGATTACTGTGCATATGGTCTCCGGTATAAAGACGGCGCGAGCCAAAGGCAGGCTATGCGGTGGAACGTGGGAACCTGTGTTGTGATGGCAAGGGAAAAATACGAGGTGGAAGCCCCACCGTAGTATGAAAGTACCGATGCACGATACAGGGGCGGATCAGCCTGTAATAGCGCTGAAGTACCCGTAATAGGTATGGAGCGAAGGGGCTGACATAATCAGTCTGAACCGGTGATCAACCGGAAACGGGAGGAGTTATTGGAACAGACAAAGCCATACAGCATCTCAAAGCGCGAGCTATGGGATGCGTATCAGCTGGTATGGAAAAATGGGGGAGCCGCAGGAGTTGACGGAATGACGCTGGAGGGCATGAGAGACCGGGAACGGGACCTTATGTACAAGCTCTGGAACAGGATGTCATCCGGCAGTTACTTCCCGGAAGCCGTCCGGCGGGTGGACATACCCAAGAAAGGAGGCGGATTGCGACCGTTGGGCATCCCGACGGTCCTGGATCGTGTCGCACAAATGACAGCGAAACGCTATCTTGAACCGATTCTTGAACCATTGTTTCATCCTGATTCCTATGGATACCGGCCGAACAAATCGGCCCATCAGGCAGTAGCGATAACCCGGAAGCGGTGTTGGAAGTACTCGTGGGTCATTGATGTGGACATCAAGGGCTTTTTCGACACCATTGATCATGAGCTGTTACTAAAGGCGGTGAGGCATCATGCTGTGCCAAGTTGGGTTGTGCTTTACATTGAGCGTTGGCTAAAAGCACCGGCGGTAAGGGAAGACGGCACAGTCATTGAACGGAAGGTTGGTACTCCGCAGGGGGGCGTAATCAGTCCGTTGTTGGCAAATCTGTTTCTGCATTATGTGTTTGACGAATGGATGAAGCGTAATCATACAACGAACCCATTTGCACGGTATGCGGATGATGGTGCGCCAAGAAGACAGCAATTCGCCGAAAGGAGGAACTGTCATGTTTAACTGAAGATGAGGGAGGGCCCCTCGGAGCCGGCATGCAGGTGAAGGCTTCAAACCACCATAAGCTGCTGTGGCCAAAAGCCATGGTAGTGAGCGTTATGGAAAAAGGCAGAGCAAGACTCTGTCAGGTATGTACCAATGGAGACGAACACCCGTGAACCATTGATAAAGTGTCGAAAGCGTAGGGATGTCATCAAAACCGGGAAGTAGTCGTTAGCCCGGGATAAGTCTGGAAGGAACCTGCTTACTGATCAGACGGTGGCCGGCATGGAGATGGCGTGAACGTGGTACAGGCTTCAGTTGAGAACTTGGGAACCTACGACTCCGATGAGAAGGGAGAAAATCAAGTGGAAGCCCCACAAGAGTGAGAGTACCAATGCGGAGTATAGGGGCGGAACAGCTTGTAGTGCTGAAGCTTCTGTAATGGGAGTGGAGCGAAGAAGCTGTATTATCCAGCTTTGGAAGCTGGTCAACCGAAAGGGAGGAGCCAATGGACAAAGCAAAGTCGTACGAGATATCCAGGCACACGGTGCTGGAGGCATTTCAACGAGTAAAAGCGAATAAGGGGAAGGCTGGTATAGACAATGAGAGCCTTGATGCATTTGAAACCGATCTGAAGAATAACCTATACAAGATTTGGAATCGGATGTCATCGGGAAGCTATTTTCCCCCGGCCGTGAAAGCAGTGGAGATACCCAAGAAGCAGGGCGGAAATCGAGTGTTGGGAGTACCGACAGTGTCGGATCGAGTGGCGCAGATGGTCGCAAAGATCTACTTTGAACCGGAAGTTGAACCGCATTTCCATAAAGATTCTTATGGATACAGGCCAGGAAAATCGGCAATTAACGCGGTGGCAGTTACGAGAGAACGATGCTGGAGGTATAACTGGGTGCTGGAGTATGATATCAAGGGCTTGTTTGACAACATTGACCATGACCTGCTGATGAAAGCAGTAAGGAAGCATACGGACATCCCCTGGGTGATACTCTATATTGAGAGGTGGCTTAAAGCACCATTCCAGAAGGCTGATGGAACAGTAGTAAAGCGGACAAAAGGCACTCCCCAAGGGGGTGTTATCAGTCCTGTTCTGGCAAACCTGTTTCTCCATTATGCTTTTGACATGTGGATGGATAGAACCCACCCGGACAAGCCGTTTACCCGCTACGCTGATGATGGTGTTGTGCACTGCAGAAACCTGCAAGCTGCGGAAGAACTGTACAAAAGCTTGAGAGAACGGTTTGAGGAATGCAAACTGGAGATACACCCGGAGAAAAGCAAGATCGTCTATTGTAAAGATGATGATCGAAAAGAAAGGTATGAGCATACATCGTTTGATTTTCTGGGGTATACATTCCGTCCAAGAAGATCCAAAAATCGGTATGGAAAGCACTTTATCAACTTTACACCCGCAGTGAGTAACAAGGCAAAGAAAGCAATGAGACAGACCGTCAGGGGTTGGAGAATGCACTTAAAGAATGAAAAATCCCTGGAAGATTTGTCGAGGATGTTCAATCCTGTAATACGGGGATGGATGCAGTATTACGGACGCTTTTACAAATCGGAGATGTACTCGGTATTAAGACATGTTGACCGGGCATTAGTAAAATGGGTCAGACGGAAGTTCAAGAAACTAAGACATCAAAGACGAGCAACCCATTGGCTTGGAAGCATCGCCAAAAGAGATGCAAAATTATTTCACCATTGGCATGTGTGGAAGATTCGACCAGCGGCTGGATAATGGGAGCCGGATGAGCCGAGAGGTTCAAGTCCGGTTCTGCGAGAGCCTCGGGGTGCGATTCCCCGGGGCCACTCACCTGGTAGTGCATTGCAGAACCAGGGAAGAGGCAGAAGAGCTTCTGACTGAAATCACAAAGAGATTTCAAGCGTGTCTGTTGACCGTTCATCCGGAGAAAACCAAGATTGTGTACTGTAAGGATGACAATCGTCGAGGGGAATATCGGGAAACATCATTTGATTTTCTCGGTTTTACCTTTAGGCCCCGCAAGGTGAAGAATAGTAATGGTCAAATGTTTGTGAGTTTCTCGCCTGCCGTTAGCCGTAAGGCTACGGCATCAATACGGGCCACGATCCGAAGCTGGAGAGTGCACGCACAAACGAGGGGATCACTTTCGCAGCTGGTGGAGAACTATAACCCAAAGCTGCGGGGATGGTTATTGTACTATGGTGCGTTTGGGAAAACGGAAATGAAGTCGATCTGTCTGATGTTTCACACGGCATTAATCAAATGGGCGAAGAACAAGTTCAAACGATTAAAGAGGAGTTGGTGCAAAGCCCGTGCGTTCATAACAAATATAGCACGCCGGGATCCTAAACTCTTGGCCTACTGGGAATGGAAATTATGTTGAACTGGCTGATTATGAAGAGCCGTATGATGGGAGACTGTCATGTACGGTTCTGTGAGAGCCTCGGGGTGAAATCCCCCTGGGCTACTCGACTGCATCCCGGTACCCCGGAATGACTGCTCCAATAATCATACATTCGGCGATACGTAATAAAACAAGATAAATTAATTACGACGCTTTCTGAATACTTAGCTTTAAACCAAGCGCAAGAAGAACAGCATTTAAGGTACGGATAGTGGGATTGCCAGTTTCTGATAAAGAACGATAAAGGTGCTGACGATTTAATTCAGTTTTTTCAGCAAGAATAGTCATGCCGCCTTGAGCATCGACGACTGTACGTATGGCCTTAAGAAAAGCAGACAGATTGCCATCGTGTTCATATTCTTCTAATGCTGCTTCCAGGTAGAGCGAAGATTCGTTTGAGTCTTTTACAACATCTTTGACAAAGTTCCTATATTCTCGCATCCTAATTCTCCCTTCTGTAAATATCCCAATACTGGCGTGCCTTCTTGATGTCCCTGTCCTGTGTACTTTTTGACCCGCCTGCAAGCAGCAGGATAAGGCTTTTCTCTTCCATCCCAAAATAAACACGGTATCCAGGTCCGAAGGTAAACCGCAATTCAAAGAGATTATCACCAAGCGATTTATAATCGCCCAGATTTCCTTGTTCAACTCGATCCAAACGAGTGAAGATACGTGCACGATCGGTTCCAGCAATACTGGAAACCCACTCAGCAAAAGGTTCCTTGCTATTTTTAGGATCCTGAAAGATAACAATTCTTATAGGCTGAGCAATCATAGGATAGTGTCGCACAAAAGCGACATTGCGTCAAGTAGAAAACAAGAAGGACGGGCCACATGGCCCATCCTTTATAATCTTTTATGCAGCCGACTAAAAAAGGGGAGCTCTACTCCCCCCGTGACGATGAACCTGCGAAGGGAAAAACTAAACCCCTAATGAACACTGATAATATTGGGTACAATGGAGAAGCGCTGCACTCATAAAACAGGGTGAAGCAGGGTAGAGAACAAAGATAGAAAAAACACATAATCTTACTATGATAAAAAGTCCGGTTCCAGCACATACGCAAAAGCAATCAGTTAATTACCCCTCTGCGCATACACTTCGGTTTGCTTCGCAAAACTTCGTGTTGCACTATCACCTATCGGCGAAGTGCTACGCATGAACCATCAGTGGGGACCCTTGTCCCGGTCGACAGGAAGAATAAAAACCCGTAGAGTTATGCGGTACGGAGGCATCCATGTTCAAGAAACTGGTGGCAATCGAACCTGTAAGCCTGACACCCTCTGCCGAGGAGGAGCTTAAGAACTACGCACAAGAGATTATCCAGTATCCCGATATCCCCACCGATGATGACGAAATCGCGCGACGCATCGGGGATGCCGACGCGGTTCTTCTGAGTTATACCTCCCGGTTGAACGCCGCGGCCCTGGAGCAGTGCCCGGCGGTCAGCTACATTGGTATGTGTTGTTCTCTTTATTCCGAGGAGAGCGCCAACGTCGATATCCGCTATGCCCGTCAGCGGGGTATAACCGTTACCGGCATACGGGACTACGGCGACGAGGGGGTTGTGGAATACGTTGTAAGCGAGCTGGTCCGCTGTTTCCACGGCTTCGGTGAAAACAAGGACGGCAGCCCTGCAAAACCCTGGAGCGGAGTGCCCCGTGAGATTACCGGACTTAAAGCGGGCATTATCGGCCTTGGAAAATCCGGCGGCATGATCGCCGATGCCATGGCTTTTTTCGGCGCGGAGGTCTCTTATTTTGCCCGCAGTGAAAAACCTGCTGCTGCAGAAAAGGGCTACCGCTTTCTGCCCTTGCGGGATCTGCTGTCGGAAAACGAGGTGCTCTTTGCCTGCCTGAACAGAAACACCGTGCTCCTGCATGAGGAGGAGTTTTCCGCCCTGGGAAACAAAAAAATCCTGTTTAATACAGGGCTTTCCCCCGCCTGGGACGAGGAACCCTTTTCCCGCTGGATAGACGGGGAAAACCGCTGTTACTGCGATACCCTGGGGGCCCTAGGAGATCCCCGCTTTCTGGACCATCCCAACGTATTCTGCGTGCAGGTTTCCACCGGACGGACCATGCAGGCTTTCGACCGGCTGAGCGAAAAGGTCCTGGCGAATATACAGGACTATCTGAACAAAAACGCCTAAAAAACGATGGGGGAGGCCAGGTTGTGCAGAGTGTTGACGATGCTCCATCCGGCGATTTCCGCGGTCTCGCTGTAGACGTCGATTACCGCCCGCACCTGGCTATTTGATATCTCTATACGGTGATCGTCCCCCAGGTACTCCGGGGTGGAGGTAACCGAAACCTCAATGTTTTCGGGTCCCACGGAGGCCAGGGAAGCGGCGACTGCCACGTTTACCTTGGTGGGAAACAGCTCTATGGCCTGGACCGCATTCCCGGAAAAGACGCGGCGCCTTTCCTTGTGCAGGGAATCAGAATAAACCTCCGTTCCCTTCAGGGAATCGGGACCTTTTTCCGTCGAAATGGAAGCCTTGCAGGGGCCCATCAGAGAAGCCGTGCGCAGAACATCGAAGCCTCCGATGGCACCGGAGACCAGATGCACCTTTGCATTGTTCTCTGCTGCTGTTCTGCGAACTTCTTCATAAAAGCTCCTGTCCGCCAGGGCTCCGATTGAGAGGCTTATGATCGATATTCCCCGTCTGAGGGCCGGAAGGGCTATATTCTTCATTGCGGCGGGGGATGCAGCCTCGATGATATAATCCGGGTTGAGGGAAAAAAGTTCCTCCTGATTTTCGCGGACCCTGCAATCGCTGTTTCCTCCGCGCAGCTGCTGCGCCAACTTTTCCGCGCTGTTTTTTGATTTTGATAGTAGGCCGACTATCCGGTATTCCGGCAGGAGTCCGCTGTTCAGGGCATGCACGACAATCCCCGAGAGCTTTCCGCATCCCAGGATGGCAATTTTTTTGGAGGTGTTCATGGTCCGGCAAATATACTTAAAATGATCCGGCGGAACAACTCAGGGAGAGGTCGATTCCCGTTCCACAATACTGCAGCCGAGGAGGATCTCGTGACTCTCGGGCTTTCTGTCCTTCTCGATCATATCCAGCATAATGTCCGCCGCGGTGTGTCCTATCTCGAAAAGGGGCAGCGAGACTGACGAAAGGCTCGGTCGGCAGACCGAAGCGATTTCCCGGTCGTCAAAGCCGATGAGGGCCAGGTTCTTTCCCACCTCTATCCCGTTCTGGTTGCAGTAGTCTATGACTCCCATGGCCATAAGGTCGTTCTGGGTAAAGATGGCGGTGACTCCTTCCGCCAGCAGTGAGGGGGCGTTGGCAAAGCCCTGGTCCCGTTCCCAGTCACCATAACGGGTCAGGTGGGGATTGTAGGGGATATTCTTCTCGTAAAGGGCCTCCTGGAAACCAAGAAGGCGATTGTTGGTGTGGAAGGAGTCCTTGGGACCGGCGATGATTCCGATTTTCCGGTGCCCTTTGCTGATCAGTAGTTCTGCGACCTTCCGTGCTGCCTCCCGGTCATCGTAGTTGACGGCGGGGATGTTCGGATCTTCGCTGAAACAGTAGGCACAGACAAAGCGGGTTTCCTTCTGTTCGGATACCGGTGCGACTATGTGGCTGTGGCATCCGATGTAGAGAATGCCGTCCACCTGTTTGGAGAGCATCTCGTCCATCATGTCCATAACCAGTTCGGTTTTCTCTTTACCGTAGCCCGGATCGTGATGGAAACGTTTGTTGAAGCGCAGGTTGCCCAGAATGTAGTGATAGTTCCGGGTATCGCAGCAGACGCCGATACCGTCCACTATACCGGGGGTGTTAAATACCGTCAGATCCTCGGCAATGATACCCAGGGTGCGGCTCATGCCCATCTTCAGATTCCGGGCGTTCAGATTAGGTCTGTATTTCAGCCGCTTTGCCGCCGCCATTACTGTATCCTGGGTCTCACGGCTCACCCCGGGCAGACCGTTCAAAACCTTGGAGACGGTGGCGATGGAAACCTCCGCGCAGTCGGCGATCTCTCTGATTGTTGCCATACTGTACTATATCATATAAACGTTTAACATCAAAAGCCGTAAAGTGATTAAAATCACCGTTGGAATTTTAAAAATTTCCTTTACAGAAGGATTTGGCAGGTATATGATGAGTATATGAGGGTAAACGTTTAATATTCGGAGAGCAGGATGGCTGTTTTACGATATATTTTGGTTTAGAAAGTTAAACGTTTAACATCAACTTGAGGAGTATGAGGCAGATGCAGAAAGGATACCGGCCGCTGGGTCATAACAGAGTTGAGATCACCGATCCTCTTTTCGGACACTACGTCAATATGATTGCGGAAAAGGTTCTGCCGTATCAGTGGAATATATTAAACGACCGCATTGAGGGTACCGAGCGCTCCCATTGTCTTGCAAATTTCCGGATCGTCGCCGGAGAGATGGACGGAGAGTTTTACGGTGCGGTATTTCAGGACAGCGATGTATACAAGTGGCTTGAGGCGGTCTCCTACAGTATAGAGAGCGGAAAGGGAAGTGCTTTTGTTCCCCTGGCAGAGGAGGCGATCGACCTGATCATCCGGGCACAGCAGCCCGACGGGTACCTGAATACATATTACACTCTTGTTGAACCCCGGAAGCGCTGGTCCAACCTGCGGGAAGGTCACGAACTGTACTGTGCGGGCTATCTGATCGGGGCTGCGGTGGCTTATTTCAACGCCACGGGTTCGAAAAAGCTTCTGAATGCAGCAATCCGTTTCGCCGACCTGATTTCGGACACCTTCGGTCCGGGGAGGGAGCAGATTCACGGCTATCCCGGCCATCAGGAGATCGAACTGGCTCTTATCCGTTTGTATCGTGTTACGCAGGATCCCCGGTATCTTGAGACTGCCAGATACTTTATTCATCAGCGGGGAAGGGAACCGAACTATTTTATCCAGGAGCTGAATCAGAACCAGAATACGGGTATTTTTCCGGAGCTCGATGATTTCGATCTTAAATACGCCCAGGCCCATATGCCGCCGGTAGAGCAGCGCAGTATAGAAGGTCACGCGGTTCGGGCCATATACATGTGCGCCGCCATGGCGGACCTTGCCCGGGAGTGCGATGATACGGAGCTCGCGGAAGCGTCCCTGGCTTTGTGGAAAAGTGTTACGGAAAAAAGGATGTTCATTACCGGCGGGATCGGCTCATCAGGTTTTTTAGAGCGCTTTACAACGGATTATGATCTTCCCAACGGCAGCGCCTACTGCGAAACCTGTGCCTCCGTGGGACTGATGATGTTTGGGCAGAGGATGGCCGCCCTTAGCAGCGATGCCTCCTTTTACGACGCAGTGGAGAAGGCGCTCTACAACACGGTTCTGGCGGGGATCAGTGCTGACGGACTCCGCTATTTTTACGTCAATCCCCTGGAGGTCTGGCCGGAAATCTGTTTGCCCTACTCATCCATGGCCCATGTAAAACCTGTACGCCAGCAATGGTTCAGCGTGGCCTGCTGTCCTACCAACGTGGCCCGGACCCTGGCCTCCCTGGGACAGTACATCTATGCCGAGGATGAGGGGACTCTCTGCATTCATCAGTTTATCTCCTCCCGGGCAGAGTATCAGGGTGGACAGCGGCCAGTGCGGATCAGCATGGAGGCGGACATTGTGCACCGTGGGACCGTTCGGATAAGCAGCGATGGACCGGTCAATCTTCGTATTCGTGTTCCCTCTTATGCCGAGAATCCCGCGTTCCGGGTGGACGGGAAGGTCTGTGAGCCGGAAATCCGGAATTCCTATGCCCTCATTGATCTCGAGACACCCGGTGAGATCCTGATGGACCTGCATATCGCTCCCCGGTGGGTAGCCGCCAGTGACAGGGTGCGGGTGAATGCCGGAAAAACCGCCCTTATGCTGGGCCCCTTTGTCTATTGTCTGGAAGAGGCGGATAACGGCGATAACCTGGCCTCCTTTGCGCTTGCTCCCGATATTGAGGTCCGCCGTGGGGAGAGCCTGAGCAGTCTGCCGGGGGCCTTGCCGAAGCTCGAATACCCGGGCTTCCGGTTCTCAAGCGGGGTGGGGTCCTTGTACGGAAGCCCCAACTTCACCCTGGGAGAGACCTCGATAACGGCGGTTCCCTATTGCCTGTGGTGCAACAGGACTCCGGGAGAAATGCTGGTCTGGCAGAAACAGAGGCTGTAAAACAAAAATACGCAACCCTTCGGTTGTTGTGTAAAATATTTTGAAAGGAAGGTACAAGAAGATGATGAAGAAAGGACTATCTGCGCTTTTTCTGTTCTGCCTGATCATGGTCCCCCTGGCGTTGGCAGGCGGCTCACAGGATGCGGCACAGGCTGACGGGAAGGTCCCGATTACCTATTCCTACTGGGGGACCCCTGACGAGGGAGAGGCGGTTCAGGGCGTTGCCGACACGTTCAACGCCGGCCAGGACCGGATTGAAGTCGAGATCATGTCCATACCCCACGACACCTATGTAACCAAACTCAACACCCTGGCCACCGCCCGTTCCCTGCCGGATTGCGGCATCATGAACGAAGCAGGGGTACTGCAGTTTGCGGAGAACGGACTGCTTGCAGATGTTTCCGGTATGTACGGATCGGGTGACTCCAAGCCCCTGGAGAGCATAACCTTCAAGTATGAGGGAAAACCGGTGGCCTATTCTGCGGCGAATGAAATTCTTGTTCTGTACTACAACAAGGACATGTTCGATGCCGCGGGGGTGGAGTATCCCCCCGTCAGCGCGGAAAACGCCTGGACCTGGGATGAATTTGTGGATACTGCAAAACTCCTGACCCTGGATGCCGACGGCAACAACGCCAAATCTCCCGCTTTTGATCCCATGAATATCGTGCAGTACGGCTGCATGGTGGAGAATCTGACCTGGCAGCTCGAGGTCTGGTGCCTCAGCAACGGCAGCGGATTTTACAGTAAGGACGGATCTTCGGTAAGTATAAACAGGCCCGCCGCGGTCGAGGCAATCCAGAAGATAGCGGACCTGCACCTGGTTCACAAGGTGGCTCCCCTGTCCGCGGGCCTTTCCGATGACGGTGTGCAGCGTTCCCTTATCGCCGGCACCTGCGCCATGACAACAAACGGCGCATGGAACGTGGGTACCTGTCTTGCCTCCGCCCGGGAAGAGGGCCTCAATTACGGTGTAGCCGTTCTGCCCTACATGAAGGAGAAGGTCACAATCTGTACCGGCGGCCCGAACGTAGTCTTCAGCCAGTCCGAGAACCCCGGGGAGGCCATGGACTGGGTAAAATGGTATTCCAGGGAAGAAAACAGCTGGGCCCTGATAGAAGCGGGTATCTGGATGCCGGTTCTTGAAAAATGGTACACCGATGAAGATCTCATACGAAAATGGATAGATAACCCGAACTTTCCTCCCTACGAGGAGTATAAACCCGCGGTTGTTGACTATGCGCGGGAGTATTCCAGATCGACGGCATGGTATTATGTAAACAACACCGTCGATTTCAACACCCTCCTTGGCTCCTTGCTGGGAGATGTCTGGACCGGGGCAAAGACGGCGGAAGAAGCCATTGACGATGGATATACGAGCCTGGTCGCTGCCTTCAGGGGAGACGGCTGATTTTCTAAAAGATAAGCGGCGGGCCCGGTTTTTTGTGATCGGGCACAGGCCCGACGTAACAGGGAAGCGTTCGGGCGATCCGGGCGCTTCCCTTCGAGTTTAGTGTGATACCGAGGATAAATGCATGCGTCTACTGAGTAGGAGAGCAGGAATTACAAACCAGACTTTAAAGGCTGAGTCGCGGGCGGCCTGGATCTGCCTGGCTCCATCGATTATCGGTCTGATCTTTATTACCTACCTGCCCCTTGCAAGCATGTTTGTGCTGGGCTTCTTCAAATGGGGCAAGGGGGCTCCGGATCCGGTCTTTATCGGTCTGGAAAACTACATCCGGCTCTTTACCGCGGATCCTTTCTTCAAGGATTCCATAAAGGTTACCATATATTTCTCCTTGCTGGCGGTTACCGGCAGCATGATCTACTCACTGTTCATAGCCATGCTGTTGAACCGTAGGGTCCCGGCCAGGGGCTTCTTTCGCGCGGTATTCTACCTGCCCTATGTTCTGCCGGCCATGGCGGTTTTTCTGGGCTGGGCATGGCTCTACGAGGCCAACTTCGGACTCTTCAATTTTATCCTCACGGGGCTTGGCATCGATAAGATCAGGTTTATCGCCGACTCCAGGTACGTGGTTCCGTCTCTGGCGCTCATTGCCGTGTGGCTCTCAGGAAATCTTATAGTAATATTTCTCGCGGGACTTCAAAACGTACCCAAGGTGTATCACGATGCGGCGGAGATAGACGGAGCCAACGGCTGGCAGCGTTTTTGCCATGTTACCGTCCCCTGCATGTCGCCTATTATCTTCTACAACCTGATGATGGCCCTGATCACCAACATGCAGGTCGTTATTCCCGCCCTTGCCCTGACCAACGGCGGTCCGGGGAATTCATCTACCTTTATGACCTATCTTATGTACCGATACGCCTTTATCAGTAACCAGCTGGGATACGCCTGCGGAATCGCCTTTGTCTTTTTTGCACTGATTTCGGTTTTTACCATCATCCTGTTTGCCAGCAGTAAAAGCTGGATATTCTACGAAGGAGACAATCATTAATGGGATTCCAGGGATTAAGTTTCAGCGCTAATGGTATCCGGAGCCGCAGGCGGCAGGAGAAAGTAGCAAATGCCGCAACCCTCATTATCCTGATTATTCTGGGCGCCTTTGTACTGCTGCCTGTGTGGTGGATGTTCCGCTCGAGCCTTATGACCAACAAGGAGCTCTACGCCTATCCACCCGATTTTCTCCCCGACAGGTGGCTGTTCAGCAATTACAGGGAAACCATGAAGTACTTTCCCTTCTTCAGGTACTTCGCGAATACAATGACGATTATTCTGCCTTCGGTTATCGGGGGTACGATTACCGCCACAATGGGGGGCTATGCCTTTGCCCGGCTGCGCTTCCGGGGGAAGAATCTGCTCTTTTCCCTCTGTGTCGGTTCCATGCTGGTGCCGACGGTGGTAACCCTGGTTCCCCTGTACATCATGTGGACCAGGGGCCTCCGGGTTGTGGATTCCTACCTGCCCTTGATTTTCCCCCATTTCTGCGGAGGCGGTGCCTTCAATATTTTTCTCATCCGCCAGTTCATCAAGACCATTCCCCGGGAGCTGGACGAGGCAGCCACAATCGACGGAGCAGGCCCTTTGCGCATCCTGGTAAGCATCATTATCCCCGCCATCAAGTCCGCCATGATTGTGGTTGCCCTTCTTCTGTTCATCATGCTCTGGAACGACCTGATGCAGCAGATGGTCTATATCAATTCCCTGGAAAAATATACCATTGCCCTGGGGCTTCAACAGTTCAAGGGTTCCCTGGGAACCGACTGGTCCAAACTCATGGCCGCTACCTGCATGTCCTTTGTCCCAGGTATTGTCTTTTATCTTATCGGACAGCGCTACTTTGTAGAGGGCATCGTCATGACGGGGATGAAAAATTGATTATCTTATTTTACACATCAGTTATAATCCAAGTTGACTTAAACAAAGGCGATTAATCATAAATTTCCTTTTTCCTGATTTTGTAGAGTATTCCAACAGCAAGAATGGCTATCATAAGGTATGAAGCGAAGACGATTGGCTGTTCTGCTTCTATAGCAACGGCATTTCGTTTTATAATGATTCCTATAAATGCCCATATAACAACCAAAGGATAGAAAATATCATTATTCTTTATGATAAATGCGATACCCAGTACCGCGGCAACTGTTATTACAACAACGGTCCAGACAACTTCGCTTATACCAAATCCATTCCATCCGCGATCGGCTAAGAAGTCAGTAATATTTGCTATAGTCGCAACACAAATCCATCCTAAATAGATACTTATAGGAATCTTGAGCAGCAAAAGTTTGGCCTTTGGTAAATTATGCGTTGAATCTTGTATCCTGATGTAGGTAAAAATGAGTGATACTAATATCAGCAGCATCGCCAGTACTGATAATGCTATCAGTTTGTAATGCCACAAGAATATCCAGGCGATATTACCTATGCTCGAAAATGCAAAGTATAAACCGAATCCGTTATAATAGATCCTATTGGTTTCCGAACCTTTAAAGACCAGTATTAATGAATAAATCGAGAATATAGCTAAAAGGATGTAGATTACTCCCCAAATAGAAAACGTTATCCCTGCAGGTACAAACAGATTAGGATACATATCGGATAATTCACCCGTATTATATCCGTTTATTGGCAGTGCGTTCGCTGCCGCATTTACTATTAGAACACCAATAAAGAGAATTACGTTACTGATTGATAATAGTTTTGCTTTTTTCATGTTAATATCTTTGCTCCTGGTATTTATATCATAGTAGAGAACAATCTACCTTTCAAATTTCCTGGTAAACCTGAATGTGTGCTGATGGGAGTCCCTTTCGGTCGGCGGCATCGTGCCGCCTCCCTGCAGGCCGACGCGCTCACTGGCGCTCAACATCCTGTTTCGCTTCCGGCCCTGTCCGGGCCGCGTTCGCTTGTTTTGACTCCCATCTCTTACAAAAAACAAAAGGCCCGCAGAAGCGGACCTCTTGTTTTTGGAGCTGATGGGAGTCCTCTTCGACCGTCGACATCGTGTCTCCGGTCTCCGAGCCGCCTCCGTTCGCTGCCGCGCACATCCTGTGCGCTTATCCTCGCACCTGCTCGGCGCTCACTTCGTTTCGACTCCCATCTTTTCCCTTAAGCGAAAAAAGGTCCACCGTTTCGGCAGACCTTTTTTCGTTATGGAGCTGATGGGAGTCGAACCCACGACCTGTTGATTGCGAACCAACTGCTCTAGCCAGCTGAGCTACAGCCCCGGTAAGATTTATATAGTGTCCTGAACCGTGGGGATGAATCTGAAGTAAAACTCCTGCCGACAGAGAATTATCTACTCCCGTATGCAGCGTTACGGAGTTTTTTCCAGATTCCCGGCAATTCTCGAATCCCGCACATTGTTCATCACCACGCTTGTGAACACTATCTAAGATTCACATAAACCTAGTCGGGGCTGCCTGTCAAGATAGTTTTTGCTATACAAGGTTTCCGTCTTTGTCGAAATGAAGCTCATACGGTCCTTCGATCACCTCCAGGTTCGGGTTGTCTTCAACCTCCTGAAGCAGGGTTTCCGATACTTCGAACTCCTCCAGAGAAAGGGTATCGTGTATATGTACCAGTCGGGCCCGGGTTTTGTCCCACAGCAGGCAGGTCTTAATCGCCGCCTGTATTGCCTGGCGGTCGTTTTTCATGACCAGGGGAATCTTTGACGAAACCGTCACGTTTGAGGTGAGCGAGTTAGGATAGGAGGCGGCAAAATCGAACTTTTCAAAGGCCCGTCGGGTTGTAAAGTCTCCAATTCCAAGACCACAGCCGTTGCCGTGAGAGGCGTCTGTAATATCAAGTATGCTGATTCTGGTTACCGATGGTCCGCCGCTGCCGAGTCCGGTGTGATAACGTCCGACTACATTGGGGTCCAGTCCTGCACCGCTGATCTCTTTTCCGATCCTGTCTATGATCAGGACTTCCAGTTTCTCAAAGGGGACCCTGGCAAGGAGTTCCTTTGCCCTCTTTTGCAGCTGAATCTCCTGTTCCTCGATCTTGTCTTTTGGCACAATGTGTATCTCCGCGGTCTCGTGCTGACCGTTTTCCAGCATGGCGAGTCCAAAGAGTATGGAACATTTCTCGATCGTTGTCCGGGATATTTCCAGGAGTCTGGTTTCCATCTGCTCGAAGCCGAGTTCGTGACAGATTTCTGCACCTTTTTGCTTTCCCAGGCCGATAACACTCATTTTTATCAATCCGCTTTCTATCTCCCCGGTAAAAGAGGTGTGAACCTTAACCCGGTTTACCAGTACGATTCCGTCGGCTTCGTGGGCGTATTTGTCTATGTATACCGGAAGTCCGGAGGGTGTTACTCCAATCTGGACGGTTTCCATACTTGCCTTAATAGGAGCCCCAATGAACTCTTCGGTAAAACCCAGGTCATGCAGAATCTCAATTTGACCCTCCGCGGTGGCACCGCCGTGACTGCCCATGGCGGGTATAAGAAATGGATGTGCGTCGGCTTTCTTTAGTTCTTCAACCAGGGTTTTGACGACCAGAGGCTGATTTACGATTCCCCTGCTGCCGACGGTAACAGCTATGCTCTGACCTTTTCTGATATTCGCCATGGCATTCCGGGAGGAGAGTTGAATACGTACCTCCCGGGGTATGTCGTGTATAGCGGGGCCTTCAATGCGGTGATGCACTCGGTACATTCGGGGTACGGGCATTGGGTCCAGGATTTTGCTGATAGAATCCATAATTTCTACTTTCTCCTGCTTGCAGATCTGTTTAGTTTGTATACAAAAGATAGAATATCGTATTCTTGGAAAATACCATTAAAGGATTATATGTGCTGACGGGAGGATCTGCAAGGCTTAAACAGGATGTAATTTCTTACAATCTGATTGACAGATGCAGAATTTGGTCCTAATATGAAAATATTGTTGGTATACAATGAGATAAAAAAAGTACACAATAATATTCAAACCCAGGAGGTTCTCATGAAGGAGAAAAGGTTTTTCATTGGTTTAATCGGTGCACTGTTCGTACTTTATCTTGCAATGCCGGTTTTCGCAGAAGGTGCCAAGGAGTCTGGACAGGCTGTTTGGCCTGCCCGTCCCATTAATGCCATGGTAGGATGGTCGGCAGGTGGTACTTCTGATACTACGGTTCGGGCCCTGGCGCAGGAGATGGGAGAATTCTTCGGACAGGAAGTAAAGATCACTAACATGGAAGGCGCCAACGGGGGTATAGCGTATCAGAACGTATATCAGGCAGATAGTGATGGCTATCGCTGGTTCGGAGGTGCTCAGGTTCAGGCTACCTATCCGATTACAAAGCAGGCAAAGATCGGCTGGGAGGAGTTCTATCCTTTCCCCGCCGGTATGGGCGCGACTACCATCTATGTACGCAGCGATTCCGGTTACAAAGATCTGCCTGCTCTTGTTAACGCCATCAAAAACGGCAGCAAGGTCGTGAAGTATGGTACCACCAGCCGGGGTGGTAATGGTTCCATCTTTGGCGAGGTTTTTTCCCAGGCTGCAGGAATCGCCGATAAGGTACAGGAAGTTCCCTACAATGGCGGCCGCGAGGCTGGACGGTATCTTCTTTCCGGTGATGTGGAATACATTTCCGTATCCCTGGGCGATGTTTCCGACTGGGCCGAAGAGGGAAGAATCAAACCGATTGCCAACCTCTATTCCAAAGACTATGTATGGCGCGGTGTAACCTTCCCCACAATCACAAAATACTATCCCGAACTTGAAGTCTACATGTCCATCAATCCCTATTGGGGAATTGCCATTAAGCGTGACACTCCCGAAGCTGTTGTTGAAAAAATTGCCGAAGCTTTTGTTCATGCGGTTAAGCAGGACAGGTTTAAGGAAGCTCTTGAAGCCCGCGGGATTATTGTAGATCCCAAGATGGGCGATGCAGCGGACGAGGCGGCAGCTATTGTAGGCGCCGGTCGCGGTTGGGCCCAGTACGACTACGGTATTGTCGATACCAGTCCTGCAACGTTTGATATCCCCCGGGTAACCAATTGGGAGTGGCCCCACAACGAGGCTGCAAAGAATGTTCGTCCCTGGCCTGCCAAGGTTGAGGAACTGTATAAGAGTGAGCTTGCTCAGTAAGACGGCTTTTTTTACATAAGGGCAAAAAGAGTAGTTTTTAGAGATTGTATGATTTACGTGGTTGGGCGCAGAGAGTTATCCTCTATCTGACGGGATTGGGGAGCCGGCGGTAGGTTGAGGGCACCGGGAGGCATAAGACCTCGCTTTAGAGATTAACTGAAACCTGCCACCGAACACCATAGAGCGGTGCGCCGAGTGACCGGCGCAACCGCGAATAGGAGTACGGTGTAACTCGCGTCTGACCAAAGACTCCCAGTCCTTCTTATAACCGAAAGGAGGGAAAAATGGAAGAGAAGATTCGGTATGTAGGCATCGACCTTGGTAAACGGACTTACCAGTGTGCGATTCTCGATGAGAAAGCCAAGAATCAACAGTTCAATGGAAAAGCCGATGGGATTGGCTTAGAGCGACTTGCCAAGAGATTGGGTAATGATGATTTGGTAGGACTGGAAGCGGGGAACAATGCGTTCAATATTGCTCGATATCTGACTGACCGGGTTGGGTGCCATGTTGTTGTTCTGAACCCTGGGAAGCTTGCAATGATTTACCAATCGCTGAAAAAAACGGATAGGGAAGATGCAGTACAAATTGCCCGCCTGTTACAGCGGAACCCGGTAGAAGAATTGCCAACCGTACCGTTGCCAACGAAGAAAGAGGAAGAGGAGAGGTCAGTTGTAGCCGAACTGGCAACTTACAAAGCAGACCGAACAAGGTACATAAACCGGCTCCATAGTGTGTTTCTCGATTCGGGTATTACAACGATAACGAAAGCGGATCTAAAAACGGCATCGAACAGAGAGAAGAACGTATTGACCCTTCTTACCGGACGGCATGTTCGAGAAGCGAGGCGACTGATAGAAATGGTTGCCTACTGTGAAGCGATTATTGAAGATTTAGAACAGGAAACAAAGCAGTTCCTGGAATCCGAGAAGAACACTGGGATTCTCATGTCTGTCCCAGGAGTCGGTCCTGCTACCGCGTTGGCTTTTATTGCCTACGTAGGGGATGGAAGTCGATTTGCGAATGCAGATCAGGTGGCAAACTACGCAGGCCTCACACCTCGGGTCGATAGCTCTGGGGAAACTCATCGAATGGGGCCAATATCAAAGCGAGGATGTGCATATTTGCGCAGAGTGATCGTACAGGCAGCATGGTCACTGGTGCGTTCGAAAAGTGGGGGGCACTTGAAAGAGGCTTACAAAACTTTAATCACTCGAAAACCTAAAGCAGTAGCGATTATTGCCATTGCTCGGAGATTAGTAAAGCTTCTGTACACCTTGGTGACAAAGAAGACATATTATCGGTATAGCCAGCTTAAAGAGAGGCTTGCGAAGCTGAAATATCATAAATTACAAATTATTGGATTGGGGTCTTGACGTAAAACATAGGAGGTGCCCATAAGTTTTCTTTCAGAGTTATTATCAGAGGCAGTCATATGGCTGCCTCTGAGTCTGCAAAATGTGATAATGATATTACTGTAGCCTAATTAGAGAGAGGCATTAATCATGAAAGATAATCAGTCGAATGAACAGACACAAGCTTCAGGCAATGATGCCCTTTCGGATATTCTGGCGGCCTGTGGTTTCCTTCTGTTTGCAGTTTTCATGTTTATCGGCGCGACACAGTTTACTTACAAATCGAATATGGGTTTTATTACTTCAGCGGGGTTCACCCCGATGCTCCTGTCCATATTGGTCATTGTCTTATCTGTTATTCTTATTATTGAAACTGTAAAGAGAAACACGTCAGCCCGTTTAAGTCTGTCCGAATGGTTCAAAGGTGCCCGTGAAGATGAGACTGTCAGAAGATCCGTAGTGTTGGCGCTGTTGACCGGAGTCTATATAGCATTGGTGGGCGTGGTTAATTTTATTCTTCTAACTTTCGTCTTTTTATTTGTCATCTACTATTATCTGCAGGTTGGAAAACTGTGGCGAGTTCTTTTATACAGCGTCATGAATACGGTATTGATAGCTTATATTATTCCAACCGTATATCAGATGCCGTTACCGTAAACAGGGTTTTAAATCGTTATGATAAATATGAGATTATATGACCGTATGGAGGTTAACTAGATGGATTGGGGCATACTGATACAGGAGTGGACAATGCTGCCGAGCATGGCCCTTTCGGTATTGACAAATCCGCAAACCTTACTGGGGCTTGTACTTGGTGGGCTGCTGGGAATGATCGGCGGTATCCTGCCCGGAATATCTGCGGTCATGTCCATGACCCTGATGCTGGGATTCGTGTTTAAAATGCCGGTGGACGCCGGAATTGGTCTTCTTGTGGGAATCTATACCGGAGCGATTTACGGGGGAAGTATTACCGCGATTCTCCTGAATATGCCGGGGACGCCGGCTGCCGCTGCCACTGTTCTTGATGGACATGCCATGGCAAGAAACGGCAAATCCCGCGAAGCGGTAGGACTTGCAACCTGGTCGAGCTTTTTTGGAGAAATTGGCGGAGAGCTCGGAACGTTTATTCTTTTGCCGTTTATTGCTGTTGTTGCCTTGAAGCTGGGGGACTGGGAGATTTTTCTCGTTTCCCTGATCGGACTTACCCTCGCCGGGGCTCTTGGTGCTAAGAATCCCGTAAAAGGATGGATTGCCGCGTTCGCCGGTTTCCTGGTAGTTATGATCGGAACTGACCCTATTTGGGGCGTATTCCGCTATGGGTATACGCCGGATCTTATGCGGGGTATCAAATTTCTGCCCGTATTAATCGGTCTTTTTGGTATTACCGAGGTCTTCTGGGTCCTTCGTGACAAAGTTCCGTACCAGTTAACAGAAAAGCCGGGCCGGATGATAGCCAGGATCAAGGATCTTAAAGGGAATGTCAGGACCATCTTTCGTTCTATTATGATCGGGCTTGGGGTCGGTATTGTCCCGGGTGTTGGTGAATCTGTCGCCCCCTGGCTGGCCTACGACATGGCCCAGAGAAAATCCAGGGATGGAAGCAAGTTTGGTACTGGAATCCCCGAGGGAGTAATTGCCCCTGAGGTCGCGAATAATGCTACTTCCGGCGGTGCTTTGATTCCGATGCTGGTGCTTGGTATCCCCGGGAGCGGGCCGACAGCTGTAATGCTTGCTGCATTTTTCATGTACGGTATTCGGCCGGGCCCCATGCTCATTATTGAATTCCCCGGATTTATCGCCAAGATTATTTTCCTGTTCTGGGTTTCAGCGGTAATATTCCGTTTGTTATCATGGCTGCTTTCGAAGTACTTTATCGGGTTATTGTCCGTCAGGCGTGAAGTAATTCTTCCGGTCGCCGTTGGTCTTGGTATAATCGGGGCCTGGGGCGTCGGGTTTAACACCTTTGATGTTCTGGTGATGTTCATCTTTGGTGTAGTAGGATATGTAATGCGCTTACGAAGCTTTCCTCTGGCACCAATGGTTCTGGGTGTCATGATAGGTACCGTTGCCGACCAGTCCTTGCGGCGGGCGCTTGTGACCTATTCCGGCAATATTCCCGGTATGTTTATGCGTCCCTTTGGTCTTGTTCTCCTGATTGCATTTATTATTATCATCTACAGTCAAATGAAATTTCGCAGGAAATTGAAAATCGATGATGAGTAGATCTTCACTGTTTAAAGAATCATGACCATAATGGATGGTTTATGGTATGCTGAAGGCGTTTTGGTGAGGATAACACTATATTTTGGGGTATTCATACTTGACTGTTGGTATCCATGTGGTATACAAATTATATGCAGGGTGGTTCAATCTGAACAATGACAAAAAACGAAATTCTTAGGGACTTACGCCAGAAGATTTTAAATGAGAACTATGAACAGGGTGAATCACTGATTGAACGGGAATTATGTGAATTCTACGAGATCAGCAGGACTCCCATACGTGAAATTCTTTGGCGTCTTGTGCTGGAAGGGATTGTGGAACAGAAACCCGCCCGGGGCTTTTTTGTCCGCAAATTGGGTTGGGAACAGATCTTTGATATTTTTCAGACCCGGGAAGCTGTTGAAGGAATGGCTGTACGCCTGACGTGCCAGCGTGGTGATGCCCAAATATTTGAGCAGCTGAAAGACATAAAAAAACAGCTTACCGATCTTGATGATACTGATATTGATATCGGTGGACCAAAATGGGGCAGAACTTTCCATGATACCGTTCTTGAGGGTTCTTCCAACTCTCTGCTAAAGGAAATTTATCAGAAGGTCAGTTACATGGCAAAAATGACAAGTAATATCGCGCGGCACTCAGTTTCTATCGAAAGCCTTTCCAGGGACTACCATGTATCCATTATTGACGCCATTCTTTCGGGGGACCCCGATAAAAGCGAACATCTGATGCGTGAGCATTTACGCACAACCTGCAGGGGTATTATTGACACATTTTACCCCCAGGTTTTTGTTGGTCAGGGACGCAATGGAAAAAGTACAAAAGGAATTGGAAAACGATAATGTAAAGCTTTGCAGAAGGACCTGTCGGGCTTTGTTTTATATTGATAACAGAAGGAGTTATTTATGGCAGTAGAAGAACTGCGTGAAGGTAAGAAAATAGTTGGAACCATGGTTAGAATGCTGAGAAATCCCGCCATCGCTCAGATCGCTAAACACGCGGGGCTGGATTTTATTATGTTCGATATGGAACACGGCCCTCTTTCCATCGAGTCATTTTCCGATGTAGCCAAGGTTGCCAGATCGGTGGGACTCGGTATCTTTGTGCGTATACCTGAATTATCCAAGGGATACGTTTCCCGGCTTATGGATGCCGGCGCAGACGGAATCATGTGTCCCATGCTGAGCACCGAAGAAGAAGCAAAGACTCTTGTTAAGTACGCTCGGTATGCGCCTACAGGAAGCCGTGGATTCGGCAGCAACGGCGTTTTTACCTCCTTTGGCGGAGTTAAAACCGATGTTCCCACTTTTATGAAAGAACAGAACAGAGCGACCCTTGCCATTGCGCAGATTGAAACTAAAGAAGCAGTAGAGAATATCGATAAAATTGCTGCCGTCGAAGGTATTGACGTTCTGCTTATTGGTCCTAACGATCTGGCGATTTCCCTGGGTGTTCCTGGAGATACCATGTGCGAGCCTACCCAGGCAGCAATTGCTAAAATTGTAGCAGCAGCTAAGAAGCATAATAAATTCTTTGCCCTCCATGCCGGTGGTGCTTTATTCGACAAGTGGCTTCCGGAAATGGATATTGTAATGAATGATCTGGATATTAATATTTTAAGCAACGGCTTTGCTGCCATAGCGAAAAAGGTCAAAGGATAAGGAGTCGGTAATGGCTGCATTCAAGGTTTTAATCCCCCAGGATATAATGGAAGAAGGCAAGGACTACCTGCGTGAAAAGGGCTATGAGATTAAAATGGGCAGCGGAATCACTGTCGAAGATATCGTAAAAGATGTTGCAGACTGCGATGCTATTCTTGCACGGACTGCTCCTTTTCCCGCGGAGGTTCTGGAAGCAGGCAAAAAGCTTAAAGTTATTGGCCGGCATGGGGTTGGTGTTGATAACATCGATGTTAAAAAGGCAGAAGAGCTCGGTATCTGGGTAACAAATTCTCCGGAGTCCAACTCTAACACAGTTGCCGAACATGCCATTGGTCTTATTGTAGCCCTGGCCCACAACATTGTTCGCAGTGATAAAGCCTTTCGCGCCGGAGATTTCGAGATCAGGAACCGCGTAAAGGGCAGTGATCTTGAGGGAAAGGTATTAGGCGTCCTTGGTATGGGAAAAATCGGCCGGCTTGTTGCCCGGAAGGCGCACCATGGCCTTGGAATGAAGGTTATTGGATATGATCCTTTCCTCAAAGCTGATCAGTTTCCCGAATGGGTAAGCAAGGTTGATGATTGGGATGAGATATTTAGAGATTCCGATTTCCTGACTATTCACATTCCTGCTACTCCAAACACAAAGAATTCTATCGGCGCCAAAGAGTTCGGTCTGATGAAAAAAGGCGCATGTGTTATCAATGCTGCCCGGGGTGAGGTTGTTGATGAGCCGGCTCTGGTCGAGGCTTTGAAAAACGGCAAAATAGCTGGAGCCGGTCTTGATGTTTTTGCCGAGGAACCGCCGGCAAAGGATCATCCCTTCTTTGGTATGGATAATGTTGTTGTAACGCCGCACAACGCTGCGCTTACAACTGAATGCATGATCAGGATGGCTACCCACGCGGCCCAGGGCATACATGAGGTTCTTACCGGCGGTATGCCCACATGGCCGGTTAATAATCCTTCAAAACACAGATAATTAAATCGTTTTTATGGGGCCTTCTGTAGAGGAGCTCCCGCCGATAAAACAGGGGAGGGTTTTCCGAACCTGTTTTATTTGTTATTATTATAAAGAATTAAATGAGAGGAGAATTCTTATGGACTATCGAGAAACAGCAGAAAGTTTGCTTAAAGAGTTCAAGGGCGATAACTATCTCTATGGCAGAGACGTGCTTGGAAAGATCGGTGATATAGCCGCTGCTGTAGGTAAGAAAGCAGTATTCGTATGCGACAAATTTCCTGGAAGTGAAGAACACATCGAAAAGATACGAACGTCCCTTGCTGACGCCGGGGTAACAATCGTAAAAGAAGAGGCAGGAGCAGGCCCCAACGCTCCCCGCGAAGACCTCAACAGGATAACCAAAACTGTTGTAGATGCGGCTCCGGATGTGCTGGTAAGTTTCGGCGGCGGAAGTACTATTGATGCTGTAAAGTCAGCGGAGGTGCTGCGGACCCTTGGCGGAGACATCGAAGATTACTTTGGAACCGGTCAGGTGACCGCCGTACTGGAAAAGAGCGGTAAGAAACTTACTCCCCATATCGCAATCCAGACTGCTGCAAGTTCCGGCGCACATCTGACCAAGTATTCGAATATCACGGATCTTAAAACCGGCCAGAAGAAGCTGGTTGTAGACGAAGCTGTTGTCCCCCAGTTCCCGGTATTTGATTTTTCCGTTACATATGGAGCTCCCAAGAGCCTGACCATGGATGGCGCTCTCGACGGAATCGCTCATTGTCTTGAGGTTCTTTACGGTGCAGTCGGTAACGCGAACTACGACAAGATTGAAAAGATTGCAGAAGCCGGCATCGGGCTTGTGGTAGAAAACCTGCCCAAGGTTATTAATAATCCCAAGGATCTTGATGCCCGGGATGCCTTGTGCCTGGCCACAGACATGGGCGGCTATGCAATCATGGTCGGCGGAACCAACGGCGGACACCTTACCAGCTTTTCGTTGGTAGACCTCCTGAGCCACGGTCGCGCCTGTGCCATGATGAACCCGTACTATACAGTATTCTTTGCGCCTTCTGTAGAGAAACCCCTGCAGATGGTAGGAAAGATCTACAAGGATGCTGGTTTATTGAACAAGAATGTCTCCAGCCTGAAGGGACGCGAACTTGGAGAAGCAGTCGCCGATGCCATGCTTGAGCTGTCCAGGAAAATCGGCTTCCCTACCAAACTGAGCGAAGTCGAAGGATTTACTCAGGCCCATATTGAACGGGCACTGACCGCTGCAAAGAATCCTCAGCTGAAAATGAAGCTGCAGAATATGCCGATTCCCCTTGATTCTTCACAGATCGACGACTATATGGGACCGATCCTTGAAGCTGCAAAGTCCGGTGACTTTAGTGTTATCAAGAACCTGTAATATCTTGTAAAAAGCTTTTATGCCTGCTGCCCTCGAGGCGGCAGGCATTTTGTTTGCGACTATGGTATAATCTGCATGTGAATATTCTTTTTATTGCTCCATATCTCGACCTTGTAAAAACAGCAGAGGAAACATTAAAAGACTCACCCTACCAGGTTAAAATTCTGCTGGGTGACCTGGAAAAAGGTCTGCAGATAGCTCATGATGAACTGGTCCGCAGTCAGGTAGATGTAATTGTAAGCCGCGGCGGCACGGCGTCGCTTCTGCGTCAGAACCTGCAGGTCCCTGTTTTTGAGATTGATGTAACCGCTTTCGATCTCCTTCGGGTCATGTATCCTCATGTAAAACGTGGCAGCAGGGTAGCAGTAGTTGGATACGAGAATGTTGTCAGTGGTGCACGAAGTCTGGCAGAAATCCTCGGTGTTGAACTGGGGTACTTCCTGGTCCAGCACCGTGAAAAAATCGATACCGTTCTGGACAGAGTCAAACAGTGGGGGGCGGATATTCTGATTGGAGATACAGTCTCTATTACAACTGCCGAGAGTAGAAAGATAAACTGCGATCTGGTACGGTCGGGTCCTGAAGCTATCCGAACTACTATGGAAGCCGCTGCGAGATTTTATGACCATATGCATGAGGGGATTGTACGCAGTAACAGGTTACACACAATTCTTGAGCACACCGATAAAGCCGTACTGTATCTCGATTCAGAAGACCGGATAGAAATCATTAATTCTAAAGCAGAGAAGATGCTCGGTATTAACCGCTACCGATTAACAGGTTCTAAAATCACTTCCGGTCTGGTCCCTTCCCAGATTAGTGAAGCTGTCCACGGTAAAAATAAAAACAAGCTGATACAGATTGACGGAAAAGACTATTTAGTTGAGGTCTCCGCGGTACGGGTTGGTGGAATTCAGGAAGCAAGCCTTTTGTTTTTGCAGAGTACCGGTTATTTTCACGACATGGAAGGCATGATTCGGCAGCAGTTGACCAGCAGGGGACTCATAGCAAACGACACCTTCGATTCAATAATTGCCCGCAGTCGGAAGATGCAGAAAACCGTCGAACGGGCCATCCGTTTCAGCGGAACAGATTCAACAGTACTACTTTTAGGAGAAACCGGATCGGGAAAAGAAATCTTCGCGCAAAGCATCCATAATGAGTCTCCCCGAAGCGACGGTCCTTTTATCGGGGTTAATTGTGCAGCATTACCGGACAGCCTGCTGGAAAGCGAATTGTTCGGTTATGCCGAAGGTGCGTTTACCGGTGCAAGAAAGGGCGGCAAGCCCGGTCTGTTTGAGCTGGCCCACAAAGGAACGATCTTTCTCGATGAGGTTAACGACATGAGCAATGCTGTACAGGCCCGCTTTTTGCGTGTTCTGCAGGAAAAAAAGCTCATGCGTATCGGAGACAATAAAATATTTGATATTGATATCCGCATTATTGCTGCAAGTAACAAAAACCTGCTGGAAGAGGCCGAAGCCGGCAGATTCAGGAAAGATCTGTATTATCGTCTGAAAATTCTGGATATCGAGATACCACCTCTGCGCAAGCGACCTGAGGATGTCATCCCCCTTTTTGCTGCATTTTATTGCATGGCAAGGAATAAAAACTCTGTACCGATGGAACGAATTTCGGAAAAGCTCCTTGAGGCAATGATCCAGTATCCCTGGCCGGGGAATGTCCGTCAGCTGCGGAATTTTGCAGAAAAAGTAGCTGTATTGACTTCCCTGGAGGAGGAACTGGACGAGGTTTTTCTCGACCTTATTAAAGAACTGCAATCAGATACGTCCTGGAAAATACATGGATCTGCGAGTAATTCCAATGGAGAAGGAAAAACCTTGCGGGAAATAGAAGAAAAAATAATCCGTGACAGATGGGAAAAGAATGATCGTAATGTCTCCCGAACGGCCAGAGAGTTAGGAATAGACCGGGTTACGCTCCGCAAAAAACTTGATTCATGAAAATAGAAAAGGCGGGATACAAATGTACCCCGCCCGATTCACTTCGCATAGAATCCGGTTCCTCTTATAATCTTCTATAAGTATCCGGTAATGCGCGGCAAAAAGAGCACCATGTCCGGCAGATAGGTAATCAGCAGCAGTACCACAATCTCAATTGCTATAAAGGGCAATGCAGCCTTGGCGATTTTCTCGAATTTTACACCCGCGATAGGTGCAGCTGTAAAAAGACATACACCCAACGGCGGAGTGGTCAAACCAATATTCAGATTTACCAGCATGATCAGGGCAAAGTGCAAAGAGTTAATTCCGTAAAGCTGGGCAATTGGTAAAAGAATCGGGGCCAGCAGAATTACATTGGCGCCGGTTTCCAGAATCATACCCATAAACAAAAGAAAAACATTGATGATAAGCAGAAAAACATACTTGTTCGTGGTAAGACTTACCATGAACTCTGCCAGGGCCTCCGGAACCTTTTCAATCGTCAGCACTGTAGAAAAGAGGATAGCAGTGGTGATGATCAGAAGGATTACTCCGGAGGTAATGGTACTCTTGCCAAAGCTTTCGAGAATATCCTTCAAGCTGAGGTTTTTGAACACGAAAACACCGATGATCAGAGCGTAGGCGCAGGCAACAGCGGCCGCTTCGGTCGGTGTAAAGACCCCTGAAAGAATACCCCCGACGATTATCAGAGGACACAGCAATCCGAGAATCGAGTTCTTCGCGGTAAGGTAGAATTCGCGTGCAGGCATGCGGGTGGTGCGTCGCGGATGTTTGTATTTAAGCGCGAATAAGAACGCGATAAGCATGAGACCAAGTCCAATAAGAATTCCCGGAACAAAGCCGCCGATAAAAAGGGCCCCAACGGATTCCATTGTCGCTGTAGCATAAATTACAACTATGATGCTCGGCGGAATTATCGGCCCGATAATCGAAGATGTAGTCGTTACCGCTGCGGCATAAGCGGGAGAATAGCCTTCTTTTTTCATGGCAGGGATCAGGAGAGAACCGATTGCTGCGGTGTCTGCAACAGCAGCCCCGGTAAGTCCGGCAAAGAAAATGCTGGTTACAATATTAACCTGGGCCAAGGCTCCCGGAATGCGTCCCACCAGGGCTTTGGCAAAGTTAACCAGATCGTCGGTTATCCGTGTGCGGTTCATCAGTTCCCCTGCGAGAACAAAAAACGGTATTGCCAGCAGTACATAATTGTCCGTTCCGGTGTACAGCTTCTGACCGATGACAATCAACGGTATGTTTCCGAAGAAAAGGAAATAGATCAGCGACGAGATACCTAAAACAAAAGCAATGGGTACATTCAACAGCATCAATACAACAAATGATGAGAATACCAGTGTCATACCTATACACTCTCTTCAGGAAAAAATTGTGAAATCATATCCGACAATGCATGCACTATCATGAACGCGAAACCGAGCGGAATGTTCATTTTCACCCAGAGCATGGAAATTGGAATTACGTCACCCGTCTGCCGAGCCGCCTGTAATGCAACTGTGTAGGACGAATTGAGACAGACGACCATAAAAAAGAGGATCATGAGATCCGTAATTACTGCAACGGTTCTTTTTAATTTTAAAGGGAATTGCTCAACAATAAGTTCAATACCAACGTGCTCCTTTCGTTTGAAAGCCACACTGGCACTGATCACGGCTAAGCCCACGAGAAACCAGCGAGCAAGTTCCTCACTCCATGCAAAGGGACGGACAATCCTGATTCCTGCGTATGTCTGCAAGGTGAATCCTGTTCGGAGCAATACCCCGGAAAATACTAAAAGAAAAACGATTATTCCGTATGCGATGCTGATTGATACGCCAAGCTTTTCGCATACTGAGCTAGCTTTTTTGAAGCCCCTTTGAACGGTTTTAGCTGCTTGTAAAATGCCCATGAAACGACCTCATATAGTAGAATATCCGATTGCACCGGAGGAGGACCGGTACAATCGGATGGTCAAAATATTCTAGCGAAAAAACGGTGATGGTTAGAACAACTGAGTATTAATAGCCAAGCTCCGCTTCTGCTTGAGCAACGGCGGCGTAAAAATCGTCGACAACTTTCGCTCCAACCTCGCCCTTGAGCCATTCTTTTACCGGTTCCACAGCAGCCTTAAACTTGTCCATCTCTTCGGCGGTAGGAGCGTAGATTTCCATGTTGTTTTTCAGGACGCTGAAATCGGTGATCTTGCTGGCAAGGGCTTCGGAGACCCGGTCGGCCCACTGTCCCTGAAGGGCGGCAATCCTGATAATCTGCTGCAGGTTCCCGGGCAGATCATTGAAGTAGTCGTTATTGATGAGCAGCATGTTTTCGCTCCAGACATGTCCGTCAAGAGTCATGTAGTCCTGCACCTCATACCAATTGTTGGCGGCGATGTTCCATACGGGGTTTTCCTGTCCGTCGACAACACCGGTCTGACATGCAGTGTAAATCTCGTTATGGGCAAGGGGCATGGCAGTGGCACCCAGGGCGGTAACCATCTGGCTGAAAATTGGTGAGGACATTACCCGAAATTTCATGCCGTCCATATCGTCGGGTGAATGAATCGGCCGCTTGCTGTTGGTGAAGTGACGGGTACCGTTTTGTCCCATGCCCAGTACCAGCAGGTTCGCTTCCTCGGCCATATCGGCAACCATGTCCTTCCAGAAGTCGCTCTCATCGAATATACGCCAGGCAACTTCATCTGAACGGAAGGCGTAAGGAAGGCTGAATACCTGCATCTGCGGGTAGAAAGGGGCTATTGTTCCAGTTGTGATGGCCATCTCAAGGGTACCATTCTGGACCATCTCGGTCGCGGCCTTGCTCTGTGCCAGGGTTCCGCCGGGATACAGCTCAACTGAGAGTTCGCCGTTTGACATGCTTTCGATGACGCTTTTGAAAAGAAGCGCGTAGGCGTGTTCTGCCTGGGGTTTTTCTCCCATGGCGGGCCAGGTACCGGCGTCGGTGTATGCCATACGCATCACGTACTTCGCACCCGGCAGGGCTTTTGTCAGGTTCTCGGGAACGCTTTTTTTCTTGGCCGGTTCACTCGCTTCAGCCTTCTTTTCCTGGATTGCTGCTGCAGCTTCAGCTGCTGAGTCATCGGCGCATCCGACAAAAAGGGCACTCATCATAATAATGCTGAGCGCGAGAATGCCGAGAGACACTTTGGTAATTTTCTTTTGCATTTACAGCTCCTTTTGCTGTGAGATATTAGTCACATGTAATACATGCTACTAATAGCATTATTGCAGTGAAATTGTTGTTTTGCAAGTATTTTAAGAAAAATAAATATAAGGTTGTTTACCCATACCGTTGTGTACGATGTGTTGAAGGTAAAAATACAAGCATAACCGAAGCGAAGAAGCAGCAGATTCTGTGAGGGGTGTGAACGTTTTTAAACCTGTTGCGGGAAGAGTTATTCCTGATCAGCATACATTGAGTCAGCACAGGACAGGATATGGGCCGTTTTTATGCCTTGTTGAAAGAAAAAACAGCCCCCGGCTGACGGGGGCTGTATATACTGTAAGCTTGTTATGCAAGTTTCTTTGCTCGTTCCGCGATATCCTTTGCGGTAAGACCGTAATGCTCAAGAAGAAGCTCATAGCTTTCCGCCGACTGGCCGAATGTGTCCTGCAGTCCCATGTGGTCAATCTTGAGGGTTATACCGGCAAGGGCGGATTTAACTGCCGAACCGAGACCGCCAATAATGTTGTGTTCTTCAACGATCAGTACTTTCCCGGTTTTGGATGCAATTTCCCGGACCTTTTCTGTGGGGAAAGGTTTAACCGTTCCAAGGCTGACAACTTCGGCGTCGATTCCGTCTTTTGCAAGCTGTTCTGCTGCATCCAGAGAGTTATGAACCATTCCGCTCATAGAGAAGATGGTTATATCTTTTCCGGTTCTGAAGGTATCCACCTGACCAATGGTGTAGGGAGTCTTCTCGGTAATGACGGGCAGCTCATTCCGGGGAATGCGAATATAGCAGGGACCCTGATGGTTTGCCATTGCTTCTACCATACCGTCAACCTGGTTGGCGTCCGCGGGAACAAGGACTGTCATGTTCGGCAATACCTGCATAATTGCAATATCATCCAGGGCCTGGTGGGTTTTTCCGTCGCCGTAGTCGCTGAGTCCTGCGCTGGATCCGCAGATATTAACGTTAAAGCCGGGGATGCAAATGGAGCTTCTGATCTGATCATAGGCTCTGCCTGTGGAAAACACTGCAAAGGAGCTGAAAAAAGGAATCTTGCCGGCAATTGCCAAGCCTGCGGAGACTGCGGCCATGTTCTGTTCCGCTATTCCAACTTCAATAAAGCGCTCTTCACCTAATTCCTCTATGGCCCGGGAAAAGGTCGATTTTCCGAGATCTGCATCAAGGGCTACAATATCTTTATTTTTGCTTCCGATACGTACAAGGGCTTTACCGTACGCTTGTCGTAAACTTGCCATCTCTGCCATTATTTCAAACCCTCCTTAACTGCCAATAGAGCCTTCATTCCTTCTTCGTGCTGCTCTTTAGTCATTGCTCCGTTATGGAAACCGACAACATTCTCAGCAAAGGGGAAACCCTTACCTTTGACGGTGTGGGCGATAATCGCCTTGGGCTTGGACCCGGTATCCTTGTCCAAAGCCTCTATGATCTGAACAAAGTCATGACCGTCAATTTCAATTACTTCCCAGCCGAAGGCTGCCCATTTGTCCGGAAGATTGGGGATATTCATGATATCCACGCAGCTTCCACAGGCCTGAAGTCCATTCTGGTCAAGGATCATGGTCAGGTTGGAGAGCTCATAGGTGGCGGCAAAAGCTGCAGCTTCCCAAAGCTGGCCTTCGGCCATTTCTCCGTCACCGCACATTACGTAAACCTTGTTCTGGCCTTTATTCATGCGTTTTTTGCCGTATGCAATGCCTGCACCAATGGAGACTCCCTGACCAAGAGAGCCGGTTACGGCTTCCATACCCGGGGTCTTCATGTCCGGGTGTCCCTGGAGCATGCCGCCAAGGGTCTTCATCTTGGGGAACTCATCCTTGGAAAAGAATCCGGCTTCTGCCAGAGCTGCGTACTGAGCAGGAACAGCATGGCCTTTACTCATCAGGAAAAAATCTCTGTCAGGATCATTTGCATTCTTCAGGGAATAATTCATTTTGTGAAAATACAAGGTTGCGACAATATCCGTCGCGGAGCTGCTTCCGCCTAGATGACCTACTTTACCCGGTTCGAGCATTTTAAGCAGGTCAAGACGCATTTCAACAGCTTTTTGTTTCAGGCTTTTTATCAGGTCGTCCTGAGTTGACATGGCCTATCCTCCTAGCATGTAACATGTATTACAACATAATTGAACAAAGAAATCCAATCAAGTCAGTCATCATCATACAGCATATAGATATTTTGTCAAGGTTTCAGATTGATGGTTAGAACGGTCTCGGTTTGCTTCAATCAATTGCTACTGGCTGGATCTCAGCAATTTCCTGATTATCGTAGAACTCTTTTATCTGGTCGAAGGTCCACTGGACATGTTCACGCATGATATCTGTTGCGTTCTGTTTGTCCCGATTCTTTATGGCTTCGAGCAGCCGGGCATGATAATGGATCCCTGCGTCTGGACCAAGGATGCTGCACACCTCGTTCCAGGTTGAGTTGAAAATTTCAAAAAGGATACGGTAGACTTTATAAACCACGCTGTTATTCACAATTTCCGTGAGTTTAAAGTGAAACTGCTCATCCAGCTGGGCGTGTTTTCTCATGTTGCTGGTGTTGGTTTTCATCTTTTTCAGGATAAGCTCCAGGGCATCGATATCATCCTGGCTGGCATTATCAATAACATAGGGCATGAAGCTTGGTTCTGTTATTAAGCGGAACTTGAGTACATCCAGAATATCTTTCTTCCCCAGCGCGAAAATGGGAAGCAGCAGTTCTAGCTGATCCGAGAGGTTGAAGTGCTTTACGTAGCTTCCTTCTCCCCGTCGTATTTCAATAAATCCCTGGGCTTCAAGAGACTGAAGTGCCGCACGCACGGAAACGCGGCTGACCCCTAACTGTGCGCAGAGCTGGCTTTCTGAAGGAAGACGGTCTCCCGGTGCCCATGCGCCGCTGACGATCATTGATTTACATTTTTCATACACTTGAATTTTTATTTGAGATGTTTCAATCTTTCCCAGTCTGGTCATGAAATTTCTTATATTACATAATACAAGTGCTGTCAATCAGTCATTTCTGCAGTGTGAAAAACTGCTGACGTCTGCACAGGTATTCAGGCGTGAAGCAAAGGCAGGGTTTTACTCAAACGCTCAATTACTGCAGTCTGAAAATCCTGAATATGAACCCGCATGCCGTCATACTGGTTGCGAAGTTCCTGGATCTCGGCAATGATGATCTCTATCCTGCTGGCGGCCTTATTTCGAGCTGTCTGTCTGAAGCCTTCAGCAAGTTCACCGACCAGTGAAACTACTGACATAATTTTCTCAACGCGGTAGGCGTTGGAGCCTGCAAAAACAAATCCCTGGCTCAACTTTCCCCGGCGGGCATTGTTGAGGGCGATGGATATACAGTACTTTGCTTTTTCTGCTTTACAGCTTGCAAGACACTGCCAGGCACAGCGGAATGGAGGCCGCTTACCCTCTTCGGAGTCAGTGATAAACTTATTGCGTATGGCTCGTCCGGGCATACCCACAGGACTCTGAATCAGGCCGATATCCTCAGTGCTGCACTGTACGTAAGCCTCCTTAAAAGCTGCGTCTGCATCACACTCATTCGTCGCGACAAAACGGGTACCCATCTGCACTGCAGAGGCTCCAAGTTCCAGTGCCTTGTATATGTCTTCTCCGGTAAAGATGCCTCCTCCGGCTATAACCGGTATGTTACGCTGAAACTCCGCTTCATAGGGCCGGACTGCCTCAACTACCTGCGGCACGATGGATTCCAGTTGAAAGGCGGGATCGTCAATCTGTTCTTCGCTGAATCCCAGATGGCCTCCTGCTTTGGGTCCTTCAAAGACCAGGGCATCAGGAACATCGTTATAGATTTTTTTCCACATTTTAAAAATCATCTCCGCTGCCCGGGCAGAGCTGATAACAGGTACCGCCTTTACTCCGGCTTCCCGCATTCGTTCCACGGGGATGTTTTTAATGGGCAGGCCGGCCCCCATGAATACCAGGTCAACCTTTTCTTCAATGGCGACATCCAGAAGTTCATGAAAATCATTAACTGCCACCATTATATTCACGCCGATAATGCCGTTGCTCTTTTCTCTGGCGGTACGGATCTCTCTTCGCAGGACACGGATGTTGGCTGCCCGTCCGTCCTTGAAATAGTCAGGTTCAAGCATGCCTATGGCATTGGCGGCTATTATACCTATACCTCCGGCGTTTGCTGCGGCAGATGCAAGGCCCGACAGGGAAATCCCGACACCCATGCCCCCCTGTACTACAGGGATTCGGGCATTCAGGTTCCCGATTCTAAAGGACGGCCAGTCAAAACGCGGCAGCGACATCTGATTGAGCTTCTGGTAGATTCCTTTTACCGGTAAGGACCCGGAAAGATCTGCAACAAGTTTTTTTAATGATGAAAAAGCAGTATCAAAACACATGTTTTGCATATAGGCCTCCAATATGATTCGGCCAGCGACCGAATTATGCTTATTATGGCAGGGATTAAAAGATTAATAAAGGCGTATAGATGCAATTATCATTATCACTCTGCCAGGAATGCGAGTACCCCGTTTTGTCCTCCGAAGCCAAAGGAGTTCGAGAGGGCGGCCCGGATCCTTACGGAACGAGCCTCATTGGGAATGTAATCCAGGTCGCACTCAGGGTCCGGATTTTCCTGATTAATAGTGGGCGGAAGAATCCCGTGGTAAAGAGATAATACAGTCGCGGCAGCCTCAATTGCCCCTGCGGCACCAAGGGTATGGCCTATCATGGATTTGATTGAACTGACAGGTGTTGTTGTGGCATACGAACCAAGTGCATCCTTGATGGCTCGGGTTTCGGTAGAGTCGTTTGCCCGGGTAGAGGTTCCGTGGGCGTTTATATACCCTACGTCGGCGGCGTTCAGTCCGGCATCCTTCATGGCAATACGCATGGCTTCCGCTGCCCAGCGACCTTTTACATCGGGAGCGGCGATGGATTGGGCATCCGCAGTCATTCCTGCGCCTGCCAGTGTTGCATATATCCGGGCACCGCGGTTTTGGGCCCGGTCTCTTCGTTCCAGTACCAGTACTGCCGCCCCTTCGCCGATAACAAAACCGTCCCGTCCGGCATCAAAGGGGCGGCTTGCCTGCCGGGGGGCGTTGTTTCTGGTGGAGAGGACTTTCATGCAGGCGTAGGCGTCTACGGCCAATGGACTAATCGTTGATTCTGCTCCGCCTGCTACCATTATCTCTGCCTGTCCCAGCCGTAAGAGCTGGGCCGCAAGGGCCAGAGTGTGGGCGCCGGTGGCGCAGGCCGAAACTACACCGAAGTTGGGTCCGTGGATGCCGAGTTCAATCGCGACATTTCCTGCGGCCATATTGGGTATTATCTTCGGGACCACAAGGGGGTGTCCTTTCAGCGGTCCCTTCTCCAGCAGGGTACGGTGCTGGATCTCGATATTCTCATAATCACCGGCACCGCTACTGACCAGCGAACCGATACGTGCAGGATTTTCGCTGTTAATATCCAGTCCCGCGTCAACCCAGGCCGCCAAGGCGGAGCAAACCGCAAGCTGGCTGAACCTGGCCATCCGCTTTGCCCGGCGTTTATCCATCAGTTCCTGGGGATTGAAATCCTTGACTTCACAGGCAATGGTACTGCCGAAGCCTGTTGGATCAAATGCCCGGATAGTGTCCGCGCCGGAAACTCCGGCAATCAGGTTTTCCCAGAATGTCTCTTTATCGTTTCCGATGGAGCTTATAGTTCCGATTCCGGTAACAACAATATCGTCTGCTTTTTTCATCTAAAATCCTCAAAGCACATCTTATCGGCCGACGGCTGACTTGTCAGCTCCCTGAACGGAAAAATTAAAAAAAGCTGTCCGGTGGATACCGGACAGCCAGATATAAGGGCAGGGTATTATCAGGTTCCGAACCAGTTTACCGGTTCGTTGGCGTAATTCTGATATATATGCTTGATTTCCGTATACTCTTCCAAACCTGCCTTACCGAGTTCCCGGCCGATGCCCGACTGTTTGTAGCCGCCCCAGGGGGCCTGCACAAAATAGACGTTAAAGTCATTTATCCAGACAGTACCGGCCCGCAAGCGGGAAGCCACACGTTCTGCACGGCTCTGGTCTTTTGTCCAGACTCCAGCGGAGAGACCGTAGATTGTATCATTTGCCCAGGTAAGGGCTTCTTCTTCGGTAGAGAAGGATTCAATTGTAACGACTGGTCCGAAAATCTCCTCTTTTGCCAGGCGCATGTTATTGGTTACACCTGTAATCAGGGTCGGCAGGTAGTAGTAGCCGCCTGCATGAGGCGGGTTTTCTGGTTCTTTCCCTCCGCAGATAATGGAGGCGCCTTCCTGCTTGGCTAATTCAATATAACCTTTGACTTTCTCTCTGTGTTCTTCGGAGATCAATGGTCCCATTTGGGTCCCGGAACCGAAGGCATCTCCAATCTTTATATTTTCAATTCGCCTTTTAAGCTCGGCTGTAAATTTTTCTCGAATTGGTTCTTCCACCAGAATCCGCGAACCTGCTGAACATATCTGTCCTGCATGAAAAAAGACGCCGTTCAAAGCAAAGTCGACGGCTGTGTCCAGATCCGCGTCGGCAAAGATGATGTTAGGGTTTTTGCCGCCCAGCTCCAGGGCCACCTTCTTGACGGTATCGGCGGCGGCTTTAAGGATTTTCTTTCCTGTAACAATTCCGCCGGTAAACGAAACAAGGTCCACCCCGGGATTCGTTGTCATTTCTGCGCCGGCGGTATTCCCTGCACCGAGTACCAGGTTAATTACACCTTTCGGAAATCCGATCTCCTCGGCCAGCTCTGTTATCCTGATGGTAGTGAACGGGGTTATCTCGCTGGGTTTCACTACTATGGTACAGCCTGCGGCCAAAGCCGGTGCGATCTTCCACGAAGCCTGCAGCAGGGGATAATTCCAGGGAGAAATCTGTGCTGCTACACCTACTGGTTCCCGTACTACCAGGCTGGAAGTATTGGGGTTTGGTGAGTTGATGATTTCACCCCCCTCTTTGTCTGCCAATTGACCGAAGTAACGGAATATTCCGGCAATGTCGTCCATGTCCCAGCGGCTCTCTTCCACGGTTTTTCCTGTATCGAGGCTCTCGAGACGGGCGAGCTCTTCGCGGTTTTCTTCTACTTTATCAGCCAGTTTCTCAATGAGACGGCCCCGTTCAGCAGCAGGTGTGGAGGGCCATTCTCCTGAATCAAATGCAGAGCGGGCAGCATTAACCGCGATTTTTACGTCGTCAGCACTGCCTTCTGTTACTTTTGTAATTACTTCTCCCGTACAGGGATACACAATCTCTCTTGTTTTGCCGGAAATGGAATCAATCCATTCTCCGTTTATATACATTTTTGTTTTGCCGGTATACTTAAGCTCGTTCGCCATACACATTTCCTCCATAGTCATCGGGATATAAAAAGATGTGAGAAATACTCTGCGCTTCTTTTACCATAGGGATCCTCCTGAAACTGTAATATCCTGGCCATTGATCCCGTAAGCACCGTCACCTGTTAAAAAGAGAGCGGTCGCCCCGATTTCTTCCGGTTTGATTAACCTTTTCTGGGGATTACTGCTCGCTTCCTGCGCAATCAGCTCTTCGCCCTTCATGTTCATCTGTTTTTCTGCAATGTCGGATATCCAGTCGCGGCCAAAGTCGGTCTCAACCCAACCGGGGCAGATAGCGTTTGCGGTTACCCCGTACTCAGCACCTTCCAGAGCCATGGCGCGGGTCATACCCAGGACAGCAGCTTTGGAAGCACAATAGGCGGGCGACATGGGGGCGCCGACGTTTCCTGCTGTCGAGGAAATTGTGATAATGCGGCCCCATTTGCGCTCAATCATGCCGGAAAGACACAACTTGCTCATGCGGAAGGGGCCGTTTGCGTTGACATCCATAACCTTGAGCCAAAGTCCTTCAGGGTGGTCAACAACGCCGTGTTCCGCGGTTATACCTGCGGCGTTGGCAAGAATGTCCACTTTACCGAAGGCCTTAACCGTCTCGGAATAAAAGTTCTCACAGGATTCGGTTGAGGTAACATCAAGCTCGACAGCAAGGGCTTTTACGCCGAAAGCCTCAATCTCTTTAGCAGTTCGGTCCATCTCTTCGGACCCGGGCATGTTAACCAGCTCACCGTCTGCCTTTGTCTCTTTGCGGTTGGATAAAAGGGACCCGATTGATACATTAGCTCCGGCTTTTGCAAAAGCCAGTGCCATTGCGCGTCCCATGCCGGATGCACCGCCGGTTACAAGGGCTACCCGTCCTTTAAGAAATCGTTCACTCATAAAATCTCCTTAAGTAGATGTTTTTATACTTTAATTGCATAGGTGTCGAATCTGTCCGATTACAGTGTGATTATTAATCAATGTAAAAAGAAAAATTCGAATGACTTTTTCTTCCGTACCGCTTGAACCAGGTAAAACTGGCAACGGAACAGCATGAAATTACCGTATTCTCGCGTCGATAAAGCTTAGCCTACCACATAAATGATGTGAAAGTCCAGAGAATAATACAAAAAAATAAGGAACAGGATCATGCACAATATAAATAATTCTGAATGAATCCCGTCAGCATAACTAATCAATATTTTGCTGTAAAGCACTAAAATAGTACTAAGCATTTGTTGTGAAGACTTAGTAAGTCATTTCGAAACATAGAATTATATAATATTAAAATACTCAGATGAATTATTCTGGTTCTGTTTAACTATCGGTTAAGACAGCGCCGGAAAAATGGGGTTTATTGTCAGGGAAAGAATAAGAAGATCTGCAAAAGTATGGATTCCACTTGATAGTTATTCAAGAATGTAATATGTTTAGACTACTAAGAATAAATACCGTATTCTTGTCGCAAAAAAATCACCACGTAAGGAGTAATTAATGGTGTTAAAAACAGGAAAAATGCTGTTTACAGTTTTGTTATTACTATTTTTCATCGCCGGATTCGCAATGGCCGAGGGTAAGCAGGAAAGTGCTGCCGGAGATGTTATGGTTTCTGATGCCGATCTGGTAGTTGATTTCGCAGAGGTTCAGTGGACCGATATAAACTCTACTACTGCAGTCACACGGATTGTACTCGAGGCTATGGGCTACGAAACCACAAGTAAAATTGTGTCGGTACCTATTGCTTTTCAGGCCGTTAGTACCGGAGACATTGATGTCTTTCTCGGCGACTGGGAACCTTCCATGCGATCGATTACCAAGCCTCTTCTGGAAGAGGGAGAGATTATCGATTACAAGACAAATTTAACAGGTGCCAAGTACACCCTTGCTGTTCCCCAGTATGTTGCAGACGCAGGCGTAACAAGCTTTAAAGACATAGCCCGGCACGCTGAAAAATTTAATCATAGAATATATGGAATCGAACCCGGCAACGACGGCAATCTCCTGATACAGAAAATGATTGACAACGACGCCTTCGGTCTTGGGGATTTTGAGCTGATAGAGTCAAGCGAGGCCGGTATGCTGGCTGAAGTCCAGGCTGTAACAAAAGATGAAGAATGGATCGTATTTCTCGGTTGGGCTCCCCACCCCATGAACACCGTACATGATATCGAATATCTTGCCGATGGCGATGATTATTTCGGACCGGATTTTGGGGCAGCCACGGTGCATACCATAACCCGGGTTGGATATGCAGAAGAGAATCCTAATCTCGCCCGTTTCTTTAAAAACCTGCAGTTTACGCTGGATCTGGAAGGTGAAATCATGAAGGATATCGCCGACGGTATGACTGCCACGAACGCTGCTGAAAAATGGTTAAAGAAAAACCCTTTCATACTTAACGACTGGCTTGAGGGTGTAAAGGCTGTTGACGGCCGTGATGCTTTACCTGCGGTCAGAGAGAACCTGAACATTTAATAACTATCAATAAATGCATGATTCCGCCTCGATTTCGGGGCGGAATTTCATTTTTCCTATGCTATAATCCTCATTACAATGAATTATTCTGTCAGACAATGTATCTTGCTTCACGATGACGATAACACTCTCACTGCTTTGATTGATCTTTCAAAGGGACAGGAGATTGAGCTGAAAACGGTTCACGGCGTTGAACGGGTAGTCCTGGGGGATGAAATACCCTATGCTCACAAGTTCGCCCGACGCAATATAAATCCTGGTCAGGACATAATAAAGTACGGAGAGGTAATCGGTATAGCGACCGGCTTTATTCCCGCGGGAACCCACGTACATGTGCACAATGTACAAGGAAAACGAGCATGAATTTTGCCGGAGCAAGTTTCCCGGGTTTTCACCGCCCCGATGGTCAGATTGGTGTCAGGAATTATCTCGGGGTTTTGTCCACTGTTACCTGCGCCAATCAGGCTGCGGAAGATATTGCCAGGCATATCAAAGAAACCGCTGTTTTCACCCATCAGCAGGGCTGCGGACTGCTGCAGGACGACCTTGAGCTGACCCAGCGGACTCTTATAAACCTGGGGCGCAATCCCAATCTCGGAGCCGTACTGGTTGTGAGTCTGGGCTGTGAGGGTGTTGATGCAGACAGGATAGTCGAAGGCATCGCCGCATCCGGCAAACCCGTCGAGCTGGTCAGGATCCAGCGGGACGGTGGATACTTTGCTGCCGTTAGCGAGGGCGGTTTAAAAGCACAGAAGCTGGCCGGGGAAATATCCTCACAGCTTCGTAAAGAGGCCCCGATTACGGCATTAAGAATCGGTATAAAATGCGGCGCTTCGGACCCGACATCGGGCCTCGCTTCAAATCCGGCGGCAGGGAAAGCCGTGGACCAGTTGATTTCCGCCGGTGGTTCTGCTGTTTTTGGAGAAACTACAGAGCTCATTGGGGCTGAACACCTTGTGGCCGGCCGCTGCCAAAACAGCGAACTCTCCGATAAACTTCTTGGCATGGTCAAAAACCTTGAAGACCGGGTAATCCGGCACGGAAGCGATATGCGGGGCGGGAACCCTTCCGCCGGAAACATTGCCGCGGGGTTGACTACTATTGAAGAAAAGTCCCTCGGGGCCATTGTCAAATCCGGCACCGCCAGAATTCGGGGTGTTTTCGATTATGGTGAAGCTCCGGCTTCCGCGGGCGGACTCTTCTTTATTGATTCTCCGGGAAGGGAACCGGAACTCCTGGCGGCCCTTGGAGCTGCCGGATGTCAGCTTATTCTCTTTTCCACCGGTATCGGAGCGCCCCAGGGATTTCCCTTTATTCCTGTTATAAAGGTCTCGGGGAACAAGAATACCGTAAAAACCCTGGTAGATTTTATCGATCTTGACGTCTCACAGGTATTGCTCGAAGGTGAATCCCTGGGCAGTGCCGGCAGCAGAGTGCTGGAGTATTCCCTGGGGATTGCAGCTGGGCAGACAACGAAGGCGGAGGCCATCGGTTATTGCGGATCGACGGCGATATATCAGCGGGGTCCTGTCGTTTAATCCTTATCTTCATTACGGGTGCTAAAAGTAATGAGTGAGCTGATATCCTCTATTACCGCCTCGGGATAGTAATGCGCAAGTATCTCCTCCGCCGACCATCCCTGGGCAGCCATTCCGGCAGCACCGCTCTGGTCCATGCCGACACCATGCCCCCAGCCACCGCCGGTAAATAGAAAGGATTCCGGCAGGCCGTCGGCCCCCAGCACAGCCTCCGAGATAAACAGATTGCTGCGCAGACCTCCGAGGACAGAACGGATACTATCCCCCCGTACTTCGGCGTCCTCATCGGTTCCCTGGACAAGGACTTTTTCGACCCTGCCGCTTATGCCCCGTCCCCGGCTGGTGAGGGATATAATCCTCCCGATCTCGTAGCCCCGGGAAGCTAAGCGCGCGGAGATTTCTTCTGCGGATACCCACATTTTCCAGCGATAAGCGGCGGCAGAATGAAAACCCGGTTCGGAGCTGAAGCTTTCGGGGCGTTCCGTCAGCCAGCGGGCAAGGCTGTCGGGTGGCAGGGGCTCTGTCCGAGACGACAGCTTGGGATCGTTTACAGCCCTTAAGGGGGAGGGGTAACCCCAGACGCTTTCCCCGCTTTCGGTGTATCCGCCGCTGTTGGCGGAGTACACCGCGTCCAGGGCTTTTCCGTTATGTACCAGCACCTTGCCCCAGGTGGCGTCGACGGCACTGGTAGTTCTTTCAGCTTCGTTTCCGGCTCCGCGGTAAGAGGCGGACCGCACCGAACCCATCAGATCAAACCCCCGGGAAGCAAATCGTCCCATGTTTGCCAGGGTATAGCTGCGGGCCGCGATGGCCTGGGCCTCAAGGGCTTCCTCCGGCCAGTACGCGGGGATTTCCGATGGAACTACCGAGTAGAGATACTCCTCCAGGCTTACCTGGTTCACGATAGTGAGTCCATCCCGGGTGGGTAAAAACTCCATCTGTCCCCGATAGAAGCGGTCCTCGGAGCCGGCATAATAGTAACCGCCGCCGTATTCCATATCAAAGAGCGCCGTTGTGGTTCCGGGTATTTCGTAGTCGAGGATTACCGGATCAGAGCTCTCCATAATCGTATCGCCTGTGTCGCCGCTGATTCTCACCCGGTCCGGGGAACAGGTAATCGTCAGGATTTCTTCCGCTTCTCCCAGGTAAAGCTTCTCTGTTGTCCGAAGCGTAAAGCTTGCCCCTGTTTTCAGATGCAGAATATCGATGCCTTCTGCCAGCCCGATTCGTATAACTGGCAGGGTTTCCATGCCTGACGGAAGGTGTTCTTTTTGCGGAGTCCTGGCAGCAATACGCCGCTCTCTGGATTCCTGTTCTTTTTTTTCCGCTAAATGGGGGTATCTTTCAACAAGCTGCCGCATCCCCTGCGCAACTTCTGGATTTTCCGGAAGCGCTGCTCCGGCCCGGAGCAGAAGCCGATAGCCCTCGTCGACGGCTCCCTGGGCGATCACCGTCTGTGCCAGAGGCACGAGGACCATTGTCAGGTTTGGTTCCTGTTTAAGCGCGCGCATAAGATGGTCACGGGCTGCAGGGTATTCTTGCTGAGCCTTTGCGATAAGGCCGAGAAAATAGTTCGCCCCGGGATTGTAATCATCCTCCAGCAGAGACCTCTTGAGAAGTTCCTTGGCAGTATCTGATTTTCCCTCACGAAGCACCCCCAGGGCGTACCAAAAGAGAGCTTCCCCAGATGTGTTCGAAGCTGATTCTATGTCCAGGTTTACCCCTGAGTCTGCAAGGATTCCTGTTTTCAGCAGTTCAAGGGAGAATTGATCATTCTCCGCGGCAGCGTTGAGAATGTGCAGATGTTCTAGAGCTTCCTGCATCTCTCCTGCCTCTTTTAGGAGTCGAACAAGCTGAATCCTGGAAAGACTATCGGAGTTGTCGTGCCGCACCCGCCGGCGGAAAGCATCCACGGAGGATTCAAATTCACCCGCATAATAGAACCGGACAGCCTGTTCGAATGATGGAGAAGGGGCTGCTGCTTGTTCCTGCAACGGGTTTCCGACAAGACCGATGGAAATCAGGAATAATAACAGGAACAGGTATGCTGCATGGTTTGCGGACTTCATGTCGCTACAGTAGGGATGCTTGTTTGTTCTGTCAAGTTCTGGTGATAAGGCTCTGTGTATTTTGACACATCCGCGGTTTGATTGCGTGTTTACCGAAAAGACTGTATAGTTTAGACGAAATTTATCAGAGCAGTCTGAGTTTCTGGAAGGAGAGTCCGGTGCCTAAGCGAATAGCAGTAATCAACGGTCCCAACCTGAACATGCTGGGTCAGCGAGAAGTCGATGTTTATGGTGTCCAGAACCTGGAGACAATCAATGCCGGGTTAAAGCAAAGGGCCCACGAATTAGGAGCTGATATCGAATTCTTTCAATCCAATGGAGAAGGTGAGCTTGTAACCTTTATTCAGCAATGCCGAAAACGGGTTGACGGCATTGTGTTAAACGCAGGAGCCTACACCCACTACTCCATTGCCCTGCGCGACGCAATCTCTGCTGCCGAGGTCCCGGCCGTGGAAGTACATATTTCCAACGTTTACAAGCGTGAATCCTTTCGCCACACATCGGTTCTCGCTCCGGTCTGTATTGGGGTTATCAGCGGCTTTGGTTCTGACAGCTATGTTTTAGCCATGGAAGCTCTTCTAAGACTGAATTAAAACAGGGATAAAACTCCCAAACAAGATACATCCTCAGCCACTTTCTATAGGAGTGTAACCTGTCGATTTGCACAGCTGTCTGTTATGTACTAAATTTATTGGTGTATCGGAGGAGGATGTTTTATCAGGATGAGAAAAAAAGGACTGTTTCTACTCCTTCTGCTGACAGTTCTATCTGTCCAGATTTTCGCCCAAAACAGGCTTCTGTTTCGTATTTCCGTGGAAAACACGGCGAATCATGTACAGACTAAAGCGGTGGAAAAGTTTGCCGTTGAATTGAAAGATATGCTGGGAGATGTCCTGGATGTCAGGTTCTACCACTCTGCACGGCTTTTCCGTGACAGTGAGGCCGTAGGGGCTATGGCCCGAGGAGATCTGGAGATGGCCGTTCCCGGGACCTGGCAGCTTGACCGCTATGTACCAGAAATCAGCTACCTGTTACTGCCGGATTTTTTCGGCGCCAAAAGCGGCATGGGTAAAGAGTTTTTCGGCAGCAGAATGGGCCGTGAGCTGGTTTCCCGAATAGAGCTGAACCTCGACGTCGTTGTTCCCGGATTGTGGATGGACCTTGGGCCGGCTCATCTTTTTACTACTCACCATGAGATCTCCTCTTTTGACGATTTTTCCGGTTTACGTATACGGGTCGCCGGCGGGATTGCCAATAAAATGCGGGTCGAAGCTTTTGGAGCGGAAGGCGTTATTATCCCCTGGCCCGATCTTCCTCCCCGTATTCGGGACGGCTCTGTTGATGGAGTTCTGACGACCTTTGAGACCATCCGAAGCGCCGCCCTGTGGAAGGATGGTATCCGGTATGCGTTCCTGGATTATGAGTATTTCCCTCAGTATGTACCTCTGGTTTCCAGTTACGCCTGGAGCCGGTTAAGCAGCGAACAACGCCAGCACTTTGTCACTATATGGAATAATACGGCAGAAAAGCAGAAAACAGCAGCGGCTGCGGCCCAGCAGGAAGCTATGGCAGCCGCAGTAAGAAACGGTGTGCAGATCAATGAACCACAGAAGTATGATTCAGTTAATGCACGGGATCGCTTAATGGATCAGCGGGATGGATTTATCCGTGCGTTGGGGATAGATCAGGACTTTATTGAGCTTGACAGTGAATAGGTTTCGTTCCTTTCCAGGACAGTATGATGATCCTTCACGTTTTCGTATAGTAAGCATCCTGGTGGTTTCTATTGTCCTGGTATCTCTTATACTTAGTATCATGAATCTTCAGAAAGGACGTGAGCAGATAAACAGGGCGGCAGCCTTTGAAGTCGAGTCTCACGCGAAGCTGGTGGCATCTCAAATAAATGCAGGCTTTTCCCGGGCAGATACCCTGGTACGGCTATCGATTGAAAAACTGCAGGGATACTCTTTCTCTGAAGAGATCCCCTCAGGTTCAGTGCTGGACCGGTATTTAAAACGGGAACTGCTCCTGACCCCGTATGTCCGTTTTATGGTTATACTGGATTCTGAAGAGAACATTCTCTGGCGCAGCCCCGGAGCTCCCCGGGAAGATCAGGGTCTCAAACATTCGGTGAACATACATCGAGAGACCGGCGTTCGTTTCATGATCAATCATCATATAAATCCAGCCATGCCGCATTCTGAGCATGTTCATCTAAGCAGGTCAATACGAGGCGATGATGGAAGCCTTCTCGTAATTGTTGACGCGATTCTCGACATTGAGACTCTCATGCCTTCCGTCGGCGATCCCTATTATCGTGATTCCATTGAGATGCGTCTTCTCGACAAGGACCTTGAAACGGTTTTGGTAAAGAATTTCTCTGAGAGAAAGGCTGGTTCAGGTGAATGGCTGAACAGAATGATTGAGCAGGGGAAGGATAATGTAATCCGAGGTGGATTCCATGTACTTGTTGGCGATTGGTGGGTTGCCGGTCTGTATCAGGTGGAATCCTTTCCTTATTTTGCCATGGCTGTTATCAGTCTTGAAGAGGAAATAGACGCGTGGCAGAGGGGTATTCTGCAGACACTGTCTCTGGTGTTTTCGTTCGGTATACTCATCTGGCTTATCGCCGTTGCAGCCTTGCAATTAATGCAGAACAGACGAATAAAGCAGTATTCCGATAAACTGGAAAAAACCAATGAGCAGATACAGAAAACCAGTGAGGAACGCAAGCTCCTGCTGCAGGAGATTCATCACCGGGTCAAGAATAATCTGTCCCTGATTACCAGCATCATAAATCTTATTGTTATGCAGAAAGGCCCCTTTGACGAGAGTACGTTTAAGGATCTTGGGGCCCGTATCACAGCCATACAGAATGTCCATGATACTTTATACAGCGGTGATAATCTTTCCCGGGTTCCTGTTAACGAATATCTGAAGGGACTGGTAGAGACCATAGTTCCGACATTGTGCCCTTTCGACGTGAGTATTGATATTCACGTCGACGAATTCTATCTGAAGCCTCGCAAGACTATTCCTCTTGGGGTTATTACCGTCGAGGTTGTGACAAATGCCGTCAAATACGGGCTTGTTGCCGGGGGAAGAATCTATATTGAGGGAGGCAGAATCAACGAAACGGAAGTCCTTATCCGCTTTTGCAATAACGGACGCCCATACCGGGAAGCTCCGCCAGGTCTGGGAACTCTCGTAATACAGTCCCTGACGGAGCAGCTCAACGGCAGTTTTAGCCGGGAAAACGGGACCGATACCTGTTTTCGGCTTGCTTTTCCACTGGAAGAGGATCCGCGGAATTAATCCTTCTTTTCTTCCTGTTTTTTTTCCGCTTCTTCAGCCCCTTCATCCATCCCGTCGCGGAACTCTTTTTTTGCCTTACCCAGGGACCGGGCAAATTTCGGGATAGCCGAAGCGCCGAATAAAAGTACGACTACGCCGCCAATAACCAGAATCTCTGTTGAACCAAGCATATCCTAATTCTCCTTGCTGTTTTCTTCTGTATTTTGTACCGGGGCAGTGGGATTGTCCCCGGTCTCTTTCTTAACTGCTTTATCAAAGTTCGCGATTTCACTTCGTATTCTGGCGTTGATCGCCCGGATCTCTTTCATCTCTTCCTCAATGCCGATCTCTTTCTCCATGTTCCGCATTTCCCGTTTGGCCAGAGTATAATAATAATAGGCCTTGGCCCAGATGCGGCCAAGGCGGCGAAAGATCGCCGGGATCTCTTCGGGACGTACGAAGACGAGCAGCAGTACACCAATGAGCAGTATCTCCTGGAATCCGAGTCCTGCGGGGCCCATTATTTTTCTCCCTCGCCGAAGCGGAATATCTTTGCAACCAAAATGGCCAAAAAGTAAAGGCTGATCAAGGGCGCGGCAATTATACACTGTGAAATAAAATCCGGAGGAGTAATAAATGCTGCGAGGATAAAAACAAGCACGATCACAAAACGACTGACTTTAAAGAGGGCCTTTCGCTCAATAATATTGAGGACCATAAGTGCTTCCAGCAGAATAGGGAACTGGAAACTGATCATAATTATCAGAATAAAACGGAAAATGTACAGGATATTGCGCTGATAGTTCAACATCAGTCCCACGTTCTCCGGTAAAAAACCGCGGTTTGTAAAAAACTTGATTGTCAGGGGAAGGATCGAATAGTAGCCGTAATAAAAACCGAGAGCAACCAGCAGGGATCCAATGAATATTGCAACAAAGAGTACTCTTTTCTCTCTTTTTTTCAGAGCCGGCAGGACAAAGCGGACGAGCATGAACAGAATGACCGGAATTGAAAGGGTAAATCCTGCAAGAATCGAGACTTTTAACTTGGTAAGGAATCCCTCAAAGAGAAAATTTATAAAGAGGGTATCCTCGGTATCAAGGCCTTCAATGGCAAGGAAGGGGGTGTACAGAAAGTCGACAATGGGATCAAAGAAGTAGAAGCTGACAGCGCTGAACAGAACTAAAGCTGTTACCGATACCAGTATGACCGAACGAAGCTCCCTCAGATGCTGGCGTACCGAAAGCTGCAGCAGCTTCTCTTCATCCCTGCTGAGCTGTTCTTTCCTGTTGTCAGGCATATGCACGCCCTTTAGTAAACAGAAGAGGCTGTGAAGACGAGATGCGGCCGATTATACCGACTCCCTGTTTCCGGGCTGTTTCACAGGCTCTGGTCGTGGCTATACTCCGGGATACAATTAGGGGAAACCCGCAGCGGCCTGCTTTTTCTGCAATTTCCGAATTCACGCGGCCGGAGGTAAAATAGATCATGTTCGCCGGGTTTAGTCCGGCAATAAGAGCCTTGCCAATCACCTTGTCAAAGGCGTTATGGCGCCCCACGTCTTCGAATTGGGCGACAAAGGCAGTGCCATCAAAGAGGGCGCTGCAGTGAATACCACCGTGGGTTTTATATTTTTCTGCGCTATCAAAAAAATTGTTCATGAGAGCCTGGAGTTTTTCGAGGCCCGGAATCGTTATTTCCTTCATGGCTGGTAAGGGCTTTGTGTTTTCAGTATCTATATTTATCCTGATGATGATACCCTCCGGATCATCCATATCGGCTTCGTAATTCAAAAGTCCGGCCGGACCTTGTATCAAATCATTACAGAACAGGTGCCCGATAGTCAGCTCCCTTAAGGCTTCCGGAGTGCAGTAAAAACTGTGTATGAGTTTGTCTCCTGTAAACAGCAAAACCTTCGACTCGGTAACAAGCGGTCGTATCTCCTGCATTGGTCTCATCTATTGAATCTCCAGACTGTCCACCGATGCCCACTCCGCCATATAATCTGCCTGGGATTTATCCAGGAAGGCTGCAGAGAAGAGGTAGCGATCACCGTTAGAGGCATGAGTCAGCTGAATGTCTTTGTAGTCTTCTGTGTCCGCTGCAAGGATTTCCACAATCTGGTTAAGCCTTTCTGTTTCTACAGAGAAAGGAGCTTCAAGAAACTGTTTGAGTATGGTCGGCCGCGGATAGGTCCGGGAATCCTTTCGGACTGTGGACGCAATGAGCAATATATCATCCCCTTCTGCAGAGAAATTCAGAATTTCGGCGTAGGAATCCGTCATGGAGACACTGCTGTAATAGCGGTGACATCCTTTTCCCTGGAATATGCGGATATCCGGACTCTCAACACAGGCTGCCGATTCGACCCTGGCGGCGATCATATCCGGAGTAAATTCGGTCTCGAAAAAACGGGAGCCGGCCGCAGCCAGCTCCCGATTATCAGTCAATCTGCCTTCCTTCGAGGCTTTTCGTATCTGCCCGGTAAGAAAGACCTTTACATCATCAGTCATGCACCTATTATGTGGTCAAAAGTCCCAGATTATCAAGTTCGTCTGCCACATCTTCCAGGTTAAGCTTCGTAAGCTGCGCCCTGGTAGGGATTCCGGTCTCTTCGTCCCAGCCCATCTCCCGGTAGAAGAGGGTCAGGGCTTTTTCGTAGTCTTCCCTGTCAAGTTTGATGGTACCTTTGGTAAAGGGGTCCTTGTCCGGGTCCATATCGAACTGCCAGCCGGTAAGCTGATCATGGTCCTGCCGCAGGTTGGTGGATTTCATCTGCTTGGCGGTTAAGGCCCGGTGCAGGGTGAAAATTCTCTCGGCGTGTTCGTCCAGTTCAGCCTCGTTCACTTTAAATCCTGTTGCCATGGTGAAGAATTGTGCTTCAAGGGAGGTATCACCGCGATAGTTGAGTTCCTTAAGCGGGGATACATGCATGGGCCACATCCAGTTACACAGGGTAAGGGAGTCGTGAAGCACATTGCGGACGATGCTCCACTTGGTAAACTTCGCCTTTGCCTGGTTTGCGGGGGTGTAGTTTGCAACTTCATCAATTGCTTCGGATCCCCAGTGTTCCGCAGCTACTTCCTTCAGGATATTCGTGGGAAGACCGCTGAAAAGGAAGTTCTGGTGAGTGTGGCACTGGGCATCCCTGTTGAACATTGAGGATATTACTCCTCCAACTACACCGTCGGATTCATTACTGTGGTGGACGGGATACCCGAGTTTTGTCCAGAGTTTGTTGCCCTTGTAATTCCAGTAGTCTTCACTGAAGCCCCATTTCTTGGCGACGTACCAGGCTCCTTCTCCGAGGGTTGCTAATTCACCCTCCTTAAAGGCAATCCGCCTGTAAAAGTCCTGGAAGAAACTGATGTCTCCCTTGTCCAGTTTGTCCAGTGGCAGGGAAGTGTATTCATCCCGGGGAAGTACCTTTTCCAGGTACCCGTGATCGATGGCCCAGTGAAAGTCCCGTCCCAGCTGCCCGTAATTACACCAGACACCATAATCATCCGCGATCTTTGACCCCATGGAACGACCGATAACGTTGGCTTCGTCATTGGTTTTGCCTTCAAGCTTGTATCCATTCATAACTCCGTTGGGAGAATAGAATCCCATACAGGTATTGGCCACGTTGGGGCTGACGCCATAGGCTTCCAGTTCGGGAACATGCAGATGGCTGTGACAGCGTACAGGACAGGAAGCGCATCCACCCATGCGGACGGTGTATTTTTCTCCCGCAGGGCCGAGATCTTTGATGGCCTTCATGGTCCGGTAGCCAATCTTGTTCGCTTCCTGTGGTTTTATCTCACCTGTTTCTATAGGATATGGCGCAGCACCCCAGAAGAGTCCTTTCTGGGCAGTCCAGCGGCTGCCTGGATCGTGATATTCAGCCCATGCCTGGGGCGTAGAAGGAACAACGTGCTGGTTGTTGGCACCTACTATGGCAAAGGTGTCCTTGTTAAGCTTGTGCCATGCATTGCGGTCCCCGGCAATTTTTACAGATCCTGTACCACGGATGCCGATGGCTTTGAGGTTTTTCGAACCCATTACACCGCCGTGACCGCCGGCAGAGTGACTGGCACCTGTCCGGATAACCGAAAGGTTAACCTGGTGTTCCCCGGCCTGGCCGATTGCCGCTACCTGGGAATCTTTACCCATGATCGCCGTAATCCCTGCGATCGTGTTAAAAGTGCCTTCGCCCCAGAAAACAGAGGCATCTTCCAGGGTAACGTCCTGGTCTACTATTCTGAGCCAGACCGGTCGCCTGGCTTGTCCGTGAATGATGATCGCGTCGTATCCGGCGTACTTCATCTCCACCGCGAAGTGGCCGCCCATGTGGCTGTCGGAAACGCCGTGAAAGGGATTTGAAGGGAGCAGACTCGTAATATTGGTCCGCCCGGAACACATTGCTCCGGTCCCGGTAAGGGGGCCGACGCCGAATATTATTCTGTTCTCTTTCGCAAAAGGATGCGTCCCCTGGGGAACCTCGTCCCACATTACTTTATATCCAATACCCATTCCGCCGATATAGCGGGAATATTTTTCTGTTGATTCTCTGGTTATCTGTTCAGTACTCAAATCCACTCGAAGAATGGTTCCTGCCCAACCGCCTTTTAATGCCATATCTATCTACTCCTGTTGTTTAGACCTGAAAATGATCTTTGTATTTCTGGATCGCTTCTTCCCACGTTACATACTGCAATGCGCCGGTCGGACAGTCCTTGACGCAGGCTGTGTAGCCGTGGCAGAGAATACACTTGGTGGAAACATTGGTTTCCGGATCAAGGGTGGGAATACCCCAGGGGCAGGCCCGTACACAGGTACCGCAGCCGACGCATTTTTCCGGATCTACCTCTCTGGCCCCGGTTCCCTCATGCTCAAAGATTGCGTTTTCCGGGCATGCCAGAGCACAGGCAGGCTGCTCGCACTGCCGGCAGGTATCTGCAACAAGGGTAAAGCTTCCCATTTCTCCTGGCCCCTTCACCCAGTCGCCCCGTACTCCTTTCGGGCCATAGGCGTAGTTCTGACTTACCTTGATTCTCGCGGTAACCTGGCTTGCTTTGCCGTCATTTCCAACCGAGCATGTTGCTTCGCAGACCAGACAGCCGGTACAACGGGCTGATTCATGAATGATCATACCGTCAGCGGTCTCAAATACCTTGATATCCTTGGATGCACAGCCCGGCAACAGCCACGACATGGTGGTTGCACCAATGGCACCAATACCTGTGTATTTGAGAAAGTCTCTACGGGTAATCTTCTGGTTTAGTAGTTGTGATTGATTTTCGGACACACCTAACCTCCCTGTATTTACTCCTTTCCAAATACGGGAGGCGCAGACATTTCCATCGGCACCCGGCGTCCGACAACCCTGGGACGGGAGTCCTGTAGGTTTATCGGATCGGAGCTATATAAGTTATATAGTAATTGACAAAGCGGTGCTTGTAAATAAAAGAGGAGAAGAAAATGACATAAATTATAGAGAAATATCAATCGGGCGATACTGGAACGAATAGAAGTGAAATCACTATGAATATTGTGATTTCTATGAGGAATAAAATGTTTTAAGCAATTTATTTGGTATTATAGTCCCCGTCGTATTCCAGACAAGGCGGAATGATCTTGCGTATTATCTTTAATGACGTATAATTCTCCTGTTGCCGGTCGAGGACCAATCCAAAAGGAGGAAGCAGGGCATTGCACGATTTTTCTGTTGCTGTAAAGGAGTTTTTATTCACGTATGGAGAATTCGCCGCCTGGCTTGGCGGAATTTCCCTGTTTCTGTTTCTCTTCTCTCTGATAACAATACCCTTGATTGTCATTTCCATTCCAGCGGATTATTTTATCCGGCCTCCCAGACCTCTTGCAGAGCGGCCTCATCCAGTGTTGAGAATTTTTTTGCTGATTATCAAGAATTGTACCGGGGCAGTTTTCCTGATCGCCGGATTTGCAATGCTTTTTATTCCCGGGCAAGGCTTGTTAACCATTTTCATCGGCCTGATGCTGATGAATTTCCCGGGAAAAAGAAGATTTGAATTGAAGCTTATTTGTAATAAACAGATAAAGAGGGCTGTCTCCTGGATCCGCCAGAGAGCAAAGGCTGCCCCGCTTCTGTTGCCGGAGTAGGGAAGCAAGGCAAACCAGCACAAAAAGACCTTGAATGTCATTCCGCCGGACTGCGGCTGCAGGGCGAACGCACATAGATATACACAAGAAGGCGGCTGTTGATAGGCTTACATGAATTAATATACAATCGATCTAAATTTTTATACAACTAGACTTTTTCAACACCTTATCTCATAATGGATTGGAGCATAAGGAGAGTATATGAGGAAGCCTACAGCATCCATAGTTGATCATTTTCAGGAATTAGTTGATCCCAGAATTGAGCGGAACAAGAAGCACACCCTGATAGATATCATTGTTCTTACGATTTGTGCAGTTATTACTGGAAGTGAAACCTGGGAAGAGATTGAGGACTACGGACACTATAAGGAAGATTGGCTCAAGTCGTTTATTGCCCTTGAAAATGGCATTCCCTCACACGATACGATTCGGCGGTTGTTCATACGCCTCAATCCTGATGAGCTCCAACGGTGTTTTATGAGCTGGATAGAATCCGTACGAGATGTTATCGCCGGTGATGTCATTGCGGTGGATGGGAAAACACTCAGGCGCAGCGGTGAACAGGTGAGCGGGAAATCTCCAATCCACATGGTCAGTGCGTGGGCTGCTGGAACAGGAATGATCCTGGGACAAAAGAAGACAGACGAGAAGTCAAACGAGATAACGGCAATTCCTGCCTTACTGGAACTTTTGAAAATCAAAGGATGCATCGTTACGATAGATGCCATGGGGTGTCAAACTGAGATTGGGAAAACTATTCGAAAGAAGAAAGCCGATTATGTCTTTGCCCTGAAAGGAAATCAGAAGAATCTCCATGAGGATGTCAAATACTTCTTTCATGAATTGGATGAAAAGGATTTGGGGGAAGAATGGCTGGATAATCATAAGACTGTGGACAAAGACCATGGTCGCATCGAAATTCGGGAGTACTATCAGAGCAATGAAATTGACTGGCTGCCGGAGCTAAAGAAGAACTTTGCCGGAGCAAAGACCATCGGTATGGTAAAAGCAACCCGGATTATTGGTACGAAGAAGTCCACAGAATGCCGATATTATATTTCAAGCTTGGCGATGAATGCTAAACGCTTTGCCCATGCGGTGCGCTCTCATTGGAGTGTCGAAAATACTCTTCACTGGACCCTGGATATGACGTTCAGAGAGGATGACTCCCGTATGAGAGAAGGGTACTCAGCAGAAAACTTTGCTATGATGAGGCGTTTAGCACTGAGTTTAATGAAAAGGGATAAGAACTCTAAGCGATCACTAAAGCGACGGAGAAGAATTTGTCATCTGGATGATGCATATTTAGCACAGTTGCTTTTTAGTTCTGATGACGCTATCGACAGCCGCCTCCCTGGATGAGTTTATATGCGTTCGCCCTGACTGCGGCTGCACAATATCCGCTGATCCTGTATACTTCAGTTGTGAATCAGAAAACCCTGTTTCCACACCGCGAGCTGGCGCGGCTACTGATGATTCTTCCCCGCATTGAAATCCAGAACCGTCTTCTGAAGGTACAGGACAGGGAACTTGCTCTCGCTATGAGGGATCTGGAGGATTTCGAAAGATCACAGATCTATGCGGCGGTATCGCCGGCAAAGACACGAAGACTTCGGGAAGAACTCTCCGTTATGCGGCGGCTGAGAGTCCGCCGGGAGGATTATCTTACCGCTGTCTCCAGGATTATCGGAGTACTGGAAGGGCGGCCGTACACCGAAGTGCTTCGCTCCTACATCCGGCCCGGGGGGCATAGATCACAATAGTATGGTGATTATTTTAAATTACAATTTGCCTGCGCAAGGTCTGACTGGAAGGATAGGAGCATGTCTTCAATCTCACCGTTTGATACTGCTGACTGTTCGATCATGCGGTTGAGATTCTCTTTTAACACATCGTATTCCTGGAATACATCGAGAATGGACTGGATATCTTCCTGAACTGCGTCAGCGGTGTCTTTGCTTTCCTGCGTGGTTTCCAGCAGTTTTCGTACTGTTTCTCTGCTTGCCGAGACCTCAGTGTTGATAGATTGCAATATATTCACCAGTTGGAAAATAAGATCAATCATTTCGCGTAGCTGACCGGATGCCTGGTTCACGATTTCCCTCGACCGGTCACCGTGTTGCCGGATCTCCTTCGCAACAACAGAGAATCCTGCCCCCTCCTTTCCGACCCGGGCGGCTTGAATAGAGGCGTTCATAGCCAGGAGGTTAGTGATCTCCGATAGATCCTCTACCTCCTTCAGTCGTCTTTGCGCCTCTTCGGCTTTTATTTGAAGAGTCTGCCCCAGCGTATAAGAGTCACCGAAGGATTGATCGATGGTAGAGAAGTGGCTTTCAACTTCGTCTATGTAGTCCCGGGATACAAGAAAAGCGTCGAGGAAGCTCCGCATCCTGGCTTGGAAACTTGTCCGAACATTCTCAACAACCCGGGTTATTCTGGAGAAGTGCTCGTGCAGGTAGCGAACGGTGATATTCAGAAGCTGGCTGCGGGAAATGACCTCAAATACGACGGCGTTTATTTTGCTGACGAAATAGTGAAGTAATTTTTTCCCCTTGGACGTCCGAGTTCGTATTTCCTTGTGTTCCATAATAATTATTCCCCGATAAACAGCGCGGTAAGCGTCTGGTTGTGGTGGGTAAACAGCTCCTCTCCATAGGTGTTGAAACCGATATACGGTATTGACGAGAATACCTGGTGAAAATCGTTCAGCTTATTATCTTCCTTCATCTCGAGATAACGAAGTACGCAGTTGAAGAGAATTGCTCCTTGGATGGGTTTAACATAATCTAATGCGTTTTGCAGGGCCTTTTCGGCGTTTGCCAGAATATCTCCCTGTCTGAGAAGCCGCATTTTTGTTCCCGCTTCGATGAAACAGTAGAACTGGAGGCCTTTTCCTTCAACGACAGCGTTGGGGCTTCGCGTGTAGACGGTATCCCCAATTACTACCCCAAGTGGATTTCGGGAAAAATGGATGTGTTCAATTGCCTCCGGCCCGGACAGACCAAGCATTTTTGCGTAATAATGCGCAGCAGGCTCATGGTCTATTTCCCATACCACTCGTTTCCTCGGATCCGCCTGGGTAATGAGAAACTCTTTATCCGTTGGAAGATAGTGAACAAAGTGATCGTAGAAAAACGGTACCTTCATTTTCATGACAGCTACACATACACCGTCGCCGGATATCTGGGAATCGTGGGTAACGAGGGTCTCGGTAAAGGTCAATTCGTCAGCGGCTGCTCCTCCGACGAGTGGAAAAGAAAAGTTCTTCGCAGTTGAAAACTCCTTCATTACCAGTTCGCCCAGAGAAAGACCATCGACAAGGACAATTCCTACATACTCCGCTGGATTAACATCATCCTCGGGAAGTAGTACGGAAATATCTTCTACAATTTCTCTCGCAGCTTTTCTGGGATCATTTTTTACCTGGTCCCTGAAGGAAGAGGCCACAAAATCTACTTCCTGCGACGAAAGCGACATTACTGTGAATCCTCGCTCCATCGGTCCTTCGGGGCCCCAGCCACCGATCATTGATGCCCCAATACACACCGCATCAGGGAAACGTTTTTTCACGGTGTTCTGAATATTCTGATTCTTATAGTCGACGGAAAAGAAATAGAGTACGATTCTGATGTCTTGCTGATAAACAGAATCCAGGACTGATGATATGTCGCTACTGGCCGTAGCCGATGTAAGTACTGCCATGGTTGATTCACCCTCGTTATTTTTCAACAACAATAGACTATGTGTTGAGTAAAAACAAGTTTTATTTCTGTCAGCCGACTAACTTTATTCCAGCATCCGGTTGTACTCCATACCCACGCTGACAGAATGAAACAGACCTGAGGTATCAAATGATCCGCATCTTATTGGATACTGCATTGAACAACCTGTGCCGCAGGCTGGTACGCATTCCTGGGTGTGAATTATAATCTTTAGTTAGTGTCCCAAACCGTGGGGATATTTTACGAATACGCATAGGCCGGAAGATACTCTGCCGTAATCTTCATGGGAGTCACAATGCTGCGCAGCCATATCATTCTGTCGCTGGAAGACATCCGACACATTCTGCTGAAGAACCGCCGCCGGGTGAACAGCGTTTTCATCTCACTTTTGATCCGCTGTGCAAGAATCCCCGCTCGTTCTGCGTGGGTTATGGTGTTGTCTCCCTGCTTCGCTATCCGGTAGGGTTTGCAGTAATTATGATACAAGCGGTAGATGGCAAGTCGCTCCATGCAGTCGGACGCATTGCGGGCAAACCGGACTGTCTCCCGGGTATGATCTGCACTGTCCTTTCGTATTTCCCGGTCAAGATAATTGACACTGAATAGATCATTCCGCAGTGTCCGGGGTAATTTTGAGCTGATTCGCCGGTGGTGTATGCGCTTTTGGTCTTCGGCAGTAAGATCACGATACACTTTAGCATACTGCAGATGCTCATCAGTAAAGAGCTGAACACTGGAACAGGCACTTTGCTCCTGCAAATTGAGGCATACACGCACTAACTCCTGGAATGATCGATAAATACTTCTCCGATGCAGGTTGAACCTGGCCTGCATTTGTATGTTTCGTTTTTTCTGATACTCGGTCATGCGTCCCTTTCTCCGCAAATGGGCATAGTCCAAGGAGAACCAGAACTGGGATTCCTTTCCAACCAGAAGGTTTATATTATTGGGAAAGTACTGGGACAGAACAAAGCTTTCAAATCCGTCGGCTGCCAGATCTTCGGTTAAATGGAGTTCTGCAGACAAGGAGGCGTGGATGGCGATTGCCTGCCGTGCAAGCCTGCTGATGCGGTTGGTGATTGTTGTCGGCGAGACCTTCAGAATGCGCGCGGTATCCCGGATTCCGGAGGAGGTAAAGAGATGGGAGAAGATTGTTCGGCAGGGAAGTTTTCTCTTTGCAAAAAAATCGATGCTGAAGGTTTGGGAAGAGAAGCCTGCACCGCAGTGTTTGCAGTGGAAACGCTGGATTTTTCCAAAGAGGCGGGATTGGTAACTGCCGTTTTTTACATACCAACCGGTGACAGATTGGTCGGAAGGGTGATTCTGACAGTCCCTGTTGGGACAAAATGGGGGACGAAACATGCTTGCAACTCCTTTTTTTCGCGGATCTACTGGTAAATACCAGCGATACAAGGAGTTTGCTTCAAATCATCCCAACGGTTCGGGACACTAGTTAATCTTTACCCGGGGTATAATTGAGGTATGAAACGTTGTGATCTCCGGGAAGACAATTCTCCGTTATGTCCCGAGTTTCGTCAGGCCTGTCTTGACCAGCTTTATCTTGCCGAAAGAGGTTACCCGGTAAAGCAGACAGTCAAACTTGTCGGCAATCGTTTTCGGCTGACCGCGGTACAGCGGTCTATCCTGATGCGTGGGGTTGTTGCATCCGGTTGTGCCTCCCGGCGCATGATAAAACTCCTCGAGCCCGAAGAGTTAACCGGCTGCGAACTCTGGGTAGACACCTGCAATGTGATAGTGGCTGTCGGCAATTATCTCTGTGGAAGGTTCCTGTATCTGGCAACCGACGGGCTGCTGCGGGACGCTGCGGAGTCGCGGGGAGTATTCAGAAACGACAGGATCAGAAAGCAGGCGGGAATCCTTGTATGCAGATCCCTGTCAGCTCTGTCTCCCGGAAAATTGATCCTCTATATCGATGCCCCTTTGACCCACAGTCATGATCTCGCTCGTGAACTGCGTGACGGCCTCTCCGGCAAAGCCGGGGAATCTCAGGTCCTGCTGGCCGATCATACCGATGAGGTACTGAAACAGGCTCCGGATATTGTCGCCAGCGGAGATTCAGAGATTATTGATTCCGTGAACCGGGTTTTCGATTTGACCCGTTTTACGCTGCAGGAACAGCTGGGGGTGGAGTTTCCGAATCTTACGGAGTACCTGGTTCCCGATGGCGGGGAAGGCTCCTGAGCCCATGACCGGATAATCGGAGACTCCTTCTTATCAGGTTTTCCCCATGATTTAATCGACAGCACCTGTTTTCGCTGCCGGGGAAGCAGAGCAGGGCGGTGCGGCCGCAGCCCAGGATGGGCAGCTGGAAGATTCAATGTCCTTTTACGCCAGCATTACCGCTGTTGAGCCTATAATGGAGGCTTTTCAGCAGAAGACCGGGGTCAAAGGTGAATATACCCGGATATCAACTACCCGCTTTATTTCAACAGTCCTTACAGAGTTCCAGGCCGGAAAACTGGCTGCCGATGTACTTCAGGCCCCGCTGCTTGTCATGGAAATTCTGAAAGACCAGGGAGTCATTGTAGATTATACCCCCATGGCTGCTGCTGTTTATCCTGACTGGGCAAAACGCGACGGCGTCTATTTATTCGGTATCGAGTATGTCGGTTTGATTTACAATACCGAGCTGGTGGATCCTGCGGATGTTCCAAAACGCTATGAGGATCTGACGGACCCGAAGTGGAAAAACCAGATTGTCATGGCCAACCCGGAAAGCCACGCCACTACCATCTCCTGGCTGATTGGTTTGAAGGAGAACATCTTTGCTACAGAGAAAGAGTGGTGGGATTTTGTAAAAGGTCTTGCTGCCAACGAGCCGATGTTTGTCGCCTCCTTCGATGTTTCCCTGGAGGAGCCGTCCCGGGTATTTCGGGGAGGACCGCTTAAAACCTTGTTCAGGATTACCCTTCCGGTTCTGCGGCCGGCAATCATGGCAGCTTTTATTCTCTGCATTATCCGGGGGCTGGCTTCCTTCGCGGTGCCTTCTGTTCTTGGTATGCCGGGAAGAATCTATGTAATGTCCACCTATATTTACCGTTACCTGACCTCCTCGAGTGAGAGGTTCGTAACCATTTCGAGCCGGGGATTCAAGCCGACGATTATCGAACTTAAAAAAGCCAGGGTACCCCTCTTTGCCGTTCTGATTGTACTCTCGGTTTTGCTGATAGTCTTACCGGTATTTGTGCTTCTATATACTTCTTTCGTTCCCCGGAATTGTAATTGGTGTTGGATTTATGTGGTTCTTTGTCCGTACGCCTCTGTACGCGACAATCTGGGCTCTTTTATTCGGATACATTGCCACCTATCTGCCCTACGGAATCCGTCCGATGACGAGTGCCTTTGTACAGATTCACAGCCATCTTGAGGAGTCATCCACCGTATGCGGCGCTTCCCTGCTGACTACGATGAAAAGGATCGTTGTTCCTCTTATAATTCCAGGAATTGTATCGGGCTGGGTACTTATGGCAACAATGTTTTTTCGGGAGCTCTCCCTGTCGGTTGTTCTTTCCCGCCCCGGTGCCGAGGTGCTGGCGGTACAGATCCTGTGATTTTCCGAAGACGGATTGTGGGGCAGGCTTTCGGCTTTGGGGATTATAATGATCTTTTTCTCAACCAGTATGGTCGTGGCGGTTAATCTGCTGGGAGCAAAATTCAAACGGATGCAGGTAGTCGAATCCTTAAAGTAAGTATCATGATAAACGGGAGTGCTGTACACCTTGCGGGGTATACGCGCTTTGGCTAGGGCAAACGCAGTTGAAAGCCTGTTTTGCTTTCAGCATCAAAGCCCAGGGATTTATAGAACTCATGGGCATGTATGCGGTCTGTGCTGCTTAAAAGCATAACCTTGTAGCAGTTACGCCGGTGGGCACGCTCTATGGCGTTTTGCAGAAGGGCCCTTCCATAGCCTTTTCTTCGGTATACCGGATCAGTGACAACGTTCTCTATAAGAGCGTAGGGACGCTGCCCGCGGGTCAGATTCGGCAGAATTGATAGGACACAGGTAGCTGCAAGATCGTCTGCCGTATCTGCTACCAGGATTTTGTGGATGTCTCCTGCCTGCAGTAGTGTTTTCCAGGTATTTCGAAACTGCTCAATCGCGCTGAAGTCTTCTTCCGGTAAAAGATGCTGGTAAAGCCGCAGTACTCCGGCAAGGTCCTGTTCCTGTGCTTCCCGAATCTGTATTTCTGTTATCTGCTGCTGGTTCATATCGGTCTGTTCCTGCAGGCGAAAAAGCAGTTAACCGGTTTTGGGTGAAGTATCTTTTTTACAAATGATACCAGTTCCAGTGTGGTTATTCCTGTCCCACAGCCGAGATCGAGGGCCGTCTGGTCTGTGTCAAGATACTTTTTACTCAATTCAATGGTGTCATGGTATGCTTTGCTGTACGTTTTTAAAGCCTGGATATCATAGCCCTTTGCCATTTTATCCCGGAAACTGTTGGAATCATGCATGTGCGTATTATCCGTAATATAAGGCTTTGGGGCAAGATCAGTATTCAGTTGCAGTATTTGTTGCTCCGCAGCCGCTGGAAGAAAATAAATTATAACTTGTCTCTGCATATAAATGGCCCTATGATAGTAGTAGAAAATAAAAAATTTCAGGAGGCAGGATATGAGTATAAGTAAGATTTTCAAGGAAAGTTTGGCGGTGGCCAAGGGGAACCCTCTCATTTTTATTCCAATGCTGGCGGCAAGTATTTTTTCCGCCCTTGTAGGATTGATTTTTGTCGGCTCCGCGATTCCCATGATGCAGGGGATGTCTGCCGATCAGATTGCTGCTAATCCTGAGCAGGCCCTGGCAGGAGCAGGTGCTGCGGCAGGAGGCATGTTCCTCTTTAGCATAATAAGCGCGTTTGTGGGGCTTCTTACCCACAGTATGACCGTCGGAATGGCGGATCTGGCTTTCAAAGGAGAAAATGCAAGCCTGAAGAGCGGATGGACACGGATTGTTTCTCGTATTGTTCCGGTTATCATCGCATCCATTTTAATGGGGATTATTGTTGGACTGGGTATGATACTGCTTGTGTTGCCCGGTATTATCCTGGCTTTCTTTCTTATGTTTACCTTGATAGCGGTAGTGGTAAGTAACCTGGGGGCTTTTCAGGCCATTGGAAGGAGCTTCAAGACGGTGGGAAAAAACTTTGGTGCAACGTTTATTACCTTTCTTGTAATAATCGGACTGGCCATTCTTACGGGGCTGCTCAATTTTATTATCAGTCTGATTCCGTTTCTGGGTGTGGTTCTGTCGATGATTGTTTTCGCGGTTTTTACTGGTTTTGTAACAATCTTTCTTGTCCGGGTCTACCGGGAAATGGATCTTAAGAGCGGGACATCTCCGGAGGTTGAGGCCTGACGGCGACTGTACGAATTAAGAGTTAAGACGGGCGGGGATTTACCTCCGCCCGCTTTTATTTTCACCCATTGAAACACTTCAGGATTCTGAATATTCTTGAACAAGTCAAGTGCTAAAAAATGGAGAGAAAGAATGAAGAGATGTATCGTTATCCTGATTGTTGTTTTTATCCTGTTTTCCGGCTGCAGTAAAGCCAAAGAGGAAGCCGCAGCGGAAAAAACCTATGAGCTGAATTATGCCGTATTTTTTCCCGCTACCCATCTGCAGGCCCATGCGGCTGAATCGTGGGCAAAAGAGGTAGAAGAAAGAAGTGGCGGACGAATCAAGATAACGATGTTTCATGGCGGGACTCTCTCCAATGCGGCCCAGACCTATGAGGCAGTAGTTTCCGGTGTCGCGGATATCGGCATGAGCGTTTTTGCCTATACCCGTGGCCGCTTTCCGCTGCTGGAAGGACTGGACCTGCCTGTGGGCTATCCTGATGGCCTCACGGCCACACGGGCTGCCAACGAAATGGTAAAGAAATACGAACCAGAAGAGCTCTCCGATGTTCACGTACTGTATCTTCACGCCCATGGTCCGGGGATACTGGCGTCAAAGAAGTCCGTTAACAGCGTGAAAGAGATGGCGTCCATGAAGATCAGGGCCACCGGGCTTTCGGCAAAGATCGTAACTGCTCTTGGAGGTACCCCCGTTTCCATGAGCCAGGGAGACACCTACGAAGCTTTGCAGAAGGGCGTTGTTGACGCGACCTTTTGTCCCATAGAGACCTTGAAAGGCTGGAAGCAGGGTGAAGTAATTGACTACGTGGTGGATACCAAGGCCATAGGTTATACGACAGCCATGTTTTCAGTAATGAATAAGGATGCATGGAACTCTCTGCCCGAAGATCTGCAGCAGATCATCAATGAAGTCAGCGATGAGTGGATCGACAGACACGGTGAAGCCTGGGACCAGAGTGACCGGGAAGGTGAGGATTTTGTAAAAGAGCTGGGCAAGGACTTTATCGCCCTGCCCGAATCGGAACAGAGCGCCCTGGTCGCTGCTATGGAGCCGATTTATGCCGAATATATTCAGACCACGGAAGAGAAAGGGCTGCCCGGGGAAGCTTTTTTAAATGATCTTCTGGCGATGCTGAAATAAGACAGGCAATGCTGTTTTTCTTGATTATCCGAAGAATCGTAAAGTGCTTCGCGGTTATTGCCGGCGGTGCGATACTCCTCATGATGGGGATTACCGTGGCGGATGTGCTGCTCCGGCTGTTCGGTACCGGAATAACCGGGGCGTATGATGTAGTCCGGGCCTGCGGCGCGGTGGCGGTTGCCTGTGCGCTGCCTTATCTGACCGCCGTAAAGGGACATATTGCCATTGAGTTTTTCTATCACAAATGCAGCAGACTTGGCCGTCTGATACTGGACTCTCTCTTGCGTATATCGGCCATCATTATTTTTGGCGTGGTTACGATACAGGTATATCGCCATGGTCTCGCGCTGCTGGCCTCCGGTGAGGTTTTCCCCAATCTGGGACTGCCGGTCTTCTGGATTCCCATGCTGATCAGTCTGAACTTTGTGCTGATGATGATTGTTTTTCTGTATCATCTGACGCATCCGGGGAAGGAGTTTATCAAACCATGAGTCCTGTGGAAATCGGTGTTATCGGCAGTCTGATTCTGTTTGGGCTTTTGTTAACCAGTATGCCCGTCGCCTTTGCCATGATCGCCTCCGGGGTTATCGGGTTTGCCCTGATTGTCAATCCGAAGGCGGCTTTCAGCATGGTCAGTGCTGACCTGTATGAAACCTTTTCGTCCTACAGCCTGACGGTGATCCCTCTTTTTGTGATGATGGGACAGATAGCCTTTCATGCAGGAATCAGCAAGCGCATGTTCCGCACCGCATACGTATGGATCGGTCATCTGCGGGGTGGACTTGCAATGGCCACCGTCGGGGCCTGCGCGGGATTCGGCGCTATTTGCGGTTCCGGACCGGCTACCGCCGCTACCATGTCTGCTGTGGCCCTGCCGGAAATGAAGCGTTACGGGTATGCCGATTCTCTTGCCTCCGGAACTGTTGCCGCGGGGGGCTCTCTGGGAATGCTGATACCGCCGTCGGTAGTTTTTATTGTATACGCTCTTATGACCGAACAGTCCATTGGGGATCTTTTTCTCGCCGGAATTGTTCCCGGAATATTGATCGCCCTGCTGTTCTGCTTTTCCATCTACTTTTCCTGTCTGCGGAACGATAATCTCGGGCCTGCTGGACCCCGCCACAGCTGGAAGCAGAAGTTCCAGTCCCTGTCCGGTGTAATTGAAACCCTGCTGCTGTTTTTGCTGGTTATGGGTGGAATGTTCTTCGGATTTTTTACCCCCATAGAGGCTGCAGCAGTGGGTACCGCCGGCAGTTTTGGTATAGCCTTCTTTCAAAAAGAGATGACCCTGCATAAAATGAAGATGATAATCTTCGAGACTGTACGCACCTCCAGCATGATCTTTTTCATCGTCGCCGGTGCTGTTATTTTCGGCAGATTCCTGGCGGTCTCCAGGATCCCTTTTGCGGTTGCCTCGTTTTTTGTCTCCCTGCCCCTGCCGGGCTGGGGTGTCATGATGATCATCATCCTCTTTTTTCTGGTGGCGGGCTGTTTTATTGATGCTCTGGCGCTTATTCTGCTGACGATACCGATTTTTTATCCGGTTATACTTGAACTCGGCTTTGATCCTGTCTGGTTCGGGGTTATTGTCGTTGTTATAACCCAGATGGGGGTTATAACGCCCCCGGTGGGAGTGAATGTGTATGTAGTCAGCGGCATCGAACGGGATATACCCCTGACGGTGATTTTCAAGGGTGCTCTGCCGTACCTTGTGATGCTGCTGGTTTCCGCGGTTATTCTGATTCTGGTCCCGCAGCTGTGTCTCTTTTTGCCGGGACTGCTTCACTAAAGGAGGAACCGGATGCCCCACAGAAATATTTTTAAGAAAATTCTCTTTTGTACAGATTTTAACACAGACGCCATGCGGGCTTTTCGTTACGCCCTGAATATCGCCGCTGCCAACAAGGACAGCGAGCTGATTATCTTTCATGCCATCCCTGAGCCCGACGCTCAGTTCTGGAAGTCCTATATCTATGAGGTAGAGGACGTCGATACCAAAGCCAGGCAGGACATTGATCGGAAGATAGCCGAGGTCTATACACCTGCGATTCCTGAGGATATAGCCTGGTCGTCCGATTTTTCCGTTGGAAACGTAGGAGAAGAGATCCTGCGCAAATCACAGGAGGAGTCTGTCAGTCTGATTGTCATTGGCAGGGGAGCGGGCTCAAATGTGATAAACCGGATGCTCGGCAATTTTACCGAGAAGGTTATACGGAAAGCTCACTGCCCCGTGCTGGTTGTACCTGATGAGGAAGAGGGCGAAATCTGACTCGGAGCCTCTCCGCTGTTCAGATCAGGTCATGTTTGCCTGCTGTTTTTTAATCAGAAAATACCATGCTGCAACCAGGGCTATGTCTGCTTCGCCGTCGATTATTTCCTGTATTTCCTTTATTGTAGCGACTTTTTTTCCCAGATCGTCCTTTACGGTTTTGCCGTCAAACTCCAGCAGTTTCTTTCCCCGCGGGTCTCGTATGTTTTTCCGGTCCAGCTGTCCCAGAAGGGCTGCATTCCAGCCGCGAATGTAGTTTCTGTCAACTTCCCCCATCTTTGTTTCCCTGCTGTCCCGAAGGGTCGTTCCATCGAAGGTATAATCTGCCACCTTTTTCTCCTTGTGAAAATGGATTATACGGAACTGGTCCTAAGCTCGTATCCCGTTTTGCTACAATATAGTTCATGGAGAGGTAAAAATCCGGTATAAAACGGCCGTGTGCATGGTATCATAATACCCGGTTTGCTGCGTCTTCGTGATGTTCAGCAGGGGAATGTAGTCGCCTCGGCTTCAGCGGAGGTAAAGGAAAGCGACATGACCTCTCCTTATCGACGGCGAGAATATTCCCGCAGCGCGGAATACCCGGATATTCTGGAATTTAAGGTCGGAGGAAGCTTTCAGGCTATCCGGTATGATGACGATTTCGATCACGATGACGCTGAGAAAACCGACGGCCCGGGATTTCTGGCCGGAGTATCTTATCTTTCGGAGGGAAGAGGTTTTTTTACCAGTGGATGGGAATTTCTCTACAGTCTTCAGTCCCAGACCGATGATCCGGTTCGGCTTACGGTCCATTCTTTTTTGTTGGGCCGACGTTTCCTGGTAAGGCTCCCTCTGTGGCGCTATTTCGAAGTCCTGCCTCAACTTACCCATGTATACTTCGGTCTGGCGGGGATTCAGCTGATTCCATGAGATTTCTGAGCCCTGATACCCCTGCGTCTTAAAAAAGCCCGGATCCGGTTTAGGAAGGACCCGGGCCGTTATCCAGGAGCCTTGAGAGATGGATCGCATTCTCCGGCATTAGTCTGTATACTATTCTCAGTGGATAAGAAACGTTTTGTTCAGATCATCGTTGTCATCACAACCATCCTCTTTGTGTTGAGCGCTGCGCAGTCTGTGCGGCTGATCGTCGCTGACGCCAGGCACGGTGACGAATACCTTTCCGGGGTCAGGCCGGCCAGATATCACTTTATGGTTATCCTGCCCACTCTTGAGGGTGATTTCTTCCAGAACATGTGGGGGGAAATACGGGAAGCTGCCGAAGAGCTCGATGTTGGTGTCGAGCTGCAGGTACCCCGCAGTACTCTGGATCTGCGGGGCGGTACTGCGGAGCTCCTGGAGATTGCCCGGCTCAGCCAGGTGGACGGTATTGCACTCTATGTGACCAACGAAGACGACTTAATGCCCCTCATCAACAGGACCGATCTCTCGGGAATCCCTGTTATCACTCTCGAGTCGGATGCACCCATGAGCAGGCGCTCCTCATTCATCGGCTCCAACAGTTTCAAGCTTGGTCAGGAGATCGGGCGCCTGATGCAGGAGGCTCAGCCGGAAGGAGTGCGGGCGGCTCTGCTGAAGAGCGAATACTACTCAGACCGGGCCTCCCAGTGGAGTATCATCAAGTACGGTATTATTGCCAGCCTCACCAGCGGTGAGGACGACCGGATCAGGGCGGAGCTGAAGTCGCAGATCGGGGTCCTCAATGCTGAAGAGAAGGCCCGGCAGATCCTCTTTCTCTACCCTGAGGTGAACGTCATTTTCTGTACCAGTCTGGTCGATACCATATCGGCCGCTAATATGGTAGCGGAGTATCGCAGAGCAGGCGAAGTCAGGATCATCGGCTACGGGTACAACCAGGATATCCAGCAGAGGATGGATGAAGGCTATATTTACGGCACCCTGGTGCGGGACCCGGAGGCAATCGGCAGGAGCGGACTGCAGGCCCTCGTGGGGATCAAGACCAACAAGTATGTTCCCTCATTTATATATATCCCCGGCAAGGTCAAACTGGCGGCGAACAATGAAACCGACTAGGACCATCAAGCGGAAGCTGCTGATTTTCTACATCCTCATCATGATGATAACCGCCCTGACGAGTGTGTACAGTTTTTATACATCCCTCAGGATGGGCCAGCGCATCGAACTGCTCTCCAGGACGGAGCTCCTGATGCGGAATCTGCGAACACGGCTCAGTGAGACCAAGCGATCCCTGGACCGGTATTTAATGGTGCAGAAGACGGAGAACCGGGACCATGTCTACGGGAATCTGGAAAACCTCAAAGCCCTGGTCGATAAGCGGCGGCGGGCTTACCAGAACCAGGAGCATCTGATGGTAAAGGACATAAGCTTTCTCCTGGACAAATATTCCCTGCAGCTGAACGGGGTTATCGAGGCCAAGGCAATCCGTAACAATGCCGGGTACAGCGAGGCGTACAAGGCGGCAGAGCTGACCGCCAGCTATATCGACATGTACATCGATAAGGTCCTGATCGAGAACCTCAACAGCCGAACCACAGCCTATCGCTTTTTTTCAGAGAGCTATCAGCAGCTGCAGCTGTTCAACTTCGTATTGATTCTAACCGCGATCCTGCTTACGGTTCTGCTCATAAGCCTGTTCACCGACACGATTACCCGACCGATAGTGCGGCTGGCCCGGATGGCCGACGAACTGAGCAGGGGGAACTTCGATGTGGACGATGTGGTGGTCCAGGCTGATGACGAGATTGGCATTACCGCCCGGGCCTTCAACAAGATGAAGATGGGTCTGCGTAACCACATCCGCGAGGTGCGGGAGAAGGCGAAGATAGAAAAAAACCTCGCCCGGCAGAAGGTAAAGAACCTGGAGATGCAGCACCTGCTGAAGAACGCGGAGATCGCCTCTCTCCGTTCCCAGATGAATCCGCACTTTCTGTTCAATTCGCTGAATGCAGGGGTACAGTTAGCGAACATGGAGGAGGCCAAACGGACCGCCGATTTCATGACTAATCTGGCATCCCTCTTCCGTCACAACGTCCGTCGCCTGTGGCGGACCAACACCATTGCCGACGAGATCCGGGGACTGGAGTACTATGTTCAGCTTCTGAGGGTCCGTTTCTGGGACACCTACCGGCTGAAGATCAATATTCAGCCGCAGTTGGAGGGCTTAAAATTCCCCCCGCTGATTTTTCAGCCGCTGGTGGAAAACGCCATAATCCATGGAATGAAAGACAGCGAAACCGGCGGGACTATCCGGGTCAGCGGAGAGAAGAGAAACGGACGCATATACTTCAGCGTGGAGGATGACGGCTGCGGTATCCCGCAGGAACTGATTGCCCCGACCTTGAAGCCGGTCCGTTTTTCCGATGAGGACTTCTCCTCACAGAACGGCATGGGAATGCGGAATGTAGTGCTTCGGCTGCGGCTTTTTTTCGAAAAAGAGGATATCGTCCGTATCCAAAGCGACTGCAAGGGCGGTGGAACAACGATCGTGATTACTCTATCGGAAAAAGAGGTCACGTATGTATAGTGTTCTGATTGTGGATGACGAGCGGCCGGTAATCGAAAGTATCACCTACATGCTGCAGAAAAACCGGCCCGAGCTGCAGATCGCCGGAACAGCCGCATCCGGACGCGAGGCTATCCGGAAGGCAGAGGAGAGCAAGCCTGACATCATCCTGATCGACGTGAAGATGCCGGGAATCGACGGCCTGGATGCACTACGGGAGATCAAACGGCGGATGCCCTACATGATGCCCATCCTGATGACTGCGTATGAGCGCTTCGACATTGCCCAGACCGCCTTCGAACTCGGGGTCCAGGATTATCTCCTGAAGCCTTTCTCCCAGGAGAAACTGATCGCCGCTGTGGATGCGGCGCTCCAGACGCTCAATCGCAATTCCTCGGGTCTGGGCGAGAGCCTCAAGCATATCGAACTCCTCCACTCCCTTCAGGGTACCATCGAGCATCTTTTTTTTAAATCCATCAAGCTGGCCAGCAGTCTTGAAGAATTCATACCCTATCTTCAGACCACACTCTCTCTCCACAGTGCCCGGGGATGCATCGGGCTGCTTAAATGGGAGCTTACCGATGGCGGAGAGAGCAGTGGTTCAAAGACCGGAGATGCCTTCTCCGATAAAGCTGAGCAGAGAATTCAGCTCGGACGGGCACTCCTTTCAAAGCTCAAGTACAAATTCCCCTGTCTTGGCTCTGTTTCGGCGGAAGAGATCCTCTTCTTTTTTCCTGAAATGGACGGCTCAGATTCAGTCCCCAGGGAAGATCATCTGGAGAATATCTTTAAAAAGGAAAGCGGCAGTGGAGATGTACCGCGTTGGAACTTTGCCCTGGGCGGAAGTGTGGAACTATCGCGGCTGTCGGATAGCTGCCATGAAGCCCGTCAGAGTGTGTCCAGGCGGAAGGGAGAAAACACCGGCGCCGACATGGAACTGGAGATGCTGCGATCGCGTCTGCCTGCCTGGCGCTGCATAAGTGTTAAAGCGGTAGTTCAGAACGAGCCTGTCGAATTGAATCGTCTGATTGAGACGGAGCTCCTGAATATCGAGGATTTTGGTACGGCGCGGGCTGTACTAGTGGATCTGGGATTGAACATCGAACACCTGCACAAACTCACAACCCTGTATCCGTTGAAGGTGGTTAACAGTGAATCCCGGGAAGATCTCTACGCTCTTTGTTCCAGGTGGTTCCGTCAGCTGACAGAACAGGTCGCCGTCCAGCGCGACAGCAGCCTGCCCCTTGTGCTGCGGCGGGCCCTCGAATATATCGATTTGTACTACTCCCGCCCGATCCAGCTGGCGGATGTTGCCCTGCATGTCGAAGTCAGCCCGGCTTATCTGAGCAACCTGTTTTCACAGCATCTGGGACGCAGCTTCATCGATCAGCTCACCGATTGCCGTATAAACAAAGCCAAGCAGCTCCTGACCGAAAAAATCCATCCCGTCAAGACTATCAGTCACATGATCGGGTATCAGGATCCCAACTATTTCAGCCGGCTTTTCAGGAAGTGGACCGGTCAATCCCCCACGGAATACCGGCCGTGATTCGGTTTTTTCTGAGTTAGCTTTTTCTTGCCTTGCAGTTGGTCCTTGTGTGTCTGGACAATCTTTTTCTAAAGAAAATCCAGCTTCCGCACCTTTTTTTGTTTTTATCTAATATTTCGTAAGAATATAGAAAAACTCTCCTGCAGACGGCAGTCTGGATGGGTGGTAGAATTCATTAGAAGACAAACGTATCCAAGGAGGTTACAGAATGAAGAATGGTCGTAGTATACTTACGCTCCTGGTCGCGATGCTGCTCGTGCTGCCGATGGCAGCCTGGGCTGGCGGAGGACAGGAGAAACCTGAATCTGCACCTGCAGAACAAGGTGAGGTAATGGCGCCGCAGGTCAAAACCGATTACGGTACACCCTCCGGTGAACTGGAGATATTTTCCTGGTGGGCCGGAGATGAAGGACCCGCTCTCGAGGCGCTGATTGACCTGTACACCGACAATAACCCACGGGTAGAGGTTATCAACGCAACCGTTACCGGCGGTTCCGGTGTGAATGCCAAGGCGGTTCTCAAGACCAGAATGCTTGGCGGCGATCCTCCAGATTCTTTCCAGGTTCATGCAGGACAGGAACTGATAGGAACCTGGGTGGCAGCTGAACGGATGCTTGATCTGACTCCTCTGTTCGAAGATCAGGGCTGGATGGAAGTTTTTCCCGAAGACCTGATCAACCTGATCGGCACCGAGAACGGCATCTGGTCTGTGCCGGTAAATGTACACCGTTCCAATGTGATGTGGTATATTCCCGAAAAGATGGACGAATGGGGTCTTGAGGCTCCCGAATCCTGGGATGAATTCCTGGAAATTGCCGATGATATCGCAGCCCAGGGAGTAGTACCCCTCTCACTGGCTACCAACTGGACTGTTAACCATCTGTGGGAATCGGTCGCCCTCGGCGTCCTCGGCCCGGACAAGTATGATGCCCTGTGGGAAGGTGAACTGGACTGGACCAGCCCGGAAGCCGTTGAGGTTTGGGAAACTCTCGACAAGATCCTCGATTATGTAAATGAAGATTTCGCTTCGTTGAGCTGGCAGCAGGCTACCGATATGGTCGTCGAAGGCGACGCAGCCTTCAACGTAATGGGTGACTGGGCCGCCGGATACATGAGCACAACCCTCGGCCTCACCCCGAACGAGGGCTATGCCTGGGTGGCTTCCCCCGGCACCGAAGGCGTCTTCATGTTCCTGGCCGACAGCTTCGGTTTTCCGAAGGGCGTCAAGAACGAAGCTGCAGCCCTTGCGTGGCTCAAAGCCTGCGGATCCAGGGAAGGACAGGATACCTTCAATCCACTGAAAGGCTCCATCTCGGCACGCACAGACAGTGATCTCAGCAAATACAATGATTACTCCAAGTCGGCTGCCGAAGATTTTGCAGGCAATCGGATCGTCGGAAGCCTGGCCCACGGGGTAACCGCTAATGAAGGTTTCATGAACGATTTTGCCACTGTTATGGAAATGTTCCTCAAGAGCCGCAATCCCGATCAGGCAGCAAACGCTGCTCAGGCTATTGCGATCCAGAACGGCATCATCAGTAAATAACAGGTAAAAAGTTACATCTGGAGCGGGATTTCCTCTGCGGGAGTTCCGCTCCTTTGGTAAAGGTAGCGTTATGGTAGGTTCAAAGAAAAATTCACTGTATGCAGTCCTGGTACTGTTGCCGTCGATCATTCTCCTGGCGGTTTTTGTCTACGGGTTCATTGCAAACTCATTCTATATCTCGCTAACCGACTGGGGCAGCGGAGCAGGATTGCGGGAGAATCCGGTAAAAAACTTCGTGGGGCTGAACAATTACCGCGAGCTTTTTACGGGGTTTATCCACGAGAGGTTCCGACAGGACCTGGTAAACGCCATTTTCTATTCACTGTTTCTGCTGATGGGTACTCTGGCCCTGGGACTTTTCCTGGCAATTCTTCTTGACAAGAATCCCAGGGGAGAAAACATTTTTCGGACCACCTTTCTCTTCCCGATGGCCCTCTCCTTCATTGTTACAGGTACCATCTGGAGGTGGGTATTTTCTCCTAAAGGCGGGGTAAACGTCATTCCTACCTGGTTCGGGTTGAAGAAGGGCAAGTTCCTGTGGCTTTCCAGTCGGGAGCTGGTCTGGACCTTCAACTGGCAGAACGTCCTGCAGATCATTGCAGTCATCCTGTTCCTGGTCTTTGCCGTTGTTACCTACTCAGGGTGGAAAAACGGCAAGCGGAAGCGGCTCTTATGGGGCGGCACGACTGCCGTATTGATGCTGGGGTATGCCCTGGTTATTCACCGGGTGCTGCCGCCGATTTTACCCTACGAGGAGATACACGGGTTTTCCCTGGCAACCATCGGGGTAATTATAGCGGCGGTCTGGCAGTATTCCGGTTACGCAATGGCCCTCTACCTGGCTGGCCTTCGGGGACTGCCGGCCGGAATGTATGAATCGGCCAAGATGGACGGAGCAGATGATCTGACCTACTATTTTAAGATCGCCATTCCCAATATGCGGCCAATTACCCTCAGTGCGATCATCATCCTCAGCCACATATCTCTCAAGCTGTTCGCACTGATCTTTTCCATGGCGGGAGCCGATAATGCCAGCACCGGGCATCCTTCGGTTCTCATGTATCTGATAACTTTCCGGGCGAACAACTTCGCCGTCGGTGCGGCGATCTCGGTCATCCTCTTCCTGATGGCCGCTCTGTTCATCATACCCTATCTGATTCAATCCTACAGGACGAGGAGGTAGACGGCATGTCACAGAGAACACTGAGAAAAGTAAGTCCGATGATTTATGTTCTGCTGTTGATCGTTCTGGTCATCTTCTTGGTCCCGATCTACATGGCAATGATCACAGCCCTGAAAAATCCGGCTGAAATAAGTCTATCCACCGCCTGGATTCCGCCGTCCCGTCCCTACTGGAAAAGCTTTGCAGACGCCCTGGACCTGCTCCTGCCGAGCCTGAAGAACAGCGTGGTGTTAACCGTCAGCGGAACTATAATTTCGGCGCTGGTTGGTTCGATAAACGGCTTTGTTTTTTCAAAAAACCGTTTTCGCGGCAGCGAGGTCCTGTTCACTTTCTTCCTGTTCGGAATGTTTATACCCTACCAGATCATCCTGATTCCGCTCTTCCAGGTGCTGCGGAGTATCGGAATCTACGGCAGCCTCAGCGGACTGATTCTGGCCCATGTGGTGTACGGTATTCCAATCACCACCCTGATATTCCGCAATTTCTATGATCAGATCCCGGATTCCCTGGTGGAGTCGGCCCGGTTGGACGGGGCTGGATTCTTCTTCCTGTACGGACGTCTCTTCCTTCCACTGTCAGTTCCCGGATTCGTAGTCGTCGGCATCTGGCAGTTTACCCAGATCTGGAACGAGTTTCTGTGGGGCGTCACCCTGACCAACCAGGACTCCCAGCCGGTTACTGTCGGCCTCGCCCAGCTGGCGGGAGGGCAGGCAGTCAGCTGGAACCTCCCTATGGCGGGTTCTTTTCTCGCCGCCCTGCCTGTTTTGTTGATCTTTATCCTGCTTGGACAGTATTTCATCCGCGGGCTTCTTGCCGGATCGGTGAAGGAATAGAATCTTTCGAAAACTATCACCACGGTTAAGGACAGGCAGATTCATTCGGTATCTTTAACTCACTGGTTATCAGGGAATAAAAAAAGCCCGGAAATCCATTCAGGACTCCGGGCTGTCTATTTGAGGTCAAAATGCTATTTAAGGCTGAGGCTGAAAGACTCGTCGCCAAAGACTTTGTGGTCCCCTTTGTAGTCCCGAATTCCGCCAACATTGAAGACGCTTGTGTAGCCGATACTCTCAAGGGCATCCTTGACATAGCCGGCCCTGGTCCCTGAACCGCACATCAGGAATACTTCGCGATCCTTGTCGCCGAAGATGTTCTCCAGAATCACCTTTTCGGCAACATCTGCCTCCGAGAATTCCCAGCCGTTGTTTCGTACAAGGGCGTTACCCTCGAGATACTCGAAAAAGGAAACAAGCTCAAAACTGTCAATGTATCCTCCGGTGTACATATCGGAAACATTACGCAAGTCCACATACTTGGCTCCGTCACGATACAGATACTGGTCAATATTCTCCATGGTAACTTCGGAGGGAAGGGCCATCTGGCCTGAGTAGGATCCGTCGCCAAGGATCTTGTTCTCACCTTTGTAATCCCTGATACCGCCGGCGTTTATTACTTTGGTGTAGCCAATGCTCTCAAGGGCGTCTTTTACGTAGCCTGCCCGGGTCCCTGATCCGCACATCAGAACAATTGCATCTTCCGTGGATCCGAAGATGTTTTCCAGCATTGCTTTTTCGACAATATCAGCTTCAGAGAACTCCCAACCGTTGTTGCGAACAAGGGCTCGTCCCTCCAGGTACTGGAAAAAGGGCACTACCTCAAATCCCGCGATATAACCGCCGTTGAACATATCCGCGAAATTCCGCAGGTCGATGAACCTGGCGTCCGCATCGATATACTGATCGATGTTCTGCATGGTGATCTCTTCGTTTCCGGCAAGCCCGACCGCGTTGCCGGACTTGCCGCAGGAAACAATGGACAGAGCCAAAACCAGGGTAATAAGGATTGCTGCTGTTTTCTTCATCATAATTCAATTCCTCCGTTTAGTCGTTGCTGTAGTGTTCTTTGTGATACTCAAAAAGCCCCTGAAGCATACGCATTGCGTTGTTGGGAGTAACCGTTGCTCCGGTGTAGGTATCAACGTTGCCATGCATGGGCTGGTAGTCATCGATATAAGATTCGGATTTGCCGAGGATGTTGTCCTGGATAAATCCGTCAAAGAGTTCTTTTACCGGGGTGCCGTCCCAGGATTCGGTGCTGTCGCCGTACATACCTGCTACATAGTGTTCGGTGGAATCCTCATAGTAAGAGATATGGTCAATGGTAAGATCAGACTTATTGATCTCCACATTTGCAACGGACCAGTAGTTTACCTCCGGCCCCCTGCAGGTGCAGGCAATATAAGCTACCTGGTACCGGACAGTCTTTAACTGCTCATATTCAAACAGGACTACTGCGGGGATCTGGGTTTCCTTTTTATGTCCGTCTACATGGGTATAATAGAAAGCGTTCTCCAGGGTAATGCCTTTTGCCGGTGCGGCAGCTTCGGCGCTTGTGTCTTCTTTTTCTGCACCGGCTTCGCTGCTGCAGGCGCCAAGTACAAATATCAGTACCAGCGCGATTGCCATCAATCGGAAAATCTTCATGCGGTTCTCCTTTTTCTCCTTGCCTTGTTGTCCAGGATTTGCACAGCGGAGGAGAATATTCTTTTTTCGATCCCCTGTTTGCTGCAGTTTCCGCTTAAATAGTATATCAAGGGAAAAGTATATAATAACATAACAGTATATATATAGAAAGATACTGTCAACTGTTTAATGTGATATTATTTCCGTTTTTGTGAAAGTTACGGAAAAAAAACTATAATTCAGCGGATAATGAAAAATATTCTTCATAAAAACCTCAAGATATATAGAAAAAGATATACAAACAATGCAGAATATAGTATATTATCCAGGCTATATTGAAAGATTGATATGAAGGGATTGGAGGTTTTAATGAAAAAAATCATCAAAATCGCCGCGGCACTCGGGGTTCTGGTAATCTTTGCGGCCCTTTTTGTGAGCTGCGGATCAAAGGCCGCGAGTTATGAAGACGGCATCTATTTTGCCCAGCAGACTGAATTTCCAAAAAGCGGCTGGAAATACAACGTGACTCTTAAGGTCGAAGATGGAAAAATTGCAGAAGTTGTATGGAACGGCTCAAATATTAATGCCGGACCGGATAAGGTTTCGGTTTCCGAAGCGGGGAATTACCCGATGGTCCAGAACGGCGGAGCCCAGGCGGACTGGCATGTCCAGGCAAAAGCTGTAGAAGAGTATTTTAAAGATAATCCTTCAACCGAAATGCCCGACAGCATAACAGGGGCTACCATTCACTACAACGAGTTTTACGAGCTTGCGGCAGAGGCCCTGGAAAAGGGACCGGTTGGGTATGGTCCCTATAAGGATGGTACCTACTCGGCATCGGACGGCAAATTCCATAACGGCTGGAAGTACTTTGTCGATCTTACGGTAACTTCGGGCTACGTAGTTTCAGCTTACTGGGACGCTGTAGCCGAAGACGGCGGAACCAACAAGGTGCAGCGGTCCATGGATGGTGAATACGGCATGGTAGCGAATTCCAACGCGGCCAGCGAGTGGCACGAGCAGGCTCAGGCCGTGGAGAAGGCCTTCCTGGAGAGTCAGAAAACAGCTGCCCCCGATGCAGTTACAGGAGCCACAATTACCTACGGTAATTTCTACTCCCTGGCGGAAAAAGCTCTTACCGGTGCCAAACGCTGATTTTCTCGCATAGTTTTATATGAACAGGGGCTTGTCCGTTTTGCGGACAGCCCTTACTCTTTTACCCCCCCTGCGGTCATTCCTCCGGCAAGATTCTTCTGTATGGATATAAAAAGAATGATTACAGGTGTGGCAGTCAGCACTGATGCCGCCATAATACGGTCCCATATGGCGTTTTTCGAGTTAAAAAGCGCCTTCAGTCCCATGGGCAGGGTGTAGAGGTCCTTGAAGTTCTTCAGGAAAACCGAAGCAAAAAGATATTCGTTCCAGGCAATCATGAAACAGTAGATAAAGACTGTCGCTATGGCGGCAATAGAGAGGGGAATGATGATGCGCCAGATAGTCCCGAATCTGGATGACCCCTCAATCATCGCGGCCTCCTCAATGGAAAAGGGAATTGTCCGAAAGTAGTTTCCCAGCATGTAAAGAGACACCGGAAGGGTCTGGACAATATAGATTATCAACAGACTCAAGAATGCCCCCGGCGGAATGCTTATCCAGCCTATGCTGACAAACATTTTGTAAAGGGGAATCAAAAGCAGAATCCCTCCGAACATGTAGACGAATAAAACCCCCCGCTGGATTAAGGAACGACCTGGGAACCTCAGACGGCTGAAGGAGTAGGCGCCGAAGATGGCGAATATAGCAGTAACAAAAGCCGCCGAGAATGAGAGCAGGAATGAGTTGGCAAAATAGCGCAGAAAAGGAAAAACGTCCCCGGTACTCTTATATTTCTGGAGAATGACGTCTCTCTGGGCCTTTGTAAGGTCAGGTGTTTCATTCAGAAGATTCATAACGGATTCAGGAACATTCTTCGCACCCTGGCCGATATTAAGAAGCTCCTTGTAGGCTTCAAGATTGATCTTTTCCGGTATAAGATCCGGATTGCCCCAGTCTCCGGGATACTTTAGAGAGATTGAGAGCATCTGAATAAAGGGGAAAATACTAAAGAAAACAATTCCCAGCACCAGGAGGGCAAAACCTGTTCGCCGGATAATACTCTTATGACTTACCATTTCAGTACCCGCTTAACATAAAAAAGGATAAAACTGAGCAGCAGCAGGAATTGAATTACCGCCAGCGATGCTCCCTGACCAAGCTCCATGGTCCCGACAAAGGCTTTAAAGTAAGTATAGACCGAGAGCACCCGTACATTGTCCGTCAGCAGGTAGATCTCCTCGAACTTGTTGAAGTTCCATATCATGCGCAGCAGCACAATAGCCCCCATGATAAAGTAGACCTCCGGCAGGGTAATGTAGCGGAACTTCTGCCAGCCGGAAGCACCGTCTATCTCTGCAGCTTCGTACAGGTTCTGATCGATGGCCTGGAGTCTGGAAAGGATCATCAGATAGGTAAAAGGAAAATTTTTCCAGATGCTGAAGATAATGGCTACCCATACAGCAGTGGAGGGAGAACCGATCAGGTTGAAACGGCTGGAAAAGAGTCCCAGCCGTTCATAGGCGATGTCCATAAATATTCCGTTCACCGGGTCAAAGATAAACTGCCAGGCAAATACCACGGATATTACCGGAGCTACATAGGGGAACAGTATGAGACTGCGCACCAGGCCCCGCAAGGGAAACTCCTTGTTCATGACCAGGGCCACAAAGAGACCCATCAGGGTTGTACCCAGGGTTGTAAAAAGCACATAGACAATGGTCAGAACCATGGCGTTCCAGAAACCCGGATCAAGAACAACATTTTTATGGTTTTCAAGTCCAATGTAGGTGTTCGCGGATAAGGGCGCCACATCAAAAAAACTGAGATATATGTTGTAGATAATCGGATAGAGAATAAGTGCCAGGATGATCAGCACCGAAGGCAGAACAAGTGACCATCCCAGCACGATTTCGCGCTGTCTGAGATCCAGTCTGTTTGTTGCCGGCATCTGCTGCATGTTCATACTGTCTCCACCTGCGCGAAAAGATTTACATCAGTTTTTTCATTTCAGCCTCGGCCCATTCCATCGCCTTATCTATGTCCATTCCTTCCTGGGTAATTTTGTACAGCATCTGAGGAATGATCTGCTTGGAATAGATGGTGCTCGCAGCAGCCATGCGCTTACCTTCTACGATGCTGAAGGTCTCTATGCTGTCCAGCCCCTGGATGATTTCTGCCATCTTGTCTTTACCGTAATGCTGGAAAATCCCCTTGGGATCGTTTTGAAAGCGGGAGTTGGTTGGGATTGCCTTCAGAACCGGATTCATACCCCCCGGAGCCATATGAAGCCAGGTTATATAGGCATTCGGAGTAAACAGATACTGAATGAATCGCTGTGCTGCCGCGATCCTGGCCTGGTCTCCATGGTCGGGAATCCCGAAACTTACGATTGTTCCGTAACCCGAGTTCTGGGTATTCCTGATTATTGAAGCCAGCCGTGTATTCTGTACCAACTCGGGGTCGAAATTCTTGCCCGCCAGGTCTTCGAAGTTCTGGCTTGTCAAGGAGTCCCTGGCAGCTGTTTCGATTGCCAGGTCGTCCATAATATAGGTGGAATAGAAGAACATGGCCATCTTGCCCTGCAGGTAATAATCCCGTGCGCGCCAGGTTTGCGGTCCGGGAGGAGTGTATTCTGCAAGTTTTGCGTAGTACTCAACGGCCTCCCGCATTTCAGGTGAATTGAAAATCAGCCTTCCATCGGCATCGAAGAGCTGGGCTCCGTTGGCCATGGCTATCTGGGTAAAACACTGTTCGGCATAGGCTTCTGCCTTTGTTCCCACCAGAATACCGTACTGGTTTTCCGCGGGTTTGTAGAAATACTCGGCGGCTTTAAGAATGTCGTTCCAGGTGGAAGGCGGATTCAGCCCTGCTTCTTCAAACCAGTCAGCCCTGTACCAGATTCCCTGCACCCAGCCGTGATAGGGGACCCCGTAGTACATCCCTTTTTGAGCAGTCTCGTTCAGACGCAGGGTGCCGGAGTAGAACCTCTCTTTTCCTATACCCTGGATTACCCCAGTAATGGCTTCCGCATTGAGCAGCCCTTCGGAGCCGAAAGCAACGGCATTCTCTGCAGCACATTCAATCATTGCCGGCAGGGTATTGGCCGCAGCGGCTGTGTTCAGCTGGGTGGGCATGTCGTTCTCGTCTACTGCTACCAGGTTGATGGATATATTCGGATTCAGGGCTTCAAAGGTATCAATCAGCACCTGGATGGTGGCCATCCTGTCCGACTGGGTCTCGGTGGTCCAGAAGTCGATGGAAACCGGCCCGGATGCATCTGCAGCTTCTGCCGGTGCCGCTGCCTGGCCCCCAGCCCACACAAACGCACTCAGCAGAAGTAAAAAAAGCATTCCTACTGTCAACTTTTTCATCACGTCACTACCTCCTTGAAACAGTTGAGTTCCTTCTATCAGAGTAAAGCCGGTATTTACACGCCACAATAGTACAGAAGTACCGATTTCGTACCTGTTCAGGCTTTCGGAAAGGCGCTGGGGGAGAATCCCGCCTCCTGTCTGAATCGCCGTTCGAAGGTAGCGTAATCCTGATACCCCACGGAGCGGGCGACATTCAGGATAGACAAGCTCTTTTCCTCCAGCAGCTGCCTTGCCCTGGTCATACGCAGGTCGATTAAATAGCGCTGAATGGTTCGGTTCTCGATACGGTGGAAAATCCGGGAGGCATAGGAACGATCGATTCCGATATAGTCGACCACATGCTGCACCGTTATTGCGTTCTGATAATTGGATTGTATAAACTGCTTCATCTTTTCTACATAAAAGGTCTGACCCTCACCGGTATCGTCATACCGGGAAGTGGCACTGACTTCCGCTGCAGGGAATCGGCGGGTTTCAGTACACAGTTCTCCCAGGAGTTCCAGCAGAATACCCTCGGAAATCAGGTCATATCCAGTTTTTCGACTGCTCTGCTGCCAAAAGAGGGATTCAAAAAGACCCTCCATTCGTTCCGGCGACGGGTGGCTGTAGATAACAGGCGAAGTCCCTGCTGCGGAACGGCGAAGAATTTCCCCGGCCCTTTTTCCGGTGAACCCGACCCAGGCAAAGGTCCAGGGATCTGCGGAATCCGCTATGTAGTGCAGGGGTTGTTCCGGGAAGTAGCAGAAGAGTTCCCCCGCAGAAAGCTGAGAAACTTTTTCTCCCGTCAGTACCGTTCCGCGGCCTTATTGCTGGGGGCTTCGGAGGCACTGGATCCGACAGCAGAGGACGTGGGCCGCAGATTGAAACTCCTTACCCGGGGCCGGGGGGTGGATGCGGCTGTCGAGGTGTCCGGCTCCAGCCAGGCGCTGCAGGAAGCCCTGCGGGGAATCGCCTTCGGCGGTACCGTTGTCTGCGGCGCTTTTCCCCCGCCGTATCCTGCAGGATTGGATCTGGGCGCCGAAGCCCACATGAACTGTCCGCAGATTCTTTTTTCCCGCGCGACCAGCGATCCAAACAGGGAGCAACCCCGCTGGGACGCGATGCGCATAGAAGAGGAGTGCCTGCATTTGATTGAACAAGGCCATGTTCAGGGATTCTCTATAATCGACCGGATTGTTCCCTTCGCGGACTTGCGGGAGGAGTACAAACTGACCATGAAGAATCCCTCCCGAACCGTCAAACTCGGTGTAGTTTTTCCTGTCGCAGGTTCTGAGCATGGGGGAGGGTAATATGGACAAACTTCGCTGTGCCGTTATCGGTGCCGGATCCATGGGTGCCGCCCACGCATTAAACGCGGAAACCAGCGGTTTGGCCGATATTACCGCAGTCTGCTCCCGCAGTCTGAAGAGCGCCGAAACCCTGGTTTCCCGTCTGGACAAGAAAATCCCTGTCTATACTGATTATTGCAGAATGCTCGATCAGGAAAAACTGGACTCTCTCGTTGTATGTCTGCCGCCGGGAGCTCATCGCGGGGAGGTTGAGGACGCGGCACAGCGGAGGATTCATCTTTTCCTGGAGAAACCACTTGCTCTTGACCTGGAAAAAGCACAAAGGATGCTACACGCCGCAGAAAAGTCAGGGGTAGTTACCCAGGTCGATTTTCAGCACCGTTTTCATCCGGTGGTCCAAAGGCTGAAGGCCTTGCTTGAAACCGGGGAGGCGGGCTTCCCGTCCCTGATGCAGGCAGGTTATTATTGTAACTCCCTTCATACTTCCTGGTGGGGGAATATTCCTCCACAGACGCAGGGACAATCCGCTGGACCTCAGAGGATGGGCACCCTCTGGAAGCGTTCGAAACGGAAAAAGACCTTCACAAACAGGCCCTTATCAATTTTCTTGAAGCGGTACGGACGGGAGAAAGAGCAATGATACCGATACGCGAGGCCTGGGAAGCCCAACGAATTGTCCACTGCCTTGTGCGCTCAATTAATGAAGAGCGGATCGTGAAGCTTTAGTTCAGGTGCGAAACGTAGCGGCCAATATCGAGCTCCCGGGCGATTTCCGCTGCTTTAAATCGATCGTGGCTGCCTATTTTTCCGTATATCCTCGAAATCTGGTTTTTCACGGTCTGTTCGGCTATGAAAAGCTTTTCGCTGATTCTCTTATTGTCCATTCCTCTGGATATGAGAAACAGAACTTCCCGTTCCCGACGGCTGAAATCCGAGGCTCTCAGTTCGGTTAGCGCTTTGCTGCGGTTGTTCTCCCCGGATCCCTGAACAGCACCGTAGACGCCGGAGGCAGGAGATTCAGTCTCGGGACCGACTATCTTGTGCATCACACTGGGAGATAACTGGATTGTTCCGTCCCTTACCGCCCGGATGGAATTGATAAGGTTGGTGGCGGGAATGTTTTTCAGGATGTAACCCACAGCGCTGTACTGCATTGCTTCACGGACATAGATGTCGTCATCAAATGTTGTAAGCATGACGACCTTGATTTCGGGGTGCTCCTGATGCAGTCTGCGGGTGGCTTCCACCCCGTCCATGCCGGGCATCCGCACATCCATAAGGACAATATCCGGTCTGGTGGCCCGGATGACTTCCAGTCCTTCTTCTCCGTTATGGGCAGTCCCGACTACATCAATGTCATCGGATCGGAGTTCCAGTACAGTCTGCAGGCTTTCCACAAAAAGAACCTGATCATCCACGAGAACTACGCGTATCCTGTCCATTATTCTCCTCCGTCAGCGGAAGCTCCGCCCGTATGTTAAAACCGTCGGGATAGTTCCGGAAACTGATTTTCCCGCCGATGTTTTCTACCCTTTCCCGCATTCCGCTGATTCCAATTCCCTCAACTATCTGGGAAGTTCCCCGGCCATTATCCAATATGGATACCGTAAGGAGTTTTTCCTTTATCCATACAGCGATTCTTACCGTGTCTGCCTGACCATGACGAAGCGCGTTCGTCAGCCCTTCCTGAATTATTCTGAACAGGACAAGATCGATCCTGCTGCCGAAACTGTTGGGAGCGTTGCCGTATTCCATTTGAACCTTCATGCCCGTGGCTTCGCTGAAGGAACGGACCAGATGGGCAAGGGCCTGCAGGCCTACTGCCTCTTTCTGTTCCTTTGACCGGAGCTCCTGCATTGATCTGCGGGTCTCTTCCAGACAGGTCTGGGCTTCATTGATGGAGCGCTCCAGGGCCTCCCTGGCCCTCAGGCTGTCCCGCTCCAGCAGGTCAGTGGCTGCCTCCAGGGTCATCAGGATGTTCGTCAGGGAATAGCCGACGGTATCGTGTATCTCGCTGCTGATCCTTCTACGCTCCGATTGGACCGCAGAATATTCGACACTGTGAACATAGCGCTGGAAATCAAGATTGGCGTCCGAGAGCTGGGTGATGACGGAATTCAGGTGACCGGTTTTTCTGTTCGCCGTAAACAAACTTCCCGCTGTATGCTTGTAGAGAAGGAGAACGAGGGTAAAGTTAAGAGCCGTAACACCAACTGTCAGGATCTCTTCTACTTCTGCACTGCTTCTGGGATAATTAAACGCGGATCCGGGTTTTCCGAGGGTCCCTGCGATTCCAAGACACAAAACACTGTACAGAAACGCCGTTTTTACCGGGAGATAGGCATATATCTCGATAAGAACAGTCAGGAGGAGCATGAGGCTTATACCTGCTGCAAGTCCCAGCGGGTAGGCAATCAGAAAAAAAAGACCAATCTTGAAAATCAGCAGCAGAAGGACATTCTTGTGCAGAAGCCGCAGCAGCAGCGAAAGAAAGGCGGAAATACTCAAAAGAATGCGGAAATGCCAGGCGAACTCCTGCAGAATTATCCGCTGCTGTTCCGCATGAAGGTAGCCGCGATGAAAGAGTATGGCAACTGCTGCATGGAGGGCCAGAGCAATTGCTACGGCAACCGCGGAAAGAGGATCTTCGGAGTACTTTTGTGGGACATGAACCATTTTACTTGGTTTAGAATATCATACTTTATTCCACTGGTGATACAGAAAAACATTCATGAAAAAACTATTCATACCTTGTAACAGGTAATCAGCTGCGGGCTTATGGTTATGACAGATTATTTCGTTTCTTTAAGAAACCCCGGTTCATGCGCGGGTTCTTTATCGATCGGGATTGTGATAATGATCTCGGTACCGAAATTCATTTGGCTGTGAATTTCCAGCGAAGCGTTGAATCCATACAGCAGACGTAAACGTTTTCTGACATTCGATATTCCTATATGGCTTCGGTACGCTGCCGTGGGAGTATCCATTTCTGAGTTCAGCATACTCAGAGTTCCCTGATCCATTTATAATGGAACCTTGCTTGTCCTGTATCAGTACATACCGTATACTTGGTTCTGATATTAGCACTAAGGATTCTGTTTATGATGATCAGTGGAACAGATACGGTCAAGCTTGTACTGAAGAACTCAGGCAGGGAGCTGAATGTATCGGTAGATTCTTTGACGGATAAAAGCAGGGAGTTTCTTGAACACTTTGCTACCTTTGATCTGGCGGGTCAGGAGTTTGTGCGGATTACCGGCAAGGGCAGCGGCGCAGAAAGATTTAAAAGGCTGCTGGAAGCTTGCGGATACAGAGATAATCCTCCCGGATTCTTTTCTGCCCTTGTTCCCCTTTTTGACGGTTCTAAACCGGAGGACCGGAAGGTGAACGGCATTGTGCTTCCCTATCTGTACCTGCTTGCTTTGCTTGAGGTCTGCATACCCCAGCACGGGTATGTATCCGTAAAAGACGTGGACAGCCTGGTAGAATTGACCAATCTTGAGGTCCCCGAGGATCAGCGCGGGGATCTGCAGAAGGTAATCGATATGTACCCGGTACGTCTGTCGTATCATACAGTACGTCAGATGATGCTTTCGCCGGATGTGGCGTATCAGTATATGCCCTTTGTCGAAGAGCTTGATCCGGCAGGACACGCCAACACCTGGATCGGCCAGTTCCATCAGGGACTCCTGGAGCAGATGTACCGGAACCGGGTAATCTATCTGCTGAACATGAGTTGTCCGGTCTACTGCCGGTTCTGTTTCCGTAAACACAAGGAGTCACGAAACGAAGACAATCCCACGGTGGAGGATGTGGCGCAGGCAATAGAACATGTGCGGAATTCTCCGGATATCAAAGAGATCGTCATTACCGGCGGTGACCCTTTCCTGAACCGTCGTAACATGGAGGCCACAATTGACGGCTTAATGGGTATAGATCAGGTCCAGACCCTGCGCCTCGCGACCCGCTCGGTCGCCTATTATCCTGATTTATTTCTCCGGAAGGAGGAGTCATACCTGAAATTCCTGAAGCACAAGAACAACGAGCTCCAGCTTCACGGCAAGCGGATGGAGATTGCCACCCACTTTATTCATCCCGACGAGGTTTCGCCGGTGAGTCTGGAGATTATTACCGAACTTGTAAAATCGGGAATCGCTGTATATATCCAGACTCCCTTTCTTCAGGATTGTAACGATCAGGGCCCGGAATTGAAAAAGCTCTTTAAACTGCTTCGGGGCGCCGGGGCAGAGATGCATTATATCTACATACCCTGCAGTCCGATACACGGGAACAGCGTGTACTGGTCAACACTGTCCGATGGAATTGATATTGCCGAGTATCTCCGGGCCCATTTGTCGGACCGCAGCGTGCCGAAAATCTGTACCGCTACTCCCATTGGCAAAATGGAATGGTACACCAGTGGATGGGCTGTGGAGCCTGTCGAAGGGGAGAATAATTCTATCTGGATCCGGACCCCATACACACCGAGCTATTTTAAATCCTTTGCTCCCCTGGCAACGGAACTGCCGAATATCCGGGTGAATCCGGAGGGTACACTGGATATTCAGTACATGGCAAAAATAGGAAAGGAGGCCTACTTTCTGGGGTCCCGGCCATTGCGGATCCAGCATGTTCCTGTTCCTTTGGAGGTTCCTGAAAACCTGACTGGTCCGGGAATCAGCACTCTCCTCAAAGCTGAGTCCATAGTTTCCATCGGTACCCGCGGTCTGTCCCGGGTTCACGAAACCAGGGTCGAAATCGACCTCAGTGCAGGACCTGAGGTGTTTGAATATATCAGGGCTAATACTGCCATAACAGATGTAGTAGTAAGATCGGAGGGAGGCTTTGCCGAATCCCTGCACCGGCTTGGGAAGATCGCAGGGGAGCTCAGGGAGATCGAGCATGTGAACGCCATGCGGATACGGAGCTGTGAGTTTACCTATTCACCTGAGGTATTCACGCGACCGCTCATTGCGGCCCTGGCGGAGATGAACCATCTGAGTGTTTCCAATCCTCTGCGCATGGAGATCGAAACCTGGTTTATCAACGCTGGTCAGGTTCGAGATGAACACGCCCGGCTTACCCGTCGCCTGACAAACCGGGGAATTACCGTCTATGCAAATACGCCTCTCCTGGGAGGCATAAACGATTTTCCCGATGAACTCTGCAGCCTCACCTTTGCCTACCGTAAAGCGGGCATCGAGTTCCACCATCTTTATGTCGCGGGCCATCCGGTCCAGCGGGAATGGAACCTGGAACACCCGGTGGATATGTATGATGTAATCGACATAGCATCCAAGATTCGCAGGGAAGGAAGCGGCCGTGAAGGCCCCCGTTATATTATTCAGACCCCCCTGGGAGAGGTGTACTACGGACTAACCTCTTCGTTTATCCACGGAAAAGACGGTATCCGGGTCAAGCTTGACAGTTACAGTCTGCCCTATTTCAAGGAGATGGACCCCGATTATACGCTTCCGGAAAATGTGCAGATCGGTGAAGACGGGAAACCGGTGATTCCTGTTTCCGGTCTTGTCAGTTCCACGGAGTTTCCTATATGAGAGAAGAAGCAGGCAAACCAAGATATCCCTATATCTTTTATGGAGGCAATGTTCCCTTATCTCCGCTGTTTGCCGGTCTGAAAGGGGATCCGTATATTCTTGAAATGTCGCCGGAGAGTACCCTGTTTGACGGGGTAGATCCCCGGGACCAGGTCCGGTATCAGCGGATCATCGAAGAGGAGATGGGTGGACATTACTCATGGGGCATCGCCTCCTATCTGGAAGACCGGCGCGGGCTGCTTTCTTCCTGTCCGCAAATGCAGCGGGAAGGCCGCTTTTTCCACCTGGGATTGGACATCATTGCCGGACCCGGCACTGCCTTGCATGCTCCCATTGATGCCGTGGCGGAAGAGAGGGGCTACGAAGAGGGGGAGGGCAACTATGGCGGATACGTTCTTCTGCGTCACTCTTCTCCGCGCTTCCAGACCTTTTACAGTCTCTACGGCCATCTGGAACTGGCTTCCCTGCCTACTGAAGGCAGGAGCTTCAAAACCGGAGAGGTTTTTGCACGGATAGGTGATTTCAATGAAAACGGCAACTGGTTCTATCACACCCATCTTCAGGTTATTACCAGGCAGGGTTACGAAGAAGGCTTTGTTTCGAAGGGATACTGCGCGGCCGGGGATCTGCCGGTAATCGGTAATCTCTGTCCGTCACCACTGATGCTTTTTACTGTTTAGCGCTGTCTGAAAGCAGGTCCCTGGCCTGCTTAAGCTGGCAGAAGCGCTCAGGATTTCCGCCGGAATCGGGATGATGAAGCTTTGAAAGCCTCCGGTACTGCCGTCTGACCAATGCCGCATCCGGGGGGCGAAAATCCCCCTTTTCCGGGGGGCATTCAAGAATAAAGGCGGCGAATACCTGGTGCCAGTTTGCACTGCCGGTTTTATGGGGATAACGGGTCTTGAGCTCCTCACCAAAGGATGTAAAGACCTGTATCCACTGGTCCATGTTGTAGAGGTGATACTCATCGGCCTTTTTCTTGCTGTCCGGGTATACCGTTTTCTCCCACACGGGGGTCCTTCCAGCGGCGTTCAGTTTCTGCTCAATTTTTCCCAGGTAGCGGAGAAACCTGAGGATTTGAGAATCCAGCTCCCGCACCCGCTTAAGTATGTAGGATTCCCGCCGGCGCTTGAGCTCCGCCCTGTGTTCTTGATACTCCCGCTTTACCATAAAAAAGAGTGGAAAGAAGGGGTCCTTCGGCAGGCGGTATGTGCGGTAGAAGTTCTCAAGATTCTCCGGGGCAATTACTGCCCTGTCCAGCAGGGAGTAGCAGCGGCGGTTGAACCGCAGGGATTTCAGCCGCGGCGAAAAGCCGTAGAATTGAAGCATCCGGAGATACATGGGGTGTTTAGCAAGACTTTTGGGCTGTTTTGCCAGCAGAAGGGACAGGGAATACCTCTTTGATGTCGATCGCCTTTTTCGTGCCATACTGCCGAGCATTGTAGCATAGTTCAGGTCTTCCGGCATTATGCCCTGGCTGCAGCTTTTATCCTCTCATGTCGTCAATAAGCACCATGGCTTCATAGGGGCGGAGCGTAAGAGTTCCGGTAATACCCCGCCTGCCGGTATAGTTGCCGATCAGCAGTCTGCGGGAAGGTCCATCGGGCAGACTGAAGCTGCACTCTTTACCGCTCAAGTTTAGGACTGCAAGCAGTTCAGTCCCTTCGAATCGTCTCTTGTAGGAGAACACCTGTAGGTGTTCCGGGTGGATCTCTGTAAAATCGCCATAGACAAAAACAGGATACTCCCTCCGCAGCTTAATCAGCTGCCGATAGTAGTTCAGTATTGAATCCGGGTCCTCAATCTCGCTTTTTACATTGATTGTACGGAAATTGGTATTGATACCGATCCATGAAGCTGTATCGCTGAATCCGGCATAATCCTGATCGTTCCACTGCATTGGGGTTCTGGCGTTGTCTCTGCTGCACTGGCGAACTCTTTCCAGTATTGATTCAGGGTTCTCTCCCGCGGTAAGCTGTTCCCTGTAGTAGTTGAGGGTCGCTATATCCCGGTAATCTCCTATGGATGGAAAGTCGACGTTAGTCATACCGATTTCCTCTCCCTGCATAATAAAAGGAGTACCCTGCATGCTGTGCAGAAGGGTTGCGAGCATGGTAGCGGATTCCCTGTGGTAGTTTGCATCCTCTCCAAAGCGGGAGACCTGCCGGGGTTGGTCGTGATTACTTAAATAAAGACAGTTCCAGCCCCGGCCGTCGAGTTTTTTTTGCCAGCGGGAAAAGCACCCTTTCAGGGCCTGCAGATCCAGAGGTATGGGGTCAAAGCTTCCCTTATCGCGGTCCAGAGTTACGTGTTCAAAGTTTATGGCCATGTTAAAGCTGCCTTCTTTCTCATCCACGTAGCCCGCTACAGTATCCAGATCCGCTATTACTGTTTCTCCGACGGTCATCACGTCTCCGTCGCCGAGGCTCTCCTGGACGAAACGGAGGTATTCATGGATTCTGGGACCGTTAGCAAAATGCTCGTGACCCAGCAAATCCGAGCTGTCCGTCCCGTCGGGTAGTCCGGGGCGTTTGGAGATAAGGTTAATGACATCCATGCGAAAGCCGTCTACCCCCTTTTTTAACCAGAAACGGATTATCTCCCGTACCTCATCCCTGACTTTGGGGTTGTCCCAGTTCAGGTCGGGCTGCTTGCGGGTAAAGAGATGCAGATACCACTGAGAGGTGGCATCGTCGTACTGCCAGGCGGGGCCTTCAAAAAAGGACTGCCAGTTATTGGGCGGGGTTGATTTTTCCCCGGTCCGCCAGAAGTAGTAGTCCCGATAGGGGTTGTCAGGGGATTTGCTGCTCTGCAGAAACCACGGATGTTCATCGGAGGTATGATTTACCACCAGGTCCATTATCAGGCGCATTCCCTTCTCATGGACGGCAGCAAGGAGCTGGTCGAAGTCCTTCATGCTGCCGAACTCCTCCATTATGTCCAGGTAATCGCTGATATCGTAACCGTTGTCGTCGTTGGGGGATTTGTAGACAGGGTTCAGCCAGATGGCATTGATTCCTAAATAGGAAAGATAATCGAGCTTCTCGATGATTCCCTGAAGATCACCAATCCCGTCACCGTTGGAATCCCTGAAGCTTCTGGGGTATATCTGATAGACAACGGCTTCTTTCCACCAACTGCGTTTCATGCTTGCTCCCACAACATAAATTTGCGATGTTTTGGTGTAGTATATACAATTCATAGTGCTTTACAACATTTTTTTCCCGGAGTATACCTTGTTCATGATGAAATTTGCCGGAATACCCCGATCTCTTCTTCCAGCTCCAGGCGGCTCCCGGACACCGCGTCCCTTTGCCATAGCCATCGATGGAATCGGAACCTCCGGAAAAAGCACTCTTGGTGCCGTGTTATCTGAGGAGCTGGACGCGGAACTGATTCATGTGGACGATTACTTTCTGCCATTTCAGAAGAGAACTCCCGAACGAATGACACATCAGTCTATGGGAAACGTGGAATGGGAGCGGCTGGAGAGGGAGATTCTCCGGAAGCTTGGAGATCCCCAGGCTGTGTCCTGTCGTTTCGACTGCACAGCGGGGGATTGTACCGAACCGAAGGTACGCGACTTATCCGGGGTTGTGATTATCGAAGGAGTCTCAATACTCCGCAGAGAGCTGCGGAAGTTTTTCGATCTGAAGCTCTTCATCGAAATAAGCCCTGAAGAACGTTTACGGCGCATCGCCTTGAGAGATCCGGAATGGAAGCAAAAGAGGTGGCACTCCGAATGGATCCCCCTGGAAGATGCCTATTTCTACTCGGAATTACCGAAAAACGCCGCCGATTATGTGCTGTCGGGAATGAGATTTTTTAATGAGGTAAGAAAGTGTCCAGCAAACGGTTTTTCAGAGCACCGGTACTGATAGCGGGAATCTATTTCTTGTTTGGTTTTTTGTGGATTCTACTCTCCGATTCCCTTCTTGGCATACTGTTTCCGGATATTGCTCTCTACATGAAGTTCCAGACCCTGAAAGGCTGGATCTACGTAGTAATTACCACCTTTCTTATTTATGCTCTCGTTCGTTCTTATGCCGGCTACAAGGAGCGGCTCGTCGTCAGCCTGGCTGAGCGTGAACGTGAGGCTAAAGAGAGGCTCGCGGAGAAGGAGCTGCTTATCCGCGAGGTCCATCACCGGGTCAAGAACAACATGCAACTGATACAGAGCATGATCCGGCTGAATCTGAAGAAAACAAATGCCGACGCGCCTGAGTTAATTGAGGAGCTGAACCGCCGTATCTTTTCCATGGCCCTTATCCATGAACAGATGTATAAAACTGAATCCCTTGGATGTTTTACACTTGAAGAGTATCTGAATGAATTAATTAACAATATTCGCGGAGGGAGCTCTTCCGACGGGATTAAACTGAACGCCGACATTGAGCCAATCCCGCTGGAACAGGACGCGGCTATCCCATGCGGTATAATTATAAACGAAGTACTGACAAATGCTTTTAAATATGCATTTCCGGATAATAAACCCGGCACTATATGGGTCCGGTTTTCCATAAAAGAGAATAAAAAACATCTCGAAATCCAGGATGACGGGGTAGGCTTTAACCCAAAAAAAAACAGAATATCCTTTGGGCTTCAGCTGGTGGAAATCCTCGCACAGCAGCTGAATGGTGAGGTTAGGATCGAATCAGGACCGGCGGGAACCTGTTTCAGCCTCGTTTTCCCCTAGAAACGTGCTTTCTTTGGCGGATACCTTGATCCTCAATTACTATTTTCCCTTCCCGAAACAAGATTCCTGAGGCTTTTTTAAAGTTCTTTTTGCTTATGTTCAGGACCGAGGCAATTTCTTCGGGAGAACTTTTATCGTGAAGGGGCAGGAACCCGCGCTGTTCTTCCAGCGCGGATACTATTGTCTCCTTTGCCGCTTCCATGGAGGCATTGAACCCGAGGGGGGGTAGGCTGCAGTCTATTCTTCCGTCTTCCCTGATTTTCTTGATTGTCCCGTTCAGGCGCTGACCAATATCAACCTGCTGAAAAATCTCGTTTTTATAGATCATTCCCCGATACTGTTCGGCAACTACAACTCCGAATCCTATTTTTATCTCCTCAAAAACCAGCAGTTCTGCGGGATCTCCCGGATTCAGGCCGTCAGGGCTGTAATTGAAATGGGAATCAAGCTTTGCGGTTGCTATGAGTCCCTTTTTTTCGTGATCCAGAATAACCCGGACAACGATCTTTTCTCCCGGCCGGACAGGTTTTATCTGCTCTCTGCTGGGCAGAAAAAGGTCCTTTGGCAGGCCCCATTCCAGGAAGGCACCCCAGTCGTTGACGGTTTTAACCTTTAATGCTGCAAATTGCTCCAAAGCAGCGAAGGGCTTCAGTATAGTTGCTTTGAGGCTTTCTTTAGCATCGTTGTATACGGTTACTTCCAGTTCCCTGCCGGGTTTACTTTTGGGCGGGAGCTCCCATATATTCATTGGAACCTCCTGCCCTTCAATAAGCAGAACACAGCGACCGGATCCTATGGATTTGACGACAGCTTTAACAGGAAAACCTAAAGGAATCATTGGGTGAATATAGTGTATTCCCCCCCCGAACGGCAATCCCTTGTGTCTATTGGGCGATTCTGATCCATTTAACAAGCATCGGACGGCCGTCGATTTCTACAACACCTTTAAAAATTTCATCTGTGGAGGTTACCGTACCGAATGTCCAGGCATTGTTGCGGTATTTCTCCTGGGACATATCCTCATCGTCGCTTTGATAATACATATACAGTACGGATCCGCCGATTTTCAGGTCGGAATCGTTTGCCTTTCGGGAAGGCAAAACTATGCGTGTCCAATCCTTCTTGCCATCGGGATACAATACTTCCGCCTGATTACCGGTAGCAGCGGTCGGAGCGGTAAGAATTACTGCAGGCAGGTAGCGGGCATTTTCCCGCGATTCATCATCGCTGACAGAACAAAGAACTTCATCGTTGCGAAAATCGACTGCTCCCCGGCTTGCTGCACTGCCGCTTACTGCCGCGCCTTTTGATACAGTTCCCGAAATTGCCGATGCTCCCTGTTCTATGTCGGTAAGGGTTTCACATGATACAATTAACAGGGAGCAGCACATCATAAGAAAAACGATGGTTTTCATGATATCTACCCCCATTTTCATTATATGCCGTCTTTTACTTTTTTTCAAAACAAAAGAAATTTTTCTTTACCCAACAAAAATAGTTATATTCATTTCTATGAAACGCTTCTGGACCAAACCGCGGATTGTTTTTTTTACCTGGGCGCTTGTTGAACTGACAGGCTGGCTTGCGACGCACTATTGGCCTGATCCAAGGGTCAACTGGATATGGCTGGTATTGACCATCATCGGCTTTATCCCCATGGCTCTTTATATGCCGCTGCGTTCCGCGAAACTGCGGAAGATCATGTTGCTCTGGATTATAGCGCTAGGCTCCGGCATGATTATCTCCTTTCTGGTATTTATGGTTCCTCAAATCATGTGGCTGATCTCATACCTGGGAGTGTTCTGGCTGCTGTTGATGGGGGCCGCTTTTCTGGTGAACGCCCGCTGGTGGACTCCCAGGCTTTTCATACTTGGAGGCGCTGTACAAATTGTGGCCGGACTTCTCCCCATTTTTGTACCCGCGCTGCTCTATTATCAATATATAGTGGCCGCAGTCGCCGGTACCGGGGGCATGCTGATTCTACTGCCGAACAAATAAAACTTGACAAAAGAAGTCAAAATAGTGAGGTTTTAGTAATGAAAAAGATTTTATTAATCGCGCTGTTCGGCGCAGCACTCTTACCCCTTGCGGCCCAGGATGTGGTTGATCTTACCGGCGAGGGCCCCGGTGTAAAGGAGATCAGCGTCACAAATAAGGGATTTGACTATATCCCCGGGGAAATCCGTGTAAAGAAAGGGGATACTATTCGTCTGACCTTTACGAACGGAGGAGGCTTCCATGACTGGGTGATCGATGAATTCGATGCGGCCACCAGGCAGATCCCCGGCGGCAGAAGTGAAACGATTGAATTTGTTGCCGACCGGAGCGGCAGTTTCGAATTCTACTGCAGTGTTGGAAACCACCGCGCCATGGGGATGTGGGGAAAGTTTATTGTAGTTGATTAGGTATTTTACATCTCTTCTTGTGGAAGCCGCGGGGGAAGAAAACCCCGCGGTTTCTTGTTTCCAGGCATCTATTTGCGGGGTATTATTAGCATGTAATGTCTGATTATATCGGTAATAACCTTTATGCCCTGTTGGCGGACGCTCTTGTTTTTCTCCATTTGTGTTACCTGGTATTTACAGTCGGGGGAGAGGCAGCCATACTCGCCGGATGGATCAGAGGCTGGGTATGGATACGGAATCGTGTATTCAGGTTCCTGCATCTTGCGTCAGTCCTGCTGGTTGCCCTGGAAGCCCTGCTGGGAATCTGGTGTCCTTTTACAGTATGGGAATACCGGATGCGCCGCGCCGCCGGCCAGATGGTCGAGGAGGATATCTCTTTTGTCGGAAGACTGATCAGAATGATACTGTTTTACGAGTTTCCACCCCTGTTCTTCACGCTTCTTTATATCGGATTTGGCGGGCTGGTGCTGCTGACGCTGATTTATGTTCCACCAGCAAAAAAGGACCACGACAAATAAAAGCGCCGGCCCCCAAGTACAGAGGCCGGCAGGAGTAAGGAGGTGGTATGTAAACGAAAATCAGTCCGCCTGAGACTTTGATTTCGTATATACATCAAAACAGACGGCACCCAAAAGGACCATTCCCTTAATAGCCTGCTGCCAGTCAACGCTCACGCCCATTATCGACATACCGTTGTTAAGAACGCCCATTACAAGCCCGCCGACTATTGCTCCGACTACCGTACCAACACCGCCGGAGGCTGAGGCGCCGCCGATGAAACAGGCGGCGATGGCGTCGAGCTCAAACATATTTCCCGCTTTCGGTGTCGCGGCGTTCAAGCGTCCGGCTACTACCATACCTGCTACGGCGGAAAGCAGCCCCATGTTTGTATACACCAGGAACATGACCCGCTTTGTTTTTACACCCGACAGTTTGGCGGCTTTTTCATTGCCTCCCAGGGCGTAGATGTGACGCCCAAAAATAGTTTTCTGGGTAATGAAGGTATACAGGAGCACGAGGCCGAAGAGCACAACCATGACGATTGGTATTCCGTTGTAGAGGGCCAGGCTCAGGGTCATCCAGTTAATGGCGGCCACCACGATCAATATGCGAATTGTCTCGAAGCCGGTTGGCAGGACATCGAAGCCGTATTTCTTCTGGTTGCGTCGATTAATTGTGATCCCCAGGATAAAAACGGCCGACAGGATAATTCCCGTCAGAACGGCAATCATATTGAAACCGCCTATACTGAAGTCTCCTCCGGAAATGTAGCCTGCCGCGATTGCCTGAAATGATTTCTCGAAAGGGGCCTTTGTCTGACCTTTCAAAATGACCATAGTCAGTCCCCGGAAAATAAGCATGCCCGCCAGGGTTACAATAAAGGGAGGAATCCGCAGATAGGCGATAAATACCCCGTGGAATGCACCGACGGCGATTCCTATCAAAAGGGCGAACAAAATGGCCGGAATGACCGGCATGTTCCAGTCCACCATCATGACAGCGGATACAGCGCCGACGAAGGCTACTACCGATCCTACGGAAAGATCTATATTCCCGGTAAGAATGCAGAGGAGCATACCCACGGCGAGAATCAGAACATAACTGTTTTGCAGGATCAGGTTGGTAACGTTTGCCGGCTTCAGCAGAATACCGCCTGTGACAATCTGAAAAAAGAACATGATAACAACGAGGGCCAGCACCATTCCGTACTGGCGGATATTTGATTTAAAGTACTGTTTGAGGCTGTCCATGGCTCATTTCCTTGCTCTGTTTTTGATGACTCATAATTATCTTCATTATACTTTCCTGGCTGGCTTCCTGCTGCTGCAGTTCTCCGGCAATTTCTCCGCCGGCAACAACGTAAATCCGGTCGCACATGCCGAGGAGCTCAGGCATTTCGGAGGATATCATGATAATTGATTTCCCTTCAGCGGCCAACTGGTTGATTATCTGATATATCTCGTATTTGGCGCCGACATCAATCCCCCGGGTCGGTTCATCCAGCATAAGTACCTCCGGTTCTACCATTATCCACTTGCCCAGCACAACCTTCTGCTGGTTGCCGCCGGAGAGGTTGTCAACGTTCTGGTCGATTCCGGAACACTTTATGGTGATTTTCCTGCGGTATTTCTCTGCCGATACAACCTCTTCAGAAGAATTGACTACACCGTTACTGCTCAGATTTTTCAACGAGGGAAGTGAAAGGTTCCGCCGGATGTCGTCAATAAGAATGAGCCCGTACTCCTTCCTGTCCTCAGTAACGTAGGCAATTCTGTTGTCAATGGCATCGCTGACGCTGTTCATGACAATCTCTTTTCCTTTTAAAAGAATGCGACCGCTGTGTCTCCTGCCGTAAGACTTTCCGAAGAGACTCATTACCAGTTCCGTTCGCCCGGCTCCCATAAGACCTGCGAATCCGACGACTTCGCCTTTTCGTACATGGAAATTCGCGTTGCTGATAACCCGCCGGTTTTCATGCTGGGGATGGTAAAAACTCCAGTCCTTTACCTCGAGTACTGTTTCTCCGATGTCTGCCTTCCGCTCGGGAAAACGGTTTGTCAGTTCCCTGCCTACCATGCTCCTGATAATGCGGTCTTCGTCAATATCATCTCTGCCTTTTATAAGGTTATCAATTACCTTGCCGTCACGGATTACCGTAATGGCATCGGCGACTTTTTCGACCTCCTTCAGCTTATGGGATATCAGGATGGACGTAATTCCCTCGTTTTTAAGATGGATCAGAAGATCGAGAAGCTGATTGCTTTCCTTGTCATTCAGTGCGGCAGTGGGTTCGTCGAGGATCAGCAGTTTTACATTCTTGGCAATAGCCTTGGCAATCTCTACCAGCTGCTGTTTGCCGACTCCGATGTTCCCTACAAGGGTTGCAGGATTCTCATCCAGACCGACGGTTTTCAGCAATTCCCGGGCTTCGGATAATGTTTTGTGCCAGTCAATTATGGAATATCTTGCCTGCTCGTTACCTAGAAATATATTTTCTGCGATTGAAAGATAGGGAATAAGAGCCAGTTCCTGATGAATAATAACGATTCCCAGACGTTCGCTTTCCCGAATGTCCCTGAACCGGCACTCTTCACCGTTAAGGAATATCTCGCCCGCATAGCTGCCGTAGGGATACACGCCGCTCAGGATCTTCATTAATGTCGATTTTCCCGCTCCGTTTTCTCCAACCAGGGCGTGTATTTCCTGATTTGTTACCTGCATCGTTACCTGGTCCAGGGCGGTTATGCCGGGGAATGTCTTGGTAATCCGGCGCATTTCCAGATGAATATCTGCCATATTATTGCCTTCGTAATTTTATACAATGAGACCGGCGGTATATACCGCCGGCCCCTCATTATTGAACTCGATTTAGAACATGTCCTTGGTGTAGTATCCAGTGGTAATCAGTGCTTCTTCCCAGTTGCTCTTGTCTACAGATACCGGCTCCTCCAGGTAGGAGGGAACAACCTTTACACCATTGTCGTAGGTCTTGGTATCGTTAACTTCCGCTTTTTTACCCTGAAGTACGGCATCCACCATGTCTGCTGCCCGCTGTGCCAGGACTCGGGTGTCTTTGAAGACAGTCTGGGCTTGCTCTCCTGCCAGAATGGATTTAACAGAAGGAAGTTCCGCATCCTGACCGGTTACAATAGGCATCGGTTTTGAGCTGCCGTAACCAACACTCTTCAGGGAAGAGAGGATTCCGATGGATATTCCGTCGTATGGAGAGAGGACTGCGTCTACATCGGCGCCTGAGTAGTGGGCGGTTAGAATGTTATCCATTCGCTGCTGAGCGGTAGCACCGTCCCAGCGCAGGGTAGCTACCTGGTCGAAATCTGTCTGTCCGCTGCGGATTACCAGCTGCCCCTTGTTAATATAGGGCTGAAGCCTGGACATGGCGCCGTCGAAGAAGAAGTAGGCATTGTTGTCGTCCGGGGACCCGGCAAAGATCTCGATGTTGTAGGGGCCTTTTCCGTCTTTAAGGCCCAGACTTTTGACGATATAATCACCTTGGAGAACGCCGACCAGAAAGTTGTCGAAAGTCGCATAGTAGCTGACATGGGGGGAGTTGCGGATAAGACGGTCGTAGGCGATAACGGGAATGTCCTGATCCGCGGCTTTATCCAGTACGTTGGTCAGGGATTCACCGTCGATGGAGGCAATAACCAGAACATCCGCACCTTTGACGATCATGTTCTCAAGCTGGTTAACCTGGGCGTCGATGTTGTCTTCGGCATACTGCAGGTCGACCTTGTATCCCCGTTCTTCGAGGATCTTTTTCATGTTACCGCCGTCCTGAATCCAGCGCTGGGATGACTGGGTGGGCATGGCGATACCGACAACCTGCTGATCGCCTTCTTCCTGACCTCCGGCCATGAGCATGCCGGCTGGAAGGGTGACGAGGACGAGAATTGCCAATACCTGTACAATTCGTTTCATAGTAAGACTCCTTTTGAAAGAAAATGATATCAAAATCTATTGATACAATTACCAATAGTTTGAATACGTGTACGTTCACGCAATGATGTAAGAAAAAATCCGTTCGCAAACGATGTTCGTTTACTTACGAATGTGAATAAATCGTATCATTGCTTTCTTCTACCGTCAACAAAAAGTTTTGTTTTTCATCGTTTTTCCCCCTTTTCCAGGCCGGAGGAACATTTTGATTGTCAAGTACGGTCCAATCACGTATAGTTATGTCCGAATCGTCATGTTTGCTGTTGAACGCACCCGAATAATAAAGAACTTTCTTATGGAAAACCGTCAGGTGGAGGTCCATGCTCTGAGCTCCATGCTCGATGTTTCGGAAGTTACCATTCGGCGGGACCTGGAGAAGCTGGAACGGGACGGGGTGCTGACCCGTACCCACGGCGGTGCCGTCCTGAAGGAAAAAGACGACGAAGCATTAAGCGAGGCTGTTCATGATGTCTCCCTGGATTCCCGGGAGATCGCCGCAGTAGTGGTTAACATGATTGAAGACGGCGATGTCATTATGCTGACCGATGGCGATATCTGCGAATGTATAGCTCGTCGCATTGCCGAGAAGAGCAGCATCACAGTCCTTACCAATTATATCCCCGTGGCGACAGAGATTGCCCGGCAGCACGCCAATCGGGTGGTTCTGCTCGGCGGGGACGTGGCCGATGACGGCAGGTCGCTGTACGGGTCCCTGTCTCTGGCCAACTTACGCCGATTCCATGTAAACCGGCTTTTCGCCGAAGTCGACGGGATAGAGGAAACCCTTGAGGTATCTGTATCCAGCCATGAGAAAGCGGAACTCATAGAGGCTGCCATGGAGTCGGCTGACGAGAAGGTCTTTCTCTGCCGGGGGGATAATTTTGACCACAGCGCCTTCTACCGGCTGGGGAATCTGAAACTCGCCGACAAGGTGGTAACAAATCCATCAATATCCGATGAATACAAGCAGCAGATTTTTCTGCGTAACATCCAACTGCATACTTCTATCAATGTTTTTGAGGGTAGGGTATAGAAGGTGAATTATCCGCTGCTGGTACTGAAGAATATCAGTAAGAATTTCGATAATGAGTTTCTTCTGAACTCGATAGATCTGGAACTGTATTCAGGAGAGGTTCACGTCATAATCGGTGAGAACGGCTCCGGTAAATCCGCGCTTATGAAGATCGTGAGCGGACTCTATTCCCGGGATTCCGGCTCTATTCAGCTGAAGGGTGAGGAGATCGAGTTTGAGTCTTTTCATGCGGCCCGCAAGGGAGGAATCTTCTATCAACATCAGGACAACCAGCTTTTTGCAAACCTGAGTGTGGCAGAAAACGTCTTTTTTGACCGTTACGCCCAGGAAGGACGCTTATGCCGCTACTTCAGCAGAGGTCGTACCGAACTGGAGTGCGCGGAGCTTTTGCAGCGTTTAGACATCGGTATCAGCCCGGGGTTACGGGTGCAGCATCTTGGTTACGCGGAGCGTCAGCTGCTGTCGGCGGTAAAAGCCTATGTATCGGGAGCGGAGGTGGTAATCTTTGATGAACCTACCGCTGCCATGGGCGAGATCGAACGTGACCTGTTCTTTAACATCCTGGAAGAGCTAAAACGCAAAGTAGAGGGCATTTTCTACATCTCCCACAGAATGGACGAGATTAAGCGGGTGGGGGACAGGGTAACTGTAATCCACAAGGGGAGGATTGTCTCCACTAACCGGGTACACGAGATCGATAAAACCACCCTTGTGGGCATGATGATCGAGGACCCGCACCGTGAGCGGTACCCGCGGCTTCATTTACGGCCGGGAAAGACTATCCTGGAAGTCCGGGAGCTGTCCAGTGAACCAATTCTGCATTCCATCTCTTTTTCTCTCCACAAACAGGAGATTCTGGGAATAACAGGCCTGATGGGGTCCGGAAGGACTCTTCTGAGCAATTGCCTTTTTGGGCTGGCCCCTTTTACCGGCGGGGAGATTATTCTGCAGGGACGGCCGGTCAGCTTTAATCACCCCCTGGATGCTATTCGCAGCGGCGTTATCCTGGTGCCGGAGAACAGGTCTGAAAACGGGATATTCCCGCCACTGAACCTGATAACCAATCTGACAATTTCAACCCTTCCGCGGTTTCTCAAAAGCCTCGCCCTGAATGAGCTGTACATGCGTCAGCTGACGGGAGAATACATCCGGCGCCTGGGGATTATCCCCGGCAAATTCTCAGATATTCTGCGTTTTTACTCCGGAGGCAACCAGCAGAAGGTGCTGCTCTCCCGGTCCTTTATGTGCAGGGCAGGAATCTATATAATGGATGAGCCTACTCGCGGGGTGGACGCGGCGGCGAAGGTGGATATATATAACTCAATCAACGATCTGGTGGGCAAAGGAGCCTCGGTTATTTTAATTTCCTCGGAAATTGAGGAAATCCTGGGTATGTGCGACCGGGTTCTTGTTCTTGCCGGCGGCAGGATCGCCTGCGATTTGCCGCGAGATGAGGCCAGCAAGGAGACTATCCTGGACTACGCCACCTCTGAAGAGTAGCTTTTAACGCTTTGCCGCCTCTTTACCCGCTATTCGACCGAAAATTACCGCGTCCGCCAGGGAGTTTCCTCCCAGGCGGTTTTTTCCGTGGATTCCGCCTGTCGCCTCTCCGGCGGCATAGAGGCCGGGAATCGGTTTACCGTCGGAGTCCCGAAGCACCCTGGTCTTCTCATCAATTGCGAGCCCGCCCATGCAGTAGTGGACCCCCGGGGAGACCTTGATTCCGTAATAGGGTGGTGTTTCCAGGGGAATGCTGAGTCCGCTTCTGCCGAAGGGGTCCGCTTTTCCTGAGCGGTGAACAGTATTGTACGTTTCCAGTTCAGCGGAAAAGAGGGGAGGATCAATTCCCAGTTTCTGAGCAAGTTCCCGGGGAGTATTCGCGCTGACGACCAGTCTGCGGTGGATATAGTCTTCTGAAGCCGAAAGGGACCTCCTGACATTCTCATCAAAGATCAGAAAAGCCAGACCCCCGCGGCGTTCAAGGATTTTCGCGCTGAGGACATCCCGAAAAGCCAGTTCGTCGGTAAAGCGGCGTCCAATAAGGTCAACGAGGATACCCCCGTTTCCCCGCAGGGCCTCTGTAATAAGAATTCCGTGGTCCGGTTCTACCGTCGGATGCGCCTGAATCTGCTCCATGTCCAGCAGCCGCGCGCCGATCTTCTCTGCCAGGGGTATGTAATCCCCTGTGGCGCCGGGATGGTTCGTGGTATTGAATCCCGCAAGGGCGGGGTCGTAGCGTACAAAGGTGCGGGGGCTGCCGCCGTAGCCGCCGATGGCCAGCACAAGGGCGGTACTGAATATCCGGTACTCTCTGCCGGTCTTGTCCCGCACCAGGGCCCCCCGTACAGTCTCTCCCTTTCGAATAAGACCGATAATCCTTGTCTCAAGGCGGATCGGGATGTCCCTGGCTTTCAGTGAGTCTTTCAGGACCCTGATGATCTCTGTACCCACCGGGGCTCCTCCTGTTGGACGATGGGTCCTCGGCGCGCTGTGTCCGGCGAGATACCCCACATCTTCCAGGTCGGCTCCCAAAGCTCGCAGCCGATGGACGGCCTCCTTCGCCTGGTCCACGAGTATTCCGGCAAGAACCGGGTTGCTTTTTCTGTGTCCTGCATTTAGGGTGTCTTTAAGGTGGGCCCTGGTGCTGTCCTCTATTCCGAGTTTTTCCTGTACCGCCGACTCTGCCGCGTTCATGCCGCCGGTAGCCCTCATGGTATTCCCTCCGATGGTGGGCATCTTTTCTATAACCAGAACCGAGGCCCCTTCAGCTTCGGCTTCCAGGGCGGCGGAGAGTCCGGCGGCCCCTGCTCCGATGACAAGAACATCATAGTGTTCAGGACGGCCGAGAAGGTAAAAAATCCCTAATAGGAGAATTCCCGCTACAAAAGGATAAAGAAGCTGTTTTCTTATCATCTGGTCCGGCTCCTGCGGTATCTGTGCATCGGTCTGCCAACATTACCATAGACCGGCGACATCTCCAGAAGTCCTTCCGTGAGCATATTCTCCAGATAGCGACGCACCGTTACCCGTGCAAGGCCGGACTCTTCTGCAATCTCTTTTGCGCTAAAGTCGCCCTCATGCTTCTCGATAATGTGCTGAACCAGGCTGTAGGTCTGGGCCCCCATACCTTTCTCAGGTAAGGGTTCTGCCTGCTTTTTCCCCTCAGCAAGAATAAGCTTGTCCAGCTGTTTCTGGTCCAGATCTGATGTCCCGCTGCGCTGGATATAGGATATCCGCTCCCGGGCCCGCAGAATGGCTTCCTGGAAACGGGAAAACTCGAAGGGTTTAATCAGGTAGTCCACCGCCCCCAGGGCAAGGGTCTGTTCAACCGTCCGTGGGGTTTTGTCTGCGGTTATCATGACTGTGACGGCGGCGTTTCCCCTGGAACGTTCCTCCTGGAGAAATTCCACCCCGGTTCCCTGGGGGAAATAGACATCCACGAGCATCAGGTCAAAGTCATAGTCTTCACAAAGTTTATGGGCATCAACAATGGTCCCAGCGCATTCCAGGTCACAGCCGTCGTCGATCTGCCGCAGGAAGCGAGTGGTAATCATACTGACCATGGGATCATCTTCCAGGATAAGGATCTTCATTGCCGGGACTCCTCTTTCGCTGTCTTTTCAGGGCCGGGGATCTCGATGTCCACAGAGGTACCTTGTACACCCTCGACGCAGATAGTGCCGCCAAGGCGGTCGATTATTTCCTTTACCAGGGAAAGGCCGATTCCCCGGGATTTTCCTTTTGCGGATACACCGCGCTTAAAAAGGGAACTTCGGATATGAGGTGGAATCCCCCGTCCGTTATCCTCGATGCAGCACTGCAGGGAGCGGCTGCCTTCGTATATGCCGATAAAGATTTCTCCATCGTTTCTTCCTTTGAGTTCCTCGTAGGCATTTTCAATCAGATTTCCCAGAATAGACGAAAAGTCCTCAGGAGAAACAAAGGGCGACGAAGAGGAGAGGTAAGACTCTTCGTCGATGGTGACGGAAATGCGGGCTTCTGTAGCTCGATTGTACTTGGATAGCAGCAATCCCGCAACTGCAGGTTCGCGAATACGGTCGGTAAGTACAGCGGTAATTTCTCCCCGATGACCCGCGGCATCAGAAATGAAGCGCAGGGCCTCGTCGTAATCCTTAAGCTGAATAAGCCCGGATATGCTGTGCAGCTTGTTCAGGAATTCGTGGTTCTGCGCCCGCAGTGCACTTGTCAGCTGACGCATCCCGGTAAGTTCTTCGGCACGGCGGCGGGCCTCGGTCAAATCCTCAAAAACGGTAATTTTTCCCGCCTTTTCCTTATGATGATCAATAACCGGATAGCTGCGGCAGAGGAGGGTCTTGCCGTTCCTGCTGAGATGTTCCTGTGGCCCTTCGTCGAAGGAGGCTATGTCGACATCCTTCTCTGCTGGCGATAATCCAAGGAGTTTTCGCGCCGCTGGATTAATCATGCTTGTTGAGCCGTCCCTGTCGGAAAAGACAACCCCCAGATCAAAGCCGGATAAAATGAGGTGCTGCTGGGTCAGCAGTCGGGCAATCTCTACCGGTTCGAGTCCGAATATGCTCATTTTTATATTCTGCGACAGAAACCGGGCCAGAATAATTCCGCAACCCAGGGTCATTAAAGCTACTGTTACTATTATAACGATGTTTCTGCGGCTTTCCTGGTAGATTCGGCCGTAGAACAGCTCCACCAGCACGGCACCGGAGAAGATTCCCCGGTGATAAACAGGTGCCGCGGCCTGGAATGAGGGGGCCGTCAGCGGCTGTCCTTCCCTCTGGGCCGGTTGTCCGGATACAAGGACCTCATTCAGCAGGGGGTTATCTGTTTTTTTGCGGATCTCCGATTCCAGAGAATGGGCATATATAAGGCCGTTGATATTCACAATCTGGATTGACTGAATACGGGTATGCAGGCGGATTCTCTCCATCTCCCGCTGTATGATTATGTCCCCGTTCGGACTGGCTATGTTGTCCCGTATTTGTGCGGCACGGCTCAGGGTTTCCGCCAGGTCCATCGCCTGGTTGCGCATCTGAAAGCGCAGAGAGTCGAGCCACTGGGTTACAAAAAAGAAGGAGGTAACGATAACCGTGAATATCAATAGGAGGATAATAAAAAGAGAGATCTTCCGGCTGAGTTTCATGCTGTCCGCCAGTGTACTGGAAAACCAGGTACGAGAAAACATACGGGCCGGTGCTCTGAAGCCCCGGCCCGTGCAGTTCTTACTGCTCAGAAGTTTTATTTACCCTGTGCAGCGCTGAGACCCGCAATGCGCCCGAAGGTGGTTATGTCTGCCATGGCATTACCGCCGAGACGGTTGGCACCATGGACTCCTCCGGTAACCTCGCCGGCGGCGTACAGGCCGGGAACGGGGGTTCCGTCCTTATCTATTACCCGTGCCTCGGTATCGATCTTTATACCACCCATGGTGTGGTGAACCGCAGGACCTACCTCGACCATGTAGTAGGGGGCCGTTGTCAGCTGCCGGGGCATGTTGGCTCTGCCATAATCAGGGTCCGTGCCCGCGGCGACATAGGAGTTATAGGCAGCTACAGTCTCTTCCAGGACGGCAGCGTCCATATCCATTGCTGTTGCCAGTTCCTCCAGACTTGATCCTTCGGTCAGCAGCCCGCTGTTAGCGTATTTTTCTATTGCAGCCAGGGAGTCACGGACACCCTGATCGAATAACAGGAATGCCGTTTCTCCTTCCTGGGCCAGTTCCGCGTCGGAAACAACATCCCGGGTTTCAAGTTCCGATACAAAACGTTCGGCATCCCGGTTGACCAGAATGGCACCGTTTCCGCGGACAGCTTCGGTAATCATGGTATTCCTGACCGGCACAACCGTGGGGTGGGTCTGGATCTGTTCAATGTCGACCAGGGCGACATTCAGCCCTTTAACAAGGTCCAGGGCATCCCCTGTGGCTCCGGGATGGTTGGTGGTACCGAAGCCCTTGAGCTCAGGTTTGTACTGGACAATCTTTTCCTGGCTGGCTCCGAAACCGCCGGTGGCAAGGATGACAGCTTTGGCAGTAATGGTGTATCTGCCTTCCGGAGATTCAACTTCTACACCGGTAACAGTACTGCTTTTGTGTATCAGGGCAACGGCCTTGTTATCCAGCCGGATTTCGACACCCGCTGCTTCGGCAACTTTCTGCAGGGTACCTGTTACATGGGCTCCCACTGCTTTACCGCCCTTCGGGCGGTGGGTACGGTTAACCGAGGCACCTCCCAGGCGTCCGACATCGCTTAAATCTGCCCCCAGGTCAGTAAGCCAGTCGACTGTCTCGTTTGAGCGGGAAGTCAGGACCTTTACGAGTTCGGGATTGTTGATGTTCTTGCCGCCCTTCATGGTGTCTTCAAAGAAAAGTTCCGCCGAATCCTCAATGCCCTGCTCTTCCTGAAAGCGTGTCTCTGCCGCATTCAGGCCGCCGGTAGCGTAATTAGTATTTCCCCCTGCTACGGACAGCTTTTCTATGATGATAACCTGGGCACCGGCGTTTTTGGCCTCGATGGCTGCGGAAAGCCCTGCACCGCCGGAACCGATTACAGCTATATCAACGCTGATATCCTGGGCGCCAGTACTCTCTTTCTGTGACGCCTGGGGCACTGCTTCTCCGGTCTGTGCCTTGGCCAGGGCTGACTGAATAGCGGCAATCACTCCGGCAGAGGTTTCAGTGGCTCCGCTTATGCTGTCTATATCGCCGCTGTTTTTTTCAATCGCGGTATCGATCAGTTTGTTGATTGCCGGCAGGCTGAAATCCGATTCCGGATTATCTATGATGGTGATATCGGTAATGGACTTTTTGTCCACCGAAACCTCAAGACGAATGGTTCCGCCATGTCCCTTGCCTTCGCCTGTATAGGTACCAGCCTCGTAGACGGCGCCGCCGCAGGATGCAAGAAACGCGATCAGAACAACAGCGAGAATAGTCGTACCAATGCGAAAGTTTCTCATCTGTGACTCCTTCAAATATATAGATAAAATATTAACGATTGCAGGATAGGGCAGGTTGGGAATATGAACAAGGGTTTTCGCCGTATTGTTTTTATTGGTCTTTTAGGTCGCTGTTGTCACCGGCCAGGGCCCCGGTAGAGAAGGCAGCCTGCAGGTTAAAACCGCCGGTATCCCCGTCGATATCCATGACTTCCCCCGCAAAGAAGAGGCCGGGCAGAATCCTGCTCTCCATGTTTTTTGGGTTGATCTCCCGTCGGTCCACTCCGCCGGCAGTCACTCTGGCGTCGCGGAAATCCCCGGTACTGGCGACGGTGTAGCGGCTTCCGGCGATGGTTTCTGCCAGATGCCGCCGCTTCTCTCTGGAGAGTTCACCCAGACGGATACCTCCTTCAATTCCTGCTGTTGAAAGCAGTTGTTCCAGCAGGGCTTCGGGGCAGGCCAGCAGTCGGGATACGGACTTTATCTGCTTTTTACCATTCTTCTCTGCGAAGCAGCGCAAGGCATCGGCTGTTCCTGACCCAAGGCCGCCGAAATCAGGGACAAGGGTGTCGCCGCAGCGGATATTCCTTGAGGCATCCATGATCACCGGTCCGGAGAAGCCGGTATGGGTGATCAACAGATCTCCTGAAAGACGAGCAAGGAGCTTATCGCCCCTGAAGTGGAGTACACAGCAGCCTTTGATGGATATCCCTGCCAATTCTTTCATGCGGAAGCTGCAGATAGCAACATCAGTCAGGGCAGGGCGGGGTTCTACAATACTGTGTCCAAGCTGTGCTGCCAGACTGAAGCCCGAACCATCGGAGCCGGTTGCGGGATACGAGGCACCTCCGGCGGCAATGATGACCCGGTCCCAGCTGCCTGTTTGCTGCATGCTGGTGGTAAGCGTGAACCCGTCGGGGCCATGTCCGACGGAGCTGACCGGCGAAGCGGTCAGAAGCTGAACATTTAAGCCTTCGATTTCCCGCAGAAGTACCTGAAGAATGTCCCGGGCACGGCGGCTTTTGGGGAATATCTTGCCCCCCTCTTCGGTCTCGAAGCTCACACCCCTGTCTTCGAAGAATCTTAAAAGGTCCCGGGGGCTGAAATGGAAGAGGGCGGGACGCAGGAAACGGCCGGCCTCTCCGTAACGGGAAAGAAAATATTCGATCTCTCCTGCATGGCTTAGATTACACTGACCGGAACCGCTGATAAGCAGCTTTCTTCCCGGGCTTTTCATTTTTTCGATGATGCTGACCCGGGCGCCCCGCTTTGCCGCCCTGATGGCAGCGAACAGACCTGCCGGTCCGCCACCGATTACAGCGATCCGCAACATGCCGGGTATTGTAGGGGAGGACGGAGGGCCTGTCTACAGGACGGGACCCTCCGCGGGGAACAGACTTATGGGCCCCTCTAAAAACTACTCTTTTTTCCCTATGCAGCGTTGTCGGGATTTCCCGCAGTCCTCTCCTGCACCAAAATAGTATTTGATGCAGGATGCGGGTGCTTCAAAATCCCTCCGCCTTGCCTATAACAAAAATACCACGTTTTTAGAGATTGTATGATTTACGTGGTTGGGCGCAGAGAGTTATCCTCTATCTGACGGGATTGGGGAGCCGGCGGTAGGTTGAGGGCACCGGGAGGCATAAGACCTCGCTTTAGAGATTAACTGAAACCTGCCACCGAACACCATAGAGCGGTGCGCCGAGTGACCGGCGCAACCGCGAATAGGAGTACGGTGTAACTCGCGTCTGACCAAAGACTCCCAGTCCTTCTTATAACCGAAAGGAGGGAAAAATGGAAGAGAAGATTCGGTATGTAGGCATCGACCTTGGTAAACGGACTTACCAGTGTGCGATTCTCGATGAGAAAGCCAAGAATCAACAGTTCAATGGAAAAGCCGATGGGATTGGCTTAGAGCGACTTGCCAAGAGATTGGGTAATGATGATTTGGTAGGACTGGAAGCGGGGAACAATGCGTTCAATATTGCTCGATATCTGACTGACCGGGTTGGGTGCCATGTTGTTGTTCTGAACCCTGGGAAGCTTGCAATGATTTACCAATCGCTGAAAAAAACGGATAGGGAAGATGCAGTACAAATTGCCCGCCTGTTACAGCGGAACCCGGTAGAAGAATTGCCAACCGTACCGTTGCCAACGAAGAAAGAGGAAGAGGAGAGGTCAGTTGTAGCCGAACTGGCAACTTACAAAGCAGACCGAACAAGGTACATAAACCGGCTCCATAGTGTGTTTCTCGATTCGGGTATTACAACGATAACGAAAGCGGATCTAAAAACGGCATCGAACAGAGAGAAGAACGTATTGACCCTTCTTACCGGACGGCATGTTCGAGAAGCGAGGCGACTGATAGAAATGGTTGCCTACTGTGAAGCGATTATTGAAGATTTAGAACAGGAAACAAAGCAGTTCCTGGAATCCGAGAAGAACACTGGGATTCTCATGTCTGTCCCAGGAGTCGGTCCTGCTACCGCGTTGGCTTTTATTGCCTACGTAGGGGATGGAAGTCGATTTGCGAATGCAGATCAGGTGGCAAACTACGCAGGCCTCACACCTCGGGTCGATAGCTCTGGGGAAACTCATCGAATGGGGCCAATATCAAAGCGAGGATGTGCATATTTGCGCAGAGTGATCGTACAGGCAGCATGGTCACTGGTGCGTTCGAAAAGTGGGGGGCACTTGAAAGAGGCTTACAAAACTTTAATCACTCGAAAACCTAAAGCAGTAGCGATTATTGCCATTGCTCGGAGATTAGTAAAGCTTCTGTACACCTTGGTGACAAAGAAGACATATTATCGGTATAGCCAGCTTAAAGAGAGGCTTGCGAAGCTGAAATATCATAAATTACAAATTATTGGATTGGGGTCTTGACGTAAAACATAGGAGGTGCCCTTATTTAACCAGGATAAACTCCACCCGCCGGTTTTTCCAGCGGTTATCCAGGTCGCCATGGGGGACTACCGGCCTGTACCCTCCGAAGCCTTCTATGCTCATCCGCTCGGGTTTTATCCCGCGGGAGCTCAAGGCTGCCCGAATTGCTTCTGCCCGGGCCCTGGAGAGGGGGACCAGTACTTCTGTCTCTTCGGTCTGCCAGCGCTGCCTCTGGTCCCAGTAAACCCGTACGCCGTGCCCTTCCAGGCGGATCCGGTAATCGGAATATTTCCTGAGTATCTCTGCCAGTCTGTCCAGGGTGGCGAGATTGCGTTTGGCAGTCTCTGACTCCACGTTGATATAGTCCGGGGTGTTCGGTTTAAAGTAAATACTGGAGATACTGATCTTCAAACGGTTCCCATCGCGGATTACCAGTATATCCACCGGAACTGTATGCTCGTAGGTTGTTTCATTGCCCACGGTATCGCTCGATCGGACCCTAAGGGAATAGTCTGAAGCAGCCTGTACCAGCTCTCCAGTGGCGGATTTACCGTCCCAGGACCAGCCGGCGGCACTGAAGGCAGCAGCAGGAAGGGTCAGAAAGAGATTGCCCGCGGGGTCCATGATCTGCGCTTCCCTGTTTAGAACGCCCGAGGGGTCTTCCGTGCGGATTTTAATCAACAGACGGTCGTTGACGCCGTCGCCGTCAGGTCCAAAAGGAAGAGGGGATACCTGCGCACTGATTCGCGGCCCGCTGATGTCCAGAGACACCCGTTCCGGGCTCGCGGTAACGGAAATATTGCCTTTTTCATATTCTGCTGTCAGACGGCCGCCGTAGAGTCCTTCTTCCGCTTCTGCGCCTGTCCAGATGATGGTCCGCGGTAGGTCATCAAAGCTGCTGCCGGAAAGGGTATATACCATAGAATCGCTGCTGTCAGAAACCTCAAAGGTCCAGGCGACAATACCTTCAGTTATCTCTACCACAGGTGTAAAGCGGGCGGTTTCGGTTATTCCGTCACCGTTCGGACTGAAGCTGGCATCCAGTAAACGCAGGGCTATCGGGGTAGGCCGGGTATCGATTCGGATGCCCTCTATTCTGCGTACAGTCCTGTTGCCGGCCTCATCGGTCCCCTGCAGGGTATAGCTGTAGATACCGTCGGGCAGAATGTTTGCCTGCAGGTCCCGGCCGTCCCAGCTGAAACCGGGAGCCCTGGGGCCGAAACTCCGCTGAAAAACTGTGCGGCCGCTTTGATCTGCAATGGTCCCGTTCCATTCGCTGGCGGCTTCGCTGCTCTGATGGAAGCTTATCTCGTCTCTGCGCCCGTCGCCATCCGGTGAGAAGAGCCGGTAATCCACGCTCACCACTCCAGAGGGGGGAGTCGTGTCAATGCGAAGATGAGGCGTTACTGCCGAGGGTTTGGCCCCGTTGCGGTATTCCGCACTGAACTGAATATAGTAGATGCCGTCCGGGATGTTCCGTCCGTTTTCCATTTTCCCGTCTATCGGTATGGATGCGGGGTAGAGTGCCGGGGCGGGCAGGCTTGCCAGGGTTTTTCCGTTTCTGTCTATGACGCTTATCGTTGCGTTGACAATGCGGTCCGGTGTTTCGGCATCCAGATACAGGATAAGCGAATCCTTTATACCGTCGCCGTTGGGTGAGAGTATGGTATCCGAAAGCCTGGCCGAAACGGGAGGCAGGGCCGATTCCTTCAGAAGGGGCTCGCTTTGCCAGCTGAAGCTGTTGCCCGCCATGTCTGTTGAACTAACCTGGAGTGTGTACTCCCCATCTTCCAGAAGTTCTCCGCTTTTACTGCTGCCGTTCCAGCTGATGTTTTCGGGAAATTCTCGCCAGCTGTAGCTGATGGCCGTAACATTCCCCCTGTTCATTATCCGGGCTTCCCACAGCTCTTCCAGGGAGGCTTCCCGGAAATAGACATCAAGGGTATCGCGGTTCTGGTCCCCGTTTGGTGAAAACACGGTATAGGGAAGCATAACGTCTACGGAAGGACTGGTATCGTCGACAACCACACTGATTGGGCCGGCTTCTCCATGGTTACCTTTTGCGTCGGAGGCGCTTACGAAAAGAAAATAATTTCCATCGGGGGCGAAGTTCCCATCATTTCCCCGTCCATCCCAGACAAGCTCCCGGGGAAGTTTAACCGCCGCCTTTGCTCTGAAAAGCCTTTTGTACCAGGGAGGGGGCTCTGCCTGTTCGGTAAAGGTAAAGAGGTGTGTTCCATCGTCACGGCGAATGGAATACTCATAAGAACTGATAGACAGGCCTTTTATCTCAGGGAAATCCACAGGTATGGCGAGGAAATCCTTGATGCCGTCACTGTTCTTTGGTGAGATATAATATGCTTCGGCGGTTTGACTTTCGATGGGAATGGACCCTTCGAAACTTGTGCAGCCTGCCAGCAGGGACAGCGCTGCAATACATGCGATTGTGTAAATCTTCCATCTCATTTTTTGTCTCCTTCTATAGGGGATGTTTGTACTTCCCGGATGCCAAGTAAAATGATGCCGTTGTCTCGAAGGGCCGCGAGGATTCCGTAGAGGGCTGAACTGTCAATTCCCGGACCCGTCATCAAGGTGTTGCCGTCCTGGAGCGACTTTAACTGCCAGCCGGAAAGACGCTCGTCGTCAATCCGGCTGATGTTCCCCTCCACCAGAATCTGATAGAGCCGTTTCCGATACGCGATCATTCTGGCATCTCCTTGCAGGAAGGATACTGCCGGAGTGAGAAAAATGGGACCTATCTAAAGACAGGAATGAAGTTAGGAATTGGGGATGGCTTTAAACGGTGATGAATCCGTTTTTCCTGGCTATTTCCACGGCAGCGGTCCTGTTGCTGCAGCCGAGCTTTTCCAGGATCCTGTTCATGTGCCATTTTACAGTTCCCTGGCTGATAAAAAGTTGTTCTCCAATTTCCGCGTTATTCAGTCCCCTGGAGGCCTGAACAAGAATTTCTGTTTCCCTTGGTGCCAGGGGCGATTGTATGCCTGCTTTGCGGAGATGATGGGCTGTCATTTTGGGCATCTGCTGCAGTCCGAACCATTCTGAAGCCCTTCGGTGCAGTATTTTCCGGGTTTCCCGGTCCAGCCCGGCGTAGTAGTACTGTTTCAGCATGACCGGAAGACGATACCAGCCATGACCGCCTGGAAGCAGCAGATAGCGGAGCTCCAGATCATGGAAGCTTTTTCGGACCAGATCCTCCTGCTGTCCGCAAAGGATCGCAGCAAGCTCAATGCGTATATGGGAGCAGACTGAAATGCTTTGCAGCAGATGAATGTGTTCCGGAAAAAGCCGGGAGTCGATATTCTCGGTAAGAAATTCCCGAATAAAGCGGTCAGTAGCTCTGAATTGAATGAGAAAGTTTTTCCGGTCATCAGTCGTGAGCTGAGCCCAGGTAACCGCAAACAGCCGTATACAGGCCCACCAGCCGCCGGTTTTCTGAAGAACGAGTTCCAGTTCCTCCCCGGATGGGGATGATCCGAGACGGGCGAAAAAGGCTTCTGCATCGGCTTTTGTGGCGGCCATGTCCTCAATCCGGAGTTCCAGTATCCGATTATCAATACGCAGAAGCGAAAGGGGCAGGCTGTGGTCTTCATCGGAGCAGAGTACTATCAGACTTTTTTGCGGCAGGACGGAGAACAGCCTGATAAGACAGGATGATTCTTCCCGGGGCAGTAGATGCAGATTATCCAGGACAAGGCAGACCGGCGTCTGATCGTGAAAAATCTCTCCTGATTCCGGCTCTTCGCTGAAAACGAACCCTGCCTCCTGAAAGGCCCTCGCCAGGTCTGAACGGAACGGGAGGTCCGGGGAATACTCCTCAGTCAGGGTCAGCCAGATATGTCTGGAAAAAAATGTACGGCTTACAGCAGCAGCCAGACTGGTTTTTCCATATCCTACCGGAGCAATTATGTTCACAATGCAGGGCATTCGGCCCCGGTACGTGGATACCTTTGCTGCAAGCCGTTCCGGTGCCTGATACAAACTGCTGCTTTCCGGAACTCGGTGACGGGGTGAGGGAATTCCCCTCCGGCCCTGGTTGTTGTCCCGTGAGGATCCGGCGATCATGTCTGCAGTATACCATAGATACCGGTTGGGATCAGCTCTTCTCCCGTGGAGTCCTGCTTGGTGAAGCAAGCAGATCATCAATGATTTCTAAAAGTTTCCGGCAGAATTCCTGTATGTCCGGGATCCGGCTGGCAGGAATCCGGAAACCGATTGCTCCTTCGTGTCCTCCGCCGTTGTCAATATCTGCAGCAGTAAGGATTTCCCTGAGGTCGAATCCCTCAAAGGAATGGCTGCGGCGGATACGGAACTGGATAAGATCGGATACTTCCGGCGGATCATAGTAGGCAACCATCCCCAGGCAGCCGCTCATTTCCGCCAGGGCATCCGTTACCGACCTGGCAGTGGAGACAAAGAGGTCCATATCGGTATCCTTCGGAAGGGGGGAGGTCTGCGACCGGTCAAGGATAATGTAGGAGATACATTTTGCATTCTGCTTATGCTGCATAAAGAATTTAAAACAGCGTTCCTCAAGCTTGGAAAGCCGGGTTATCTCCTTGAAAATTTCTTCCATGGAAGAGAGATTTGACGATGTCCTGTGAGTCTTCTCACTGAGAAGCCGGGAGAACCAGGAGGAGAAGAGTTCATAAAACCAGCGTTCCCTGTGGTTTTTGATGAACTTCCCCATCTTTGAGTCCCCAACAATCCCTGTCAGTACGGCCAGTACAAAGTTACGGCTGAAGATATCGTCAACATCGATACCTTCGAATAGATCGCGCAGGCATCTTATCTTGAGGGCCAGGTATCCGATCAGTTCGCAGGTTGATGAGGCCGTTGCCACCAGGGCTGTTTCCTGGGGTGCGATGTACGCAGAATCCGCCGCCAGGTGATGATCGAATTCAATTACCTTTACAGCGGAAGAATGAAGCAGTTTCTCCGCTCCCTGGCAGCTTTGCAGCATTGTCGGTTTCGGTGTGTCCACAACACAGATGGTATCAATTTCGTTTATAATCCCGGAGCAGTCCGGAATAATGTTAATGGCGTTGTATCGGCAGATATTTAATAAATAGAGAAAACGCTCATGTATCTGTTCGGTTAGAAGAATCGAAACGTTCCTGTTGAGCTTCTTGACAAGGAGAGATATTGCTACCATTGAGGCGATGCAGTCCTCGTCGCTGTTTTTATGCCCCAGCACCAGCACATTGCGGCTCTGAATCAGTGCCCCCATTATATTCAGTACTGTTCTGTTCTTGGCAGCAATGCTTTGGAAATCGCTTTTTCTCATTTACATTATCTCCCGCTGTAAGTGACAGCCCGGCCGCGGCCGGCTTCCTTGGCTTTGTACAAGGCCTCATCTGCCAGCTTGACAAGATCATCCCCAAAGGGTGCATCGTCGGAAACGGCTGCGATCCCGATACTGGTGCTTATGCGTATCGGGGCTTTGCTCTGTACTTCAACAGTCATTGAACGCATTCTTCTGCATATATCATCGCATAACTCTTTTGCTTCCCGCAAGTTCCGCCCGGGAAGAATAAAGGCAAACTCATCGCCCCCGTAGCGGGTAAGGATATCCCTTTCGTCAAAAGACTGATAAAAAACTTCCACTGCCCTCTGAATTACCTGGTTACATACGGTTTCTCCGTGGATGGCATTCAGCATGCCGAATCCGTCGAGGTCCGCCATTGCCAGGCAGAGAGGTTCTCCCGCCGCAAGGGCTTCCGAGATTTTCCGTTTCAGGTTGATGTCGAAAAAACCCCGGTTGTACAAGCCTGTCAGGTCGTCGGTAATGGCCCGTTTGCGGGCGGACTCCCCCCAGCTGACCATCTCATTCAGAAAGAGATTGGTTTTTCGCAGACGGCGGGCGGTGATATTAAGCATACGGTGCATTATTCTGTTCGCTGTTTCCGGATACCTGTCGGCCATGCGGAAAAAATCACCGGCTTTCAGGCTCAGAAGCGTTCCTTTTTCCTTCGCACGGCAGGTAGCGGAGCGGGTTTCTCCCTCAAAAATTGACATTTCGCCAAAGAACTCCCGGGGCCCGAACTCTGCAACCTCCAGTTCTTCACCATCCGCCAATACTACGCTGATCCCCATTGTTCCGCTGCGGACAATGAAGAGCTCTTCTCCATCGTCTCCCTCGGAAAAGAGGAGTTCCTCTTTTTTAAATGAAAGGGTATTCAGCAAACTGATCAGGATATCCAGTTCTTCATCCAAAAGGGAGGAGAAAATGTCCACACTGTGAAGAAAATTCCTGTCTTTCATTGAGTTGTGTCTGCCTCCGGCGAAGCGATCAGCAGCTGTCGTCCTCCCAGTGTTCTGCCTCGCAAAGCCAGGCTGTGAGCCTTTTCGATCAGCCTGCCCGGACTGACAGCGTGCGCGGGATAGACGGCAATACCAGCACTTGCTGTAACAACGATGTTATTGGGTTTTCCCTCATATGTGTAATTGAGTGAGCAAAGCAGTTCCTGTACCTCCCGGGCCCGTTCCATAGCTTCTTTAATGTCTGTTCCTGGACAGATCAGGGCGTATTCGTTTCCCATAAAACGGGCGATTTGCTCCTCCGGAAGGACGGTGCGGGTGAGTAAGCGGCCGATCTGCCGTATCCCTGCGTCCCCGGCTTTATGACCAAAGGAATCGTTGATCTGTTTGAAGTTGTCCGGCTTGAACATAAGAAGGGAACATTGGCCTGATGAGAAGAAAGAGCCCAGGTTTTCCTCCAGAAATGTCCTGTTGGGAAGCCCTGTCAGCGGGTCCGTGTAGACTTGGCGCTGCAGCTCACGAATCCAGGGTGAGTTCTGCTTGATAAGACGATTGGCGTGACGCAGCCTGGAAGCGGCAGCTTCCATCAACTTGCGCAGCAGCCGGGAGGCGATTTCCGGCCGGGATGCGAGAATTTCTGTAAACTGCATGTTCCGTCGTGGAAATATCAGGACGCGGGAGACATTCTCAGTTCTGGCCAGCTCCTCCCGGGGCTCTTCAGACAGAAGGCCGAGCTCGCCGAAGCTTTCTCCCTGTACAAACCGGGCCACTGCTTCTTCGTCCTGTTCATCCGTTGTCCGGTAAATGCCGACGCTTCCATGAACAATTACAAAAAGTTCGGCCCGCACCGATCCGACGCAGTAGATATGTTCGTCCGCATCGAACTCATATATAGCGCAGTAACCGGCAATAAAATCAAGTTCCTGGTGGCCAAGGGAGGAAAAAAGCGGGGCCAGGCTCAAGACCCTGATCAATTCTCTGTTTTCTGTGTTGTCAATCAGTCTCACTGGTTTTTATACACTCTCCCAGATTGTTCGCTATAGCAAGAAAAAGCGGTAAAGGCCAAAGACAGTCAATCCTGTGACAATTGCGGCCCACAGGGCATAACGCCGGAACACAATTCCCGCCAGCAGGGCGGCAGAACCGCTTATCAGGTAGAAATTCCCGGTTCCCAGATCAAGACTGCCCTGGGGCATCAGTACCGACGGCGCGATTATCGCGCTGAGTACTGCAGGAGGGACATAGACAAGAGCTCTCTCCCAGGCACCGTAGATCTTTATGCGTCCGGAGAAAAGCAGAACCAGCCCTCGAATACCAAAGGTAACCGCAGCCATCCCGAGGATTATCGCCAGTTCTGTTCCACTCACAGGCTTCTCCTTCTGCCGTTCTCGATGCGCATTCTTTCGCTGATTAATCCGGCCAGAATACCAGCGGCGCAGGCAATCATCAATCCGGCTTTGTAGGGCAGCCCGTTAAACAGCAAGGCGCTGAAGGCTGCAGTCAGAACGCACGCCAGCATGGGTACACTTTTTACAAAGGGGATGGTCATGCCGATGAATGTCACCGGCATGGCTACATCGAGTCCCCAGCCGGCGGCGTCGGGAAGACTCGCTCCGACCACAAGACCCATAAAAGACCAGAACTGCCAGTTCAGGTACATCGCCAGGGAGGAACCAAGCTGGTACCAGTGTTTATTGGGAGAGGAGTCTTCGGCGGTCCAGCGGTGGACCGACACGGCAAAAGTTTCGTCCGTCAGCCAGAAGGCCAGGGGCATACGCCAGATCAGGGGCAGTTTCTTCAGGTGAGGAAGCAGGGTTGTGCTGTAGAGCAGATGACGCAGGTTGACGACAAACGTGGTCACAATGATGATCATTACCGGGGTTCCGGCGCCAATCAGTCCGACAGCGATAAACTGGGCCGATCCCGCAAAGACGATGGCCGACATTCCCATGGCTGCCGCCCTGCTTAACCCGGCGGTTACAGCCAGGGTTCCATAGATCATACCGAAAGGCAGGGCCCCTATAAGGAGCGGGATGGTGTCCCGGGCGCCCTTCAGGAATTCAGCAGCAGGCCTGTGGGTCCGGATAAGAGATGAAAAAGGGTCGTGAGTCTTCATTGCTGCAAGAATAGCAGATTTTCCGTGACAGATAAAAGCATCTACCAGGCGTCCTGCAGGATTTGCAGGATATCCCCGCGATCCAGTTCTTTAGGATTATACATCAGGGATGCGTCCCCCAGGGCTGCCTCAGCTATAGCTGCGAAATCGACAGGTTTAATGAGCGGAACACCCTCCTTGCCGAGGATTTCCCGCAGGCGGTTCGGGTGCCTGCCTCCTGTAATCTCCCGTAAGGAGCTGTTCAGTTCCCGGATACGCTGTATTACCGCTTCAGGTCTGGCAACTGCGGCAGTATGCTCATAGTTCTCCCGGTTTGTAAGGGGAATCAGCAGTTCTTCCAGGCTGTCGGCAATGATCTCGCCGTTAAACTCCAGGGCATGGGGCAGCAGTACCGCCATACATGCACCGTGAGAAGCGCCGCAGACTCCGCCGACAGCATGACCAATGCTGTGTACCATCCCGACCATGGAGTTGGAAAATGCCCTGCCGGCAAGGGTGGACGCCAGGGCCAGGCCCCGGCGGTGAACTATCCGATCAGGAAAAGCTGCGGCCTGTTCCAGATGGGCCGAAAGGAGCTCCAGAGCCCGCCAGGCCATCATGTCGCTCAAAGGGTTCTTCCCCAGGCAGGTAAAGGCTTCTATGGCGTGACTGACGGCATCCATTCCGGTTATTGAGCTTAAGTGCGGCGGCAGGGAAAGGGTCAGGGAACTGTCCAGTACCGCTGCCCGGGGCTGAAGAAAGGGAGAAACAAAAAGCCGTTTTCGCTTTTCCTGATGGTCTGCAATGACAGCGACTTTAGTGGATTCAGAACCTGTTCCCGAGGTTGTGGGTACCATATACAGCGGGATATCCGGGGGAGGCAGAATGTTTGAGCCTTCCAGGGCAAGTATCTTCTTTCCTGACAGACCAAGGCTGATGCTGATTCCCTTGGCGGTATCCAGAACAGACCCCCCTCCAATGGCTATAAGCGCATCCCTTCGGTATTCCCTGAAATCTACCGCCAGACCATCTACCAGTCTGTGGTCCGAGTCGGGAGGGACCTTGTCCCGGACCACAACATCCAGCCCGGCGTCCAGGGTATCCAGCAGTGTTTCAATCAGCCCGGCTGCTGTTATTCCTTTGTCGGTAATCAGCATTGGAGCCCTTACCCCATCCCGTTTGAGTAGAAGATCGAGTTCCTGCAGGGTTTCGTCTCCCCAGATCAGTTCTGTGTCGGCGGAAAACTGGAATGCCGCGGGAAATCGTAAGGGAAAAGGATAGCTGCTTTCTTCTCTGAGGGTTTCACGATAGAGTTCCCGGAAGAAAGGTTCAAGGGTGCTTTGTTGCTGAAAAAGCCGGCGATCCAGCACGAGCATATCCACCCCGGACATCCGGGGCGAGAGGTCCTCGAGGGTAAAGGGGATCTTCAGTACGAAACTGTGTCTCTGCTGTTCCGGTACGGGGAGAGTCCCCATTAGAATCAGGCCGTCACTCTCCTGCGGCAGTTCCTCATCCGACGATGCAATCAGGATTTCTGTTCCAGGATCGGGTTCCATGCGGGAGAGGAGCCTCGCGGTTTTTCCGAGCATACTCTTGTCGCAGACCGCCCTTACCCTGCGGATGCCCCGGAGGCTGAGCTCGTGGCCAATCTGTTCCACCGCCGCGGTACCGCAGATTATTGTTCCCGTCGGCAGAATCCGGCGCTTCATGGGTTCCTCCTTTTCGGCGCGGGCAGAAGCAGACTCAGGTAGAGGGCCAGGCGCTTGAAAAAAAGCCCGGGTGGTTTTTGCCATAGCTTTACCGCCCTTTTGGCAAGGAACCTGGGCAGAAGCAGGATCTCCTCCGCGTCGATGATACGGATAAAGTCCAGCACCATGGCAAGACTCCCGGAGACAATCAGCCTGCCTGCTGCTTCGCTGGCGGCAGTACTCTCTCTGAAGGTAAAAAGACGAAATGCCGCTTCTATGCTCTTGAAACGGATCTCGAGATCCGGGACATTTCCGCCTGAGGAAACCCGGTAGAGTCCCCCTTCTCCGTCGGATTCGATAAGCAGGACTGGTCCCGGTTCCCTGACACCCAGGAGAATACGGTAGTTACGGGGAAAACGGCGGGCCCGGTTTTTTACCTGCCGGGATACCCGGACAGCCCTGGGAAGAGCTCTGCCCAGGATAAAGAGCAGCAGCCGGATATACAGGATCTTGCAGCGCTTCAGACGGATTCGAAGGGGGCGGGGCATGGCGCTTCCTCCATAAGCCGCTCCAGATCCTCCCGCCGCGGGGTACCAGCGGAGGAGTATTTTCGGAGTCGGTAGTATTTCTTTACCATAGTCTGAATTGGAACTACCGTATTCTTACCGGGGAAACGGGTCTGCTTCTCTTCGGTAAAACGGGCGGGCAGGGTATCATCCGCGGCGGTTTCGGACATGCACAGATTAACCCAGCGCTCAAGTTTGGTTATGCGCTCTCCTGCACGGAGAAAATCATTCTTGCCCAGCTTGATGCCGGTAACGGTGCTGAACATCCTGTTTAAAGCTGTCCAGTCCATCAGCTGCTGGGATATCTTCGGACTGAGTATGGTAAATACTCTCAAGAGCCAGCGTGGTACGTAGTGAGGTATGGGAGGCTCGGTAAGAATTCCAAAACTGGTAAACTGGCATATCTGAAGGGAGTTTATCGCGGCGTAAAGGTTTTCACAAAATACTGCCCAGGAAGCTTTTCCCAGGGTTGTGTGGGGAGGCATGTATTTTAATATCTGTTCAAGGCCTACCAGGTAGGAGCCAAGATGGCAGCCGCCTTTGTTGTAGACCGCGTAGGAGAGTCCCTGCCCCCAGGCGGCCCGGGGATCGTAGGCGGCGCACTCCAGCCCTTTGACCTGGATGGCGAACTCTCTGCCGCCGTATTTCTCACTCAGTATCCGGGTACCTTCCGCCAGCTCATACCCCTCACCGTGACGAAAAGTGATGTCCCGGATCATTTCCGATATTCCATCGATATCGCCGAAGCGCAGCGAGCTGGGGCGGAGTCCTTTTTCAGCGGCCTCCATGGCCCAGGCAATGGTCCCTCCCGCGGAGATGGTGTCCATACCGAGGTCGTTCATCTGCTCGTTCCAGAGCCCGATGAGGTCGGGATCATAGTTCGCGATATTGCTGCCGAACATTCCCACCGTCTCGTACTCGGGAATCTGCCGGGTTTTACCGTCGGGATACTCTCCCTTGTGTCCGCAGAGGATTACGCAGTGCCGGCAGGTGGAGGAACGGGGTGAATAGCGTTCTGCCATGGATTCGCCGGAGGTCTTTTTTGTATCAGGATGATAGCGGTCCCGGAAGTTGCGTACCGGAGAAAAGCCTGCCTTCATGCCAAAACGCACGTTGGCGGCGGTTCCATAGGATTTATAGGCTTTGGACATGGGATTGCGCTGGATCATTTTACGTGCCTTATCAGAGATTCGGCGGAAGCCCTCGGGATCGACCGCTTCAATGGTGCAGGACCATCCCTGGACAACTACTGCCTTAAGCTTTTTGGCTCCCATAACCGCGCCGACACCGCCGCGGCCGGCAAAACGGTGACCTGACCGGATATTCGCGTAGCGTACCAGGTTCTCTCCCGCAGGTCCAATAGTTACGGCGGCCTCTTTTTTATCAAGCTTCAGTTTTTCTTCGCTCGCTTCGGTGCCAAGGCCTGCAAGCCCGGCGGCGGATTCAAAACTGACCCCCTCGCTGCTTACTCTCAGCAGCAGAAGATCCCTGCTTTTTCCGCTGAGAATCAGGCCGTCCCAGCCGGCGGTGCGCAGGGCCTCGCCGAAGGGTCCGCCGCAGGAGGATCCCACCAGCAGATTCGTCAGTGGAGATTTTGTCAGCACTTCGAAACGGGCCGAACAGGGGGCTTTTGTTCCCAGGAGTACTCCGGTGGAGAATATCAGAAGATTCTCCGCTCCCAGGGGATCTATACTGTTCAGCCTGTCACGCAAAAGGTCGTAATAGATCTTGATTGCAAGGCCTTTACCGCCCAGATAGAGCCGCTGGTTCTTTTTTTGTATGGGGTATTCCTTCCATGTTCCGGCTGTAAGATCAACAAAAAGATACTTTCCCGCTGCACCGCTTACTTTCATACATCCTCGACAACATATTTGTGATATGCTTATATTCTCAGGCTGCAATCATAGCTTGTCAAGGATCGGAGAGGGAAGAATACTATGCTGGGACGTTTGTTTGACTCGTTTGTCTATCTGCTTATCCGCGCTGTCTGCCGTATCGACGCGAAGGAACTGGATAAGGTCCCCCGGGCGGGTCCGCTTCTGATGATTTTTAATCATATAAATTTTCTGGAAGCCCCGCTGTTTTATCTTTTTATGCGGCCCAGGAGGATTTTTGGGGTCATGAAGGTAGAGATTTCCAGGGTCCCGATAGTCAAGGGAATTGTCCGCCGCTGGGGTGGTATTCCCCTGAAGCGCGGAGCACCGCCATCAGCAGCTTTTCGTAAGGTGGGAGAACTTCTCGCCGAAGGGGCCATTATCGGGCTTGCACCCGAGGGTACCCGTTCCCGGGACGGACATCTGCAGAAGGGGAACCCGGGAGTCGTTACCCTGGCGGTGCAGAACGACGCACCGATTCTGCCGGTTGCCCACTACGGCAGTCAGAATCTCTGGAAGAACCTGAGGCGTTTTAAACGTACTGAGATTCGTTTCAAGGTCGGAACTCCCTTCAAGCTGGCGGCTCCGGAACGAGTAAACAAGGAGAGCCGCAGGCTCCTGACCGACCAGATGATGAAGCAGCTGGCCATGCTGCTTCCACAGGAACTGAGGGGGGACTATTCACGTATGGATGAGATCGGCGAAGACCTGATAGTAATGCTTGATTAAAAAAATGGCGGGCAGGAGCCCGCCTGTGATTCAAAAGGACCCTTACGCGGTCTGACGATTTTCCCGGATTACCTTGCCCTCTATGCGGCGGGCGAGTTCCAGTGAGATGTCCCTGGGGACTTCTATGGTGGCGCTGTTCCTTTTGAGCCGCACCTCTCCGATGGGAAAGCGCATTCCCTTCATGGCCCGGTTTGCAAGACCGATAATCTCCGATTTTGTTATACCTTCCTGGCTTCCCATAGAAAACTTAACCTTAACGTAATCGACTTCGTTCCGGCCCCGGGGCCCCCGTTTTCTGGGGGCCTGATCCCGGAATCCGCCTTTCCGGTCACGGGGACCCTGGCTTTGGGTTGCAGCACTGATGTCCTGCTTTTTGCTGAAGTATTCAATCTGCTCTTTGAAGCGGGTGTGGAGAATCTTTTCAATTAGCTCCTCCTGAGACAGACTGCGGAGCCGTTCAATTGCACCTTTCATGCAGGATACCGACGTTTTTGGCAGTTCCTCTGCGTTTTCCAGTTCTTCCACAAAGGTATCGATCCTGTGCTGCAGAATTTCGTTCCCTGTGGGAACCTCTATCCGGCTTACTCCGCTTTTGATCCGCCGGTCCAGAGAGCGCAGTTTGTGGCGGTCCGCGGGAGTCGCTATGGCGAGGGACATACCCTCTCTGCCTGCCCGTCCGGTGCGCCCTGAGCGGTGGACATAGGACTCGGCGTCATGGGGGAGCTCGTAATGCACTACATGGGTCAGACTGTCCACATCGATGCCCCGGGCGGCAACATCGGTGGCTACCAGAATGCTGACCGCGCCTTTACGGAAGCGCTGCATAACGTAGTCCCGCTGCATCTGGGAAAGGTCGCCGTGGATAGCGTCGGCGGAAAGTCCGTCTTCTGCCAGTTTTACGGCGATTTCTCTGGTCTGGTCCTTGGTACGGCAGAAGACAATGCCGTAAAAGTTCTGCTGCTTTGCAATAAAACGCCGCAGGGCTTCAAAGCGGTCACGGTGGTTTACCATAAGATAGTGATGTTCAACGGTGCTGGAATCTTCTTCGCTCTTGAGGGAGGAAATCTCCCGTGGATTATCAAGAAAGTTCTGAACAATAGCGCGAATGTCCTTCGGCATGGTGGCCGAAAAAAGGCAGGTCTGCTTGTCTCCGGGGGTCAGGGCCAGTATTGATTCCAGCTCATCCCGAAAGCCCATGGAGAGCATCTCGTCAGCCTCATCAAGGACCAGGGTCCGGATTCCGCTGAGATCTATATTGCCCCGTTCCAGGTGATCGATAAGACGTCCCGGGGTGGCCACGATTATACGGGGACGCTTTTTAAGGTCCCGTATCTGGAGACCCATGCTGGCCCCGCCGTAAACCGGCACTATGGAAACGTCCTTGAGAAAGACCGAGAAACGCTTCAGATCTTCGGTAATCTGGCAGCAGAGCTCCCTGGTGGGGCTTAATATCAGGGCCTGGGTGCCGTTATGACCGGGGTCGAGCTTCTGCAGCAGAGGCAGGCCAAAGGCCGCCGTCTTGCCGGTGCCGGTACCTGCCAGTACAACAAAGTCTTTGTCCGAGGCCAGGAGCTCAGGGATTGCTTTGGCCTGAATGGGGGTCGGGATGGTAAATCCGAGCTTGGTACTCCCCTTAAGGAGCTCTTCGGATAATCCGAGGGATGAGAATTCTGTCATGTTTCCGCCTATGCGTCGTCCGGGAAAAATTTTCGCGGACGGTATTTCTAACGATTCCTAACACACAATCGAAAGCAATAAGCATGAGGCTAAGAACTTATACCCATGTACCCAGGATTGAAGCTCCGGTCCTGCCGGAGCGGGAAGTGCTGCTAAGATTCGTTTTTAACTCTTCCCCCAATGGGGAATGTCCGCAGGAACTCTACACTGAAAGCCTGGAATAATCAATACCAGGGCACCTCTAAAAACTACTCTTTTTGCCCTATGCAGCGTTGTCGGGATTTCCCGCAGTCCTCTCCTGCACCAAAATAGTATTTGGCGCAGGATGCGGGTGCTGCAAAATCCCTCCGCCTTGCCTATAACAAAAATACCACGTTTGTAGAGCTACCCACCATTAAAAAAAGATCAGAAAATGAAAATTCCCAGGATTCCGCCGGCGAGAATGTAGATAGCCGGGGTAGCCGGTTTCAGCTTATAGGCTGTTCCCAGGACAATAAACAGGCCCAGGGCGGGCAGACTCACCCTTAATTCTCCACCGGGAACAAAGAGGGCCTCCCGAAAGATAAACCAGGCTGCCGAGGCTATCAGCCCCAGGGCTGCGGGACGGATACCGCCCATCACGTCCTGAACCAGGGGATGGGAAGAAAAGCTGGTAAACCAGGCGGCGATAAGCACAATTATTATAAGGGACGGAGTAACCATTCCCAATGTGGCGACAAAACCGCCGGGAATACCGGAAATCTGATACCCCGCGAAGGTCGACATGTTGATGCCTATGGGTCCCGGGGTGGACTGGCTTATGGCCAGCATGTCGACAAAAAGGTTACGGCTGATCATTCCGCTGTCCACAACAGCTTCATACAGCAGAGGCAGACTTGCCAGTCCTCCGCCAATGGTAAAGAGTCCGATAGTAAAAAAGGTGATAAAAAGGGATAGATAACTCATTGCAGGCTGCTCCTGTGGCGGCGCAGAAGAAGCCCCAGCAACCCGGCTGCCAGGATTACCGGAAACGGGGATATCCCGGAAAAGACTACTGCCGCAAAGGCTGCGACAGTCAGCATGGCGTCAATCCAGGACCTCCAACCCTTTTTTGTAAGGGTAACGAGGGTGGAAACCAGCAGGACCGCTACGGCTACCCGTATGCCTTTAAAGGCCTTCTGGAAAAGGGGCATGGTCTCCATCATGGGAATAAAGACGGCAATCGCCAGGATTATAATCAGCGAGGGCCCCACCATCCCCGCTGTTGCCGCGAGAGCCCCGGGGATACCACGCCGGGTATAGCCCACAAAAGTTGCGGTATTGACGGCGATGATTCCCGGGGTAGCCTGACCGATAGCGTAGTAGTCCAGCAGCTCACGGTCACTGACCCATTTGCGTTTCTCCACAAGCTCAACACGCAGCATGGGAAGCATCACATAGCCTCCTCCAATGGAAAAGAGGCCGATCTTGAAAAAAAGGGAGTAGAGAACTCCGATGTCCTTAAGAAAATTGTTCATATCCGGGCGGAAGTCTATCGGAAAGCGTGGGCACCGACAAGCGTATTCTGCTTTCCCTCTCGTTTAAAAGAGATTTCCTTCTTTGTCGAAGGCTGTTCCCGTGGCTGACCTCGGTAATATCCAGCACCCCGATCCGGGTAATGCTGGGGCCTCCGGTAACATAGGGGGTGTGGTAACGGCCTACGACCCTGCAGGTTTCGTGATAGGCGTTCTCCAGCAGTGCAACAGCGAAGAGTATTTTGCTTTTTTGCCAGGATAGCGGACGCGATTGCGGGAATATGTTCCGCCATCCTGCCGAAACCAAGGTTGTGGCAGGTTTCGGCTCCCCGTTGTTTTCCGAGGCCGATAGTAATCATCTTGGCAAGACCGCTCTCACAGGGACCCCGGAAGGCAACATGGGGTTTTATCCGGTTGATAATTACTATGCCGTCAGCCTCCCATGCGTACTTATCGATGTACACGGGAAGATCAGGTTCCGCTTCTCCAAGATTGACCGTTTCCATGCTTGCCCGGATAGGGATCCCCAGGTACTCCTCGGTAAATCCCATTCCTTCGAGTATCGATTTCTGCCCTTCTGCAACTGCCCCGCCGTGGGAACCCATGGCGGGTACGATAAAGGGTTCGGCGCCGGCGGATTTGAGCTCGGAAACAAGTGCTTTAACTATAGCCGGCTGGTTGCTGATTCCCCGGCTTCCGACTGCGACGGCGATGCTCATCCCTTTTCTGATTTTATTAAGAACGGAGCCCGCCTGAATACATGCGCAAAATTTTCCCACAGGGTCGGCGAGTCTGGGGCGTTCGTAGTTCTGTTTGACCCGGACCATCCTGGGAACCGGAACAGAATCAAGCAGTGTGTTAAGGATTGTCATGAGAGAATTACTCCTGCATTGCTCCTCAGGGTTTTAGAGCTACCCGCAGACACTCGGCGCTGGTCGCTGCCAGATCGAATCCCTTGCGCCAGTCCTCCAGACCGAACTCATGGGTAACCAGAGGAGCAAGATCGATTTTACCAGCCGCTACAAGATGGACCGCGGACTTCCAGTCGTAGGGGATCTGGGATATTTCTCCCTTTACATCGATCTCCTTAACGATGATCTTGTAGGTATCCACAGGAGCCACAATGCCGCCGCGGATTCCTCCTCCTGCCCAGAGAACCTTTCCGCCTTTGCGCACGATATCCAGGGATTCTGCAGTGGGTTCAACGGAACCGGTATTCTCCAGAACCGCGTCCACGCCGATTCCGCCGGTCATCTCCCTGACCGCCTCCCGGATGTCTTCTTTTTCCACATTGACAACCCGGTCGGCCCCCATCTTTTTGGCCATTGCCAGTCGGAAGGGTTTATCCCGGGTAAGACCGGTCATAATAATCGGACCTGCACCGATGGCCTTGCAGACCTGCATCATCAGGATACCCCGGGCTCCGGGGCCCAGTATTACAACAGATTCTCCTGCTTTTATTCTCATCCGGGTAACAACGCTGTGGATACTGCCGGCGGTGGGTTCCATCAGGACGGCCTCTTTGCTGCTCACAGAATCCGGGAGTTTATGGAGCTGTTGTTCCGGCCAGACGACGAATTTTGCAAAACCGCCGCCGGTCATAAAATGTGCCCGGCCCTGCATGGGGGGAATGGTATTACAGATATTGAAACGTCCCTCAAGGCAGGCAGGGCATTCCCCGCAGTAAAAGGTGACAATTTCGTGGACCACCCGGTCTCCGGGTTTGAAACGGGTTACTCCCTTGCCGACGGTCAGTCGTCAGTTTTCTGCAAAGAATCAGGATGCTTATACTCAGCCCTGACACGTTCCGTGTACATAAGCAGATGGCTGCGCAGGGTTTCAACCGCGCACTGGGGGTCCCGGTTTTTAAGACAGTCCAGCACAGCCCTGTGTTCTTCGATGCTGGCCCAGGCAACATTCCGAAAATGTTCCTCCTGGGAGATCCGGCGGATTATCTCGATAAGGACCCGGATATTGCTGATTATATTGGTTATCCAGATATTGCCGCATTCCCGGTGGATTATCTCGTGAAAGGCATAGTCGGACAGCCGGAAGGCGGTGTGGTCTTCCGCCTCCATGTCACGGACGGCCTGGTTCAGCGTCCCCTCGAGTTCTTTAATAAGTTCCGGAGTAATATTTCTGGCAACATGATCAATAGCTATGGTCTCGAGGGCGATCCGAATTTCCATGATCCCCTCTATCTCTTTCCACTGGAGCTGCCGTACCTGGTAACCCTTCCAGTGCTGCTTTTCGATGATCAGGTTTTCCACAAACTTGGACAGGGCTTCACGTACCGACAAGCGGCTTACCCCCAGTCTCTTTGCCAGTTCCTGATCGTCAATCTTGTCGCCGGGTTTCCAAACCCCCTGCAGAATACCGTCCTTTATTATTTCGTATATGGTATCGGCACGGCTGGTCTTTTCGAATCTCTGAAAAATTTTCTGATCTAATGAATTCATTGTATAATTCCGTTGTATTCCTGAATGAGTTTATGGGCCCCTCCAATAACAAAAATACCACGTTTTTAGAGGTGCCCCTATATTATACTTCAGGTTGATAAAATTTAAAATATGAAATTTAAAAAAAACACAGAAAAAGCTGTCCTTTCTCTTTCACACAATCCCATGTGCTGTGTTATAAAGAATCAGCCTAGCTTTTCGGAAAGGATTTTGGCTGCCACACCCATATCGACAGAATCTCCCAGGGCTTTCAGTTTTCCCATCAATTTACCCTGGTTCTTTTTGATCCGCTCCTCCTTCGGAAGCTCCCCAAGCAATTTGTCGATTTCCGCGCTGAGCTCTGCTTCGCCCATCATCGGGGGAAGATACTCCCGCATAATGACAATTTCCGCTTCCTGTTTGCTGGTGTCCCCGTTATTGGCTTTTACCAGTTCCACGGTTTTTTCCATGGCCTTGATCTGTTTTTTTACTGCCGCGGTGAAATCGGCTTCCGTAGCCTCACGGTTCTGTTCCTTAGCCGCTTTCTTGGCGGTATCGAGGATCAGACCAAGTACATCTGCCCGTTTGGGCTCGATTTTCCTCATCAGCATTCGCTGTTTCTGGTATTCCTGGATTGTTGGCATCTTTACACTCCGGTTTTCTGATGTGGGCACCTCCTATGTTTTACGTCAAGACCCCAATCCAATAATTTGTAATTTATGATATTTCAGCTTCGCAAGCCTCTCTTTAAGCTGGCTATACCGATAATATGTCTTCTTTGTCACCAAGGTGTACAGAAGCTTTACTAATCTCCGAGCAATGGCAATAATCGCTACTGCTTTAGGTTTTCGAGTGATTAAAGTTTTGTAAGCCTCTTTCAAGTGCCCCCCACTTTTCGAACGCACCAGTGACCATGCTGCCTGTACGATCACTCTGCGCAAATATGCACATCCTTGCTTTGATATTGGCCCCATTCGATGAGTTTCCCCAGAGCTATCGACCCGAGGTGTGAGGCCTGCGTAGTTTGCCACCTGATCTGCATTCGCAAATCGACTTCCATCCCCTACGTAGGCAATAAAAGCCAACGCGGTAGCAGGACCGACTCCTGGGACAGACATGAGAATCCCAGTGTTCTTCTCGGATTCCAGGAACTGCTTTGTTTCCTGTTCTAAATCTTCAATAATCGCTTCACAGTAGGCAACCATTTCTATCAGTCGCCTCGCTTCTCGAACATGCCGTCCGGTAAGAAGGGTCAATACGTTCTTCTCTCTGTTCGATGCCGTTTTTAGATCCGCTTTCGTTATCGTTGTAATACCCGAATCGAGAAACACACTATGGAGCCGGTTTATGTACCTTGTTCGGTCTGCTTTGTAAGTTGCCAGTTCGGCTACAACTGACCTCTCCTCTTCCTCTTTCTTCGTTGGCAACGGTACGGTTGGCAATTCTTCTACCGGGTTCCGCTGTAACAGGCGGGCAATTTGTACTGCATCTTCCCTATCCGTTTTTTTCAGCGATTGGTAAATCATTGCAAGCTTCCCAGGGTTCAGAACAACAACATGGCACCCAACCCGGTCAGTCAGATATCGAGCAATATTGAACGCATTGTTCCCCGCTTCCAGTCCTACCAAATCATCATTACCCAATCTCTTGGCAAGTCGCTCTAAGCCAATCCCATCGGCTTTTCCATTGAACTGTTGATTCTTGGCTTTCTCATCGAGAATCGCACACTGGTAAGTCCGTTTACCAAGGTCGATGCCTACATACCGAATCTTCTCTTCCATTTTTCCCTCCTTTCGGTTATAAGAAGGACTGGGAGTCTTTGGTCAGACGCGAGTTACACCGTACTCCTATTCGCGGTTGCGCCGGTCACTCGGCGCACCGCTCTATGGTGTTCGGTGGCAGGTTTCAGTTAATCTCTAAAGCGAGGTCTTATGCCTCCCGGTGCCCTCAACCTACCGCCGGCTCCCCAATCCCGTCAGATAGAGGATAACTCTCTGCGCCCAACCACGTAAATCATACAATCTCTAAAGACTACTCTTTTACCCATATCCTGCGTCGTCAAGATTTCCCGCAGACCTCTCCTGCACCAAAATAATATTCGGTGCAGGATGCGGGTGCTACAAAATCTTCCTCCTTGACTATGGCAAAAATACCACGTTTTTAGAGGTGCCCTTGTATTACTCAAACATACTTATTGTAGTTTTTCAACATCAAAAAACTTTCGGTTTTCGCGATTCCCTCAACCCTGGCCAGAGTATCCGTCAGGAATCCCACCAAACCCCGGTTTGAATCAACGAGGACCTCTACAATAAGGTCGTACTGCCCTGAGGTAATGGAGACTGAAAGAACGTTTTCCAGTTCGGCTATCTCCCGGGCCTTGGCATCCAGAAGGCGTGACTCGTTCAGGTTGACCGCTATGGTCGCCAGCTGCTGACGAACCAGGCTGTCGGGATTAATAAGGGCCCTGATCTTCAGGACCCCCGCCTCTTTAAGCTTTTTTATCCGCTGACGTACCGTACCTTCCGAGATCCCCAGCTCCTCTGCCAGAGCATTGTTACTCATGTTTTCCACCCGCAGCCTGGTAACTATTCCGGAATCAAGCTCGTCAAGTTCATGCTGCGTCATAAAGCTGTTTCGGGATTGGTGTAATCAAGGCCAAAGGCCTCGGCTACGCCCCGGTGTGTACACTTGCCGGTATAGATATTCAGTCCTCTTTGCAGGGGAACAGACTCTCTGCATGCCTTTTCCACTCCATTGTCAGCCAGGTTCAAACCGTGGTTCAGAGTAGCATTGGTCAGAGCCAGGGTGGCGGTTCGGGCAACGGCTCCGGGCATATTGGCTACGCAGTAATGGATTACATCATCAACAAGATAGACCGGATCATCGTGAAAGGTGGCTCGGGTTGTTTCAAAACAGCCCCCCTGATCCACTGCCACATCAACCAGTACAGCGCCTTTCTTCATCAGTTTCAGGTGTTCCCGCCGGATCAGTCGCGGTGCTTTGGCCCCGGGAATCAGGACCGCGCCGATTATTACATCGCTTTCCCGGGCGATCTTTTCAATGTTGCGCTCATTGGACACCAGAGTCGTAATCCGGGCCTGGAAGATGTCGTCAAGGTATGCCAGCCGGGCGGTATTGATATCCAGAAGTGTAACCTCCGCTCCCATACCGACAGCAATCTTGCAGGCATTCAGTCCCACCACGCCGCCTCCGAGGATTGCCACCTTACCCCGTTCAACCCCCGGGACTCCTCCCAGAAGGACACCCCGGCCTCCAAAGGTTTTTTCCAGGTATTTTGCACCCTCCTGCACACTCAGGCGTCCGGCAATCTCGCTCATGGGTGTAAGGCAGGGCAGGTGTCCGTCGTCGGTCTGTATTGTTTCATAAGCGATTCCCTTTACACCGGAGTTCAGCAGAGCCCTGGTCAATTCCTCCGCCGCAGCCAGGTGGAGATAGGTGTACAGAATCAGGTTTTCCCGGAAGTACTGGAATTCTTCCGGCAGGGGTTCTTTTACCTTGACGACCATGTCCGCTGCCCAGATTTCCCGGGAAGAGTCGACAAGCTTTGCTCCTGCGTCGGAATACTCCTGATCTTCGAAGCCGGACCCGGACCCGGCCCCTCTCTGAACCAGAACCGTATGGCCGTGCCGGACATAGGCCGATGCGCAATGCGGAGTCAGACCTGCGCGGTATTCGTGTTTTTTAATCTCTTTGGGGCATCCAATGATCATGCAGCCTCCGATATACGAAAAACGTAGAAATATAGGGAATTATATGCGAATAACGAATCGGGTGCAAGATTTTCCCGTACACACATAAGCCATATTTCTCTGCTATACTGGTGCCTGCAATACATGTGATAAGGAGAGTTCTGTGCATGCAGTAGAAAAGATACTCGCCCGGGCGGCAGGGGTAAATTCGGTTACAACTGGAGAAATCCTGAACTGCTCGGTTGATTTTATAGAGCTCAACGACCTGTACCTTCAGGTGGTCAGGTCGTTTTTCGAGATGGGGGGTACAAAGGTATGGGATCCGGACAAGGTATCTTTTGTTTTTGACCACTATTCGCCGGCGCCGACGATCCGAACTGCACAGATTCACAAGGAGATGCGGGAATTTGCCAAAGAACAGGGCTTTACCCACCACTTCGATATAAACACCGGGGTTTGCCATCAGGTTATGCCGGAGGCCGGGCTGATCCGTCCCGGTATGATCCTGGTGGCTACCGATTCCCACACAACCACCCACGGAGCTTTTGGGGCCTTCGGTACCGGGATCGGGGCCACCGATGCCGCGACGGTGCTGATCTCCGGAGATGTCTGGTTAAGGGTCCCTGAAGTTATAAAGATTGAGATCACCGGGATTCCGCAGGCCGGAGTTTTTGCCAAGGATGTGATTCTTCACATTATTGGCAGACTCAAAGCCGACGCCGCGGTCTACCAGGCCGTTGAGTTCTGCGGAGAATACGTGGAACGCATCGGGGTGGCAGATCGTATGACAATCTGCAATATGGCGGTGGAGATGGGCGCCAAGACTGCCTGGATGAAACCGAACCGGCAGGTGCTGGAGTATGTAGAGCAGCGTTTCGGCAGGGACTACATCCAGGATGAGACTGATCCGGGCTACCGGTACGCCGGGGAACACCTCTTCGATGTATCCTCCCTGGAGCCCCAGCTTGCCTGTCCCCACAGTGTGGACAACGTCTTTCCCTTTTCAGAGGTCTCCCCGGTCAAGGTGGACCAGGCCTTTATCGGTTCCTGCACCGGCGGACGTCTGGAGGACCTGGAGGCTGCGGCAAAGGTGGTAAAGGGCAGGAAAATATTCCCGGAAACCCGGATGGTCGTTATCCCCGCCTCCATGGAGGTGTACAAAACAGCCATGGAAAAAGGCTGTGTACAGACCCTGATTGAGGCCGGGGCTACTTTTAATGCCCCCGGCTGCGGCCCCTGCCTGGGGACCCACGCGGGGATACTGGCAAAAGGTGAGGTTTGTGTTTCCTCCACGAACAGGAATTTTCCCGGACGTATGGGGAGCGGGGAAGCCTCTATCTATCTTGGATCCCCGGCACTGGTAGCCGTCTCGGCTCTGTCGGGAAAACTTGCGGACCCCAGGGATTACATCAAAAGGAACAGTCCATGAAAACCTTCTATGTCGGGAAAGCCCATCTTTTTGGAAAGAACATCGATACCGACCAGATTTATCCGGGGCAGTACCTGGAACTGGTAGAGCCGGAAGATGTTGCGCAGCACTGCCTGGAAGGCGCAGACCCGGAGTTTGCCTCCAGGGTGCAGCCCTGTGATATCGTGGTAGCGGGTACCAATTTTGGCTGCGGTTCCAGCCGGGAACACGCGGCTATTGCGTTAAAACACGCCGGTGTCGCAGCAGTAGTAGCCGAATCCTTTGCCCGCATTTTTTACCGGAATGCCATAAACCTGGCGCTGCCGTTGCTTGTCTGCAAAGGAATAGCCGCACAGGCGGCAAGCGGGGATACCCTGGAGCTTGATCTGGTAAATGGTACGGTCCGTAATACACGGACGGGGAAAGTCCTTGAAGGAGAGAAGCTTTCACCCTACGCGATGAATATCCTCGACAAGGGCGGCATCAAGGCGATTTTCCTGGAAAAGACACGGAAAAGCGGCTGATTTTTCCTGTTTGAAGTGTTGTTTATTATGCAGTACTATAAGCGGTCGTGAGAAAGGTCATTATCCTGGCTTCTTTAGCTGTACTGCTGCTTGCGTCCCCGCAGTACGCAGAGGAACCAATGCAGTTTATTCATCTCTCCCTGCGGGAAGGCTTGTCCAACAATTCCGTCTTCTCTGTCTATCAGGATCACCTGGGCTTTATGTGGTTCGGTACCTTCTCCGGGCTGAACCGCTACGACGGCCGGGAAATAGAGGTATTCAAACCCGAACAGGCAAAACCGGACAGCATTTCCGGTTCTGTTATTTTTGATGTCTTTGAAGACTCCAATCAGCGTCTCTGGATCGGTACCGACGGAGGCGGCCTGAACCGATACAATTTTTCCGATGGATCCTTTTCGGTTTACCAGGCCGAAGCGGATAACCCGAACTCCCTCCCCAGTCAGAAGGTATTCTGTCTGGAAGAGGATTCCGCCGGACGGATCTGGGTCGGCACCGGCGATGCAGGAATCGCCATCTTCACTACAGAAACGGAACAGTTTATCCGGTATTCTCAATCTCAGGTTGACGGACTGAAAAGCGATGTTATCCGCGTCCTGTTCAGGGACTCCGGTGACCGTATGTGGATCGGGACCCAGGGGGGCGGGCTTTCCATGTTTCGGGACGGATTCTCCCTGAGCAACTATTTTGACAAGGGAACGGTACGGGAGGTGTTCGAAGACTCCCGGGGCAGAATCTGGGTAGGGCTGGAGAATGAAGGTCTCTATATTACTGAAACTGCTTCCGATGAACCCTCGTTCCGGCAGATAATCGGGGCTAAAAGTGTCAGATGCATCGCGGAGGACAATTTCGGCACAATCTGGGCCGGCACTGAACGGAGCGGGCTGGTCCTGGTGCATCAGGATTTTTCTACCCGGACGGTAGTTCACGATCAGAACAGCGATTTTTCCCTGAGCAGTGACTTTATTCGTGATATTTATGTGGATGAATCAGGTATCGTATGGGTTGCCACCAGGGGCGGCGGTGTTGACAGGTATAATCCCCGGGCCAGAGGGTTCAAGTATCTTCTCCAGGGCGGATACGACGTACGGCAGATACTCGAGTCCTCCGACGGTACGTTCTGGGTAACAACGGACGGCCAGGGGCTCCTGCGTATGAATCAGAACGGGGCGGTGACTCATTACCTCCATTCTGCGCACGATCCTGACGGTATCAGCAGCAACCATCTCTACTCCCTGGCGGAGGATGCCGGCGGCAATATCTGGATCGGCAGCGATGGTGACGGCCTGATGCAGTACAGAAAGGGGGAAGACCGGTTCCTGAAGTATTATGCGGATCATGAGAATCCTGAATCCCTGAGCTCCGATGTCGTCTGGGCCCTCCTTGTGGACCGGGATGGGAAACTCTGGATCGGTACCGAGGGGGGAGGTTTGAACCGGCATGTACCGGGAGAGAACAGATTCGTCAGCTTTATGAACATTCCCGGCGGGCCGGAATCCCTGCTGGGAAACTCGATCCGGGCCCTCTACGAGGACTCCCGCGGCAATTTATGGATTGGAACCTGGGACGGGGGCCTGAGCATGAAGGTCCGGGGGGAGGACCGCTTTGTTAATTACACCCGTGACCCTGGTGATCTCCACAGTCTCAGCGATAACAGTGTGAACTGTATCTCCGGTGACAAGGAGGGAAACCTCTGGATCGGGACATCCGGGGGCGGATTGAACCGTTTTGATCCGGAGAGCGGCCGGTTCCGGGCCTTTCGGGTAGGAGACGGGCTTTCCGACGACAATGTATTCGGTATACTCCCGGATAACAGCGGCTATCTGTGGGTAAGTACCGCAAATGGATTATCCCGCTTTGACCTGATAACCGAGCAGATTACCAACTTGTGGAGATCCGATGGCACCCTCTCCAATCAGTTTGGCCGGAACGCATATTTTCGCAGCTCCGATGGAAACCTTCTGTTCGGCACTGCCCGGGGAATTCTGAGCTTTGATCCGGAAAAGGTCCATGTAAACGCTTATTCCCCGGATATCCGGATTACCGGCTTCAGCCTTTTCAACGAGGAGATCCCAGTGGGAATTCCGGTACGAGGACGGGTCTACTTGGAGAAAAATATCTGTCTGACAGAGAGCCTGACCGTCTATCCCGGGGACAGTTTTATCGGTTTCTCTTTTGCCTCCCTGGATTATGCCGATTCCGGGAAAAACAAATACGCCGTGCGGCTTAACGGTTTTGATACTGACTGGCATTATCTGAGGACAGAGAACACCTACTACTATTCCAGTCTTCCCCCGGGATCCTACATGCTTCAGGTTATGGGTACCAACAGTAACGGGGTATGGAGCAACAACTATGCTGACCTTGAAATAACAGTGGTACCTCCTTTTTATCAGACCTGGTATTTTGCCCTGTTTATGGGGGGACTGTTTGTTTCGATTTTTGTTGTTATCGGCAGAATCCGGATCGCCGGGCTCGATAAGCGGAATCGAATGCTGCAGCAGTTTTCCAACTATGTGCAGGACATCAGGGAAGAGGAACGCAAAGCAGTGGCCCGGGATGTGCATGATGAGCTTGGTCAGCTGCTTACCACCCTTAAGATGCATATCTTCTGGCTTTCGCAAAATGCCGCATCGGTACAGGAACAGCGGCAGGCCCGTTACGAATCCATGCTCGGGATTATCAACGAAACCCTGGACTGGTCAAAAGACCTTGCCACCAGACTGCGCCCGGTTATTCTTGATAACCTGAGCCTTGGCGAGGCGGTGGAGTGGCTCCTGGACGAGACAGAGCGTCATACCCCGGTTCAGTTTCAGCGCTCTATCGGCCCAACACCGGATATGAAGGTGGATCGGGCCACGGCGGTTTTCAGAATAATTCAGGAGACGATTACCAATATTATTCGGCATTCCAATGCTACGACGGCATCCATGCTGCTGGAGTCGACTAATGGTAATCTTCTTGTCACTGTCCGGGACGACGGAAAGGGTATGGAGAAAAACAAACTTACCGATACTGAATCCTATGGTATAATCGGTATGCAGGAGCGGGCGAAACATCTTGGAGGTGAGATTTCGATCCATTCCACACCCCTTGGAACCACTGTAATCTTGAGAATCCCTGTAGCAGGATGATACTATGTTGCGCGTTTTAATTGCCGATGACCACCCGGTTTTGCGCCGGGGGCTGATTCAGCTTATGGAAGAATCCCTTTCGGTTTCTGAAATATACGAGACCGGCCGCGGCTGTGAAGTTCTGCCCAGGCTTCGGGAGACCCCTGTGGATGTCCTGATCCTGGATATAAGCCTTCCTGACAAGGATGGAATGATCGTTCTGGCAGATGTCAAGCAGGAGTTCCCCGAACTGCCGGTGCTGATGCTGAGCATACAGCCGGAAACCCAATACGCGGCCAGAGCCTTAAAGCTTGGTGCTGCGGGCTGCCTGAACAAGGCGACGGCACCGGAAGAGCTGGTCCGGGCGGTCCGTCAGGTTGCCCGCGGCGAGCATTACATGAATGAAACGACTTCCAGCATTCTCCTGGAAACCATACGGCACCCCGGCACGACTCTGCCCCATGAGCTGCTCTCTGAACGGGAGACTCAGGTAATGCTTTCCATAGCCTCCGGAAAAACCCTGTCAGAGATTGCCGACGAACTCTATATAAGTGTAAAAACGGTAAGCACCTATCGCAGCCGGCTGCTTGAGAAGATGAACCTGAAGAATAATGCCCAGCTTACCCAGTATGTTTATAAGCACAAATTGATGCCCATCTCATGATGTAGGAAAAATCCTACAAAGAAATCAAAGATACACTTACTTACAGCATCAAATTTGTGCATCACACTATCATCATGGATTGGGAGGCAAATGTCAGTGTCCGCAGCCTGTCGCCGCGGGTTCCATCGGAACGGGACAAGGTTGCAGGATTTCTTGAACGTCACGGCCTGGATTACGAGGATGATATTGAATACTCCATCGGCATTTTCAGTGGTGACACCATGGTGGCTACCGGATCGCTTTCCGGAAAGGTGGTAAAAGGGGTCGTTGTCGATGAGGAGCACCGGGGCGAGGATCTTACCGCCAAAGTCCTGACCTATCTGAAAATCCGGGCCCATAATAAGGGTATTGATTCCCTCTTTATCTATACATCACCGAACAACAGGGAGCAATTTACCGCTCTTGGGTATACCCGGATAGCCTCCACCGAGGATGTACTTCTTCTGGAGGATAACAGCCGCAATTTTGGATTGTATCTTGCAGAACTTTCCGGGCTTAACCCTCAAAGCCTGCTGGCGGCATCTCTGGTAATGAACTGCAATCCTTTTACCTTTGGACACCGCTATCTTGTTGAGCGGGCCGCCGCGGAGAATCCCCTGGTTCTTCTCTTTGTTGTCCAGGAGGACCGGTCGGTATTTCCTTTTGATGTGCGTATGAAGCTGATCAAGGAGGGCACCCGGGACCTGGCAAATGTCAGGGTCATTCCCGGAGGAGACTATATCATCTCCAATGCCACCTTTCCAAGCTACTTTATCAAGGACAAGGGAAAGATCTTCGAGACCCACACACACCTGGATCTGACCATCTTCGGTGAGCATATTGCCCCGGCAGCCGGAATTAAACGACGCTACGTTGGCCAGGAGCCTTTCTGTCCGGTTACCCGGCGTTACAACCAGAGCATGCACGAAATCCTGCCGGGCTATGGCATAGAAGTCGTTGAGATCGAGCGCAAGGAGTCGGACAGGACTGCCATAAGCGCCTCCGAGGTACGGCGTCTGATTGCCGCCGGAAAAACTGAAGATACGAAGAAATTAGTGCCCCCGTACACCTATGATTTTCTTGGCTCCGCAGAAGCGGAGGATATCCGCAGCAAACTTCAAGGAGGATCTGCGTGAAGATCACCAAAAAAGGCATTGCCGGGACTCTGGAGTCCAGTGATGTTCTTGTTACCGTCAGTCCCGCCTCCGAGCCGGGCATACACATCGAGCTGGAGAGCATCGTAAAAAAACAATTCGGCAAGCGGATTAATACAGTTGTACAGGAGGTTCTGGAGGGGCTGGGAATCCGGGATGTTCATGTTTTGCTGCAGGATAAAGGTGCCCTGGACTGTACGATCCGGGCCCGTCTGGAAGCTGCGGCCTACCGGGCCGCGGGAATAAGCCAGATGCAGTGGAGGCGATGAGGCTATGAAACTGCGAAGAACAATGCTGTATGTTCCCGGAGGCAACGCCGCCATGGTGAAGGATGCCCATATCTACCGCTCCGATGCAATCATGTTCGACCTGGAAGACTCCATCGATGTAAACGAAAAGGACAGCGCCCGGCTTCTGGTTTTTCACGCCCTGCGAACCTTGAATTACGAAGGTACTGAAACCGTTGTCCGAATTAACGGCCTGGATTCGGAGTACGGCAGGGATGACATAAAAGCCATGGTCAATGCCGGGCCCGACATTATCCGGCTTCCCAAGGCCGAGACCGCCCAGGATATCCATGATGTAGAGGAACTTATCCGGAAAGAGGAGAAGTCCATTGGTCTGGATGAAGGCAGCATTGGTCTGATGGCGGCCATCGAAAGTCCCCTGGGCATCCTTAATGCCTACCAGATAGCCACAGCCAGTTCCCGGCTGATCGGCATCGCCTTCGGAGCGGAAGATTATGTTACCAACATGAAGACAAACCGGAGCAGGGCGGGTACGGAGATATTCTACGCCCGCTCAGCCCTGGTCACCGCTGCCCGGGCCGCCGGGATATACGCCCTGGATACGGTGTTTTCCGATCTGAACGACGAGGAAGGCTTTGTGGAAGAAGTCCGCATGGCAAAACAGCTCGGTTTCGACGGCAAGTCGATCATATCTCCCCGGCAAATCCGTCCGGTGCATGATGTTTTCGCGCCCACGGAAAAAGAGGTTGAGGCCGCAATGCGGGTTATGCGGGGTATAGCGGAAGCGAAGAAGCGTAATACCGGCGTTATTACTGTGGACGGCAAGATGGTGGACAAGCCCATGGTCGACCGGGCCGAGCGGGTAATCGAGATGGCCAAGGCTTCGGGTCTGCGGATCCCCGAGGAGGAGTTCAATGTCTGAGAATGCTATAGGACGGGAAATCCCCGATACAATACCTGGTTACGAAAAAGTCAAACCCTTTCAGGGGGCCTTTGCCAATACTCCCCTGGTGCGGCAGGAAAAAGGAAACCGCAACCTTCCCCGGCTGAATAAACTGCTGGATACAGTCGAACAGGCTGTGCTCAAAACCGGTCTTAAAGACGGTATGACAGTTTCTTTTCATCACCACTTTCGTAACGGCGACAAGGTCGTCAATATGGTGATGGATGTTATTGCAAATCTGGGTATTAAAAACCTGACCCTGGCAAGCTCTTCCCTGACAACGGTACATGACGAGCTTGTTCCACATATAAAAAACAAGGTGATCAGCCGCATTATAACCAGCGGCCTCAGGAGTAAACTCGGGGAGCAGATCTCTGCCGGGCTTATGGATGTGCCGGTTCTCTTTCACTCCCACGGTGGACGGGCACGGGCAGTGGAAACGGGACAGATCAAGATCGACGTCGCTTTTTTGGGGGTTCCTTCCAGCGATGTTTACGGCAATGCCAACGGCTTTACCGGAGGGTCCGCCTGCGGCTCCCTGGGCTACGCGATAGTCGATGCCAAGCATGCCTCCAAGGTAGTGCTTATAACAGATAATCTTGTGGAGTACCCCAATACCCCCTTCAGTATCGATCAGGACCTGGTAGATCACATCGTTGTGGTTGATTCTGTGGGGGATTCCAGCCGCATAGCCACCGGGGCGACCAGAATAACCAGCAATCCCAAGGACCTTTTAATCGCCCAGAACGCCGCGGATGTAATTGCCTATTCCCCCTATTTTGAGGACGGTTTTTCCCTTCAGACCGGTTCCGGCGGGGCCTCTCTGGCGACAACCCGTTATCTGTCGGACTATATGCGCCGTCGGGGTGTCTCCTGCAGCTGGGCCCTGGGGGGCATAACCAGCCAGATAGTAAAGATGCATCAGGAAGGACTGATCAAGCGCATGCTCGATGTACAGAGTTTTGACCTGGATGCAGTCAACTCTATTGCTGTAAATCCCATGCACACGGAAATAGACGCCTCCTATTACGCGAACCCCTTAAACAAGGGCTGTGCCGTGAACAAGCTGAACGTGGTGATCCTGAGCGCCCTGGAGATCGACACGGACTTTAACGTTAATGTACTGACAGGGTCAGACGGAATAATTATGGGAGCTTCCGGGGGGCATTCCGATACAGCCGTGGGTTCGGGTCTCTCTATTGTAGTGGCGCCCCTGATCCGCGGCAGAATTTCCAGCGTTGTGGACCGGGTTTTGACGGTTATTACCCCCGGCGAAAGCGTGGATATCCTGGTTACCGACAGAGGTATCGCCATCAATCCCCGCAGAAAGGACCTGGTTGACTATTATCGCGGCAGTAAATTGCCGTTGTACACGATTCACGAGTTAAAAGAACGGGCTGAACGGGTGGCTGGCACACCGGAACCCATAAAATTCGGCGACAAGATTGTCGGCCTTGTGGAATACCGTGACGGAACCATTATCGATGTGATTCGAAACGTCGCGGATTAACTATAGTCGCAAAACGCAGCCTGGCTGCGAAAATTTTTCTAATAAGGAGTTTGTATGAAAAAAATCATGGTAAGCCTGCTGGTTCTTTCTATCTGCTTTGCCCTGGCGGCCCCGCTGGTGGCAGAAGGGCAAAAAGAGGGCGGACAAGTCCAGTATCCCAAGGGAGCTCTGGATTTTGTGGCCCCCTCGGGTGCAGGCGGAGGATGGGACCTGACTATCCGGACTGTAGCGAAGGTCTTGAAGGATACGGGTCTTGTAAAAGTCCCCATGCCGGTCCGCAACAATCCAGGCGCCGGCGGTGCTGTACACCTTGCCAGCCTGCAGGAGAAGCCCAAAGCGGATAATATTATTACGGTCTATTCGCCCCCGCTTATCCTTACCAAGCTTTCAGGATCAACTGACCTGAACTATGAGAATGTGACCCCCCTTGCGAACCTGATTGCAGACTACGCGGTATTCGTTGTTAAAGCGGATTCCAAGTACGACAGCATTATGGATGTAATGAATGCCCTTAAGAAGGATCCCAAGAGTATAAAGATCGGCGGGACCTCTTCTGCCGGTTCCATGGACCACATTCAGTTCCTGATTATGGCCAAGGCTGCAGGTGTCAAGAACCTCCGGCAGATTGATTATGTCAACTTTAACGATTCTGGTGCAGCACAGGTAATGGGCGGTCATATCGACCTTTTCTCTACCGGTCTCTCCGAGGTCCGCGGACTTATCGAAAGCGGAGACCTCAAAGCCCTGGCCCAGACCGCGGACCACCGGGTTGGCGAAGGTGTTGTGGCGGCAATTCCCACCTGTATGGAAGCAGGTATCTCTGAAACCTTCGTGAACTGGCGCGGTCTTTTCGGTCCCCCCGAAATGCCTCAATACGCCGTTGATTTCTGGGTAAATACCCTGAACCAGATGGTAAAAACCGAAGAGTGGAAGCAGGCAAAAATCAAGAACGGCTGGGATGACTTTTACATGCAAGGTCCCGAGTATCTTGCGTTCCTGAAAAAGGTCGACCAGTCTTACCGCAGCATCCTTGATGAAATAGGAATGCTCGCTGACTGATCCTGTCCATTACAATCTGCGAAGCGGCCGTCCCTGAGGCGACCGCTTCGCGCTTTCTGTGAGGAAAAGAATGAATATGACACTGATTTCCGGAGCCATTTCTTTAGTCATCGGACTGGCCGTAACCTGGATGAGTCTGAATCTGCCGGCAGCCAGCGTAGGGATTCCTCATGCTCCCAAGGTTTTTCCCGCCGGGTTGGGAGTTTTAATGATACTCTGCTCCGCGTATCTTCTTTTCAGGGAGTTTCTGCGCATAAAGAAGGACGGAAAAACAGCCCATGGTACCGTGAACCCCTTTCTGTCGAAGATCATTTTCACCTGTCTCTTCGGCGTTATGTACGCAGTGCTGTTCAAACCCATCGGGTATGTGCTTTCCACCTTTGTTTTTCTGCAGGCGGAGCTGTTCCTGTTTAATGGAGCAGCAAAATGGAAGGTCAACACGGTGGTTTCGCTGACCTTCAGCCTTTTTATCTATCTGCTGTTTGCCAAGACCCTCGGGGTCTATCTTCCGCAAACACCGATTATCTGGTTTTAGGAGTTCACCATGGAAACACTTACTTTTCTGTTTCAGGGACTGGGAATTGCTATACAGCCGTTGAACATACTGTGGGTTACCATCGGGGGAATTCTCGGAACGGTAATCGGGATGCTTCCCGGTCTTGGCCCTGCCACAGGTGTAGCGGTTCTGCTGCCCCTGACCTTTGTAATGGGTCCGACAGCCTCCCTTATTACCATGGCGGGGGTCTACTACGGCGCCATGTACGGGGGATCAAGGTCCTCTATCCTGATTAATACCCCGGGAGACGGGGCAGCAGTGGCTGCAACCTTTGACGGGTATCCAATGACTCTTAAGGGTGAGGCGGAAGCTGCTCTGGCGATATCCGCCATTGCATCCTTTATTGGCGGTATAATCGCCACAATTCTAATGGTAGCGGTGGCGCTTCCGGTTGCCCGCTTTGCCCTCAGGTTCGGGCCCGCCGAATATTTTATGCTCTTTGTCTTTGCCCTTTCGGCTACGGCCTCCATGAGTAAAGGAGACAGTCTGAAAGGCTTTATTGCTACTCTTCTGGGTCTCATGATAGCCACCATCGGAATCGACGGCCAATCGGGGATCAAACGCTTTACCTTCGGTATACTCGAGTTGGAAGCAGGCATCGATTTCCTGGTTGTAATAATCGCCGTGTTTGCCCTGGGGGAGGTCTTTAAGAGCTTTCGTAACATAGCGGAAGGTCACAAGAAGGCCCAGACCAAGTTCGGAAGAATCTGGATAAGCATGGCCCAGTGGAAGCGCTGTGTGTGGCCCATTCTGCGGTCGTCTCCTTTCGGCTTCTTTATCGGTGCCCTGCCGGGGGCCGGCGGAACAATGGCTTCGCTGCTTTCCTACAATAACGAAAAGAACCTGTCCGACCATCCTGATGAGTTTGGAAAAGGCGCGATCGAAGGAGTCGCGGCACCGGAAGCAGCCAACAATGCCGCCTCGGTAGGGGCTATGATTCCCATGCTGACCTTAGGGATACCCGGATCGGGAACCACTGCAGTTATGATGGGAGCCCTCCTGATGCTCGGCCTGCAGCCGGGACCGATGCTGTTCCAGCAGCAGTCCACCGTTGTCTGGGCCCTGATAGCGAGCATGTTCGTGGGGAATATTATTCTGGCCTTTATCAATATACCCATGGCCGGTGCTCTTGTGCGTGTACTCTCTGTACCGCCGAGGGTTCTGTATCCCATAGTGCTTGGTCTTGCGTTTGTCGGGACCTACGCCATCAGCTACAGTGTGATCGATTTTTACCTGCTGATCATATTTGGTGTTGTGGGGTATTTTCTCTCCGCAGCCAGGATCCCCGCAACGCCCCTTATTCTGGCGGTAATAGTAGGAAACGATATGGAACAGTCCTTCCGTCAGGCTTTCGTAATATCCAACGGAAGTCTGAAGATCTTTTTTGCATCACCGCTCTGTATCATTCTTATAATTCTGACCATTATTTCCATTGCGGGACCGATAGTACGTGATTTTATCGTTAAACGAAAAAACGCAGCTTCACGAACCTGAGCCTTATTTTGCGAGCCGGTCAAGGCAGGACAGGGAACAGGCTCGAACCGAAAGCCTGTTCCCGCTTCCGGGCTGGGCCATGCTTCAGGAGCTTGATACGAGTCCAAAGCCCGGACTCGTTGACCGGGAGGATAACGGTGCTCACAGCGACATGGACTATCTGTGTTTTCGCCGCAGTATTGAAGCCGTAGCCCCTTATTTTTCCACAGCAATGCAGTGCGCGTCTGGGAGGAGTGCGGATGTTGATCTCTGGCAGGACGTACGGCACATCGGCCTTTCCGCCGAGAAGGCCATGTTCAGCGCCACCAGAGGTGTAAACACCCACAAGGGGCAGATTTTTGTGCTGATGCTCTTAAGCGCTGCCGCTGCATCTGTCTCCAGTATCGGTGTCCCGGCTCTGCAGCACGGGGTTCGAAGCATGACCCGGGGGATGGTTGAACAGGAACTGATTACCGGTCTTAGCCAGGAGCGGGAACTCAGCCACGGAGAAAGGTTGTTTCTGCGTTTCGGATTGACGGGTATCCGGGGAGAGGCGGAGTCCGGCTTTCCGGTGATCTTTGAATACGGGCTCCCGGTCTACGCAGGCATGTGCAGCCGGGGGTATTCAGTCAATGATGCTTCTCTGCAGGCCCTGCTTGCCATTATGAGCCGCGCTCAGGATACAACCATCGTTCACCGGGGTGGGATTAATGCACTGAAATATGTGCAGGATATGAGCGCAGAAGTTCTTTATCTCGGCGGTGTACGTACAGATGCCGGAATGAGTTACGTAAGACACATGAACAAAGAGCTGATCAGCAGGGGCATTAGTCCCGGAGGCTGTGCCGATCTTCTGGCCGGAACCCTTTTTGTGTATGAAGCAACCCGGGAACGCATAAGCAATGGCACGGATTAAACTGGAAGAGCTGCTCTTCGCCAGGGAGGACAGAAGCCGCAGGATCAGAAGCTTCCTGTTCCGTTACCGGCTGCCCATTGTTGTGCTGACCCTGAACATTCCCGGTCCGGACAAGACCCCGGAATGGGCGGATCAGGTATTCTCCGCCGGGGTCAACGCTGCCCGGGAAGCCTTTTCCCCGCAGCACGAAAAATCCTGCCTGCTCCCCAGCGGCTTTGAGTGGTACGGTGTGGTAAAAGGAGATCCCCTGACACTGAAAAAGAAGGCCATACGCATTGAGGAGACCCACCCCCTGGGACGCCTGTTTGATATTGATCTGCATGCCCCGGATTCACCGCAGCTTGACCGCGCGGCTCTGAGACTTGGACCGCGACGCTGCCTTATCTGCAGCAGGCCTGCCCATGAGTGCGGACGCAGCCGGCGGCACGGGCTTGAAGAGCTCCTGCTGAAAGCGGGATCTCTTGCAGACAGATATGCATCGGAGCAGGACTATACATTACAAAAACAGTAAGGTAATATACACTTGTATGCTGCCGTTGCAGGCTGCGAAATGTGGTTGCAGTGACGGCACAGGGCGGCAAAGGCCGCAAAGAGAGTGTGTATGAAAAAACAAGATCTTCCTGATTTCCCGGATTTCCTTAAGAACCTGCGCATGAAACTCACGTCAGTATTCCAGAATCCCATTCCCGGCCTCTTCGCCGGGTGGGATGCAGAGCTGCTTGACGCCTCACCGTTTTCAGTCTTTATTCCCTCCAGATTCGGCGGGCGGGGACAGAAGGTACATGAGTGCCTGACAGTGCTGGAAACATGTTCGTATGAATCCCTGCCGTTCGCGTTAGTCACGGGAATAAACGGCGCCCTTTTCCTGCAGCCTGTTTCCAAATATGCCGAAGAGCATCTTCAGCAAAAAGTCTTTAATGATTTTCTACATCACCGAAATCTCGGCGGTTTGATGATTACGGAGCCCGATTTTGGTTCCGATGCCCTGCAGATGCGGAGCAGCTTCAGGGAGGAGGAAGGCGGTTACCGTCTTCGGGGTACAAAACACTGGGGTGGGCTTACCGGCCGGGCCGACTACTGGCTTCTGACCGCCCGGGGAGAAACCGAAGACGGGGGGCTGGATCGTACCATCAATTTTTTCGTGTGGGATAAAAGCCTCGGCGGCATTGAGGTGGAAGAGTATTACGAAAGCCTCGGCCTGGAGATGATTCCCTACGGGCGCAACAGAATAGATACCCATCTACCGGCAGGGAGGCGTCTCAAACCGGACGGCAGCGGTGTACGAATGCTTCTTGATCTGCTGCACCGCAGCCGGCTTCAGTTTCCGGGAATGGCCACAGGATTCATAAAACGCCTGCTTGACGAAGCCCGGCAGCATACACGGACCCGACAGGTCGGCGGAAAACCTCTTTCCGGCTATGATCAGGTACAGGACCGTATGGCGGTGCTGCAGTCATACTACACGGTAAGTTCTGCCATGTGTGCCTATTCAGCAGATGTGGCAGGCGTGGATAAGGATTGTTCCGGTATGGCGTTGCCGGCAAATGCCATTAAAAGTGTTATAACCGATATGATGCAGTCTGCGGCACAGTCTCTCCTGCAACTGGTGGGTGCTAAAGGATATCGCCGGGATCATATCGCCGGTCAGGCCCTGGTGGACAGCCGTCCGTTTCAGATTTTCGAAGGATCCAACGACATCCTCTATGAACAGATCGCCGAAGCCGTGCTTAAATCAATGAACCGCCTTAAGGAGTCCAATGTTTATCGGTATCTGAAAAGCTCTGAGCTTACGTCCCGTGCAGCGGTCTGGCTGAGGGATTCCCTGGATTTCTCCCTGAATTCCGGACTGTCTCAGCGGAAGATGGTTGATCTCGGCCGTATTCTGGGCCGACTGATTTCCGTACAGATGGTGATGACTCTGGGGGATCGGGGATTCCGGAACGATCTGGTTGAAAACTGTTTAGGAATAATGAAACGCCGCATCCAAACGTTGCTTGGTAACTTTGCGGATTCGCAGGAAATACAGCTGATCGAGAATTACGAGGAGGGGAGTGCCTGGCTGCGGTTTATTCCCGGCTGACGGAAGTCCGAACATGTCAGTGGATCAGAATTAGGTGATACACTTCCAATCTTTAATGGACTTTTATGCAGAACGCCTTGCCGATGGAGCGAGTAGCGCACCTGGACTTTTTCAATAGCTTTTTGAACCGTCCCGGGTTATACTCGGGACGTGTCTTTTCTTGAGTTTCTCGCGGGTTTGGGCGCAGCCCAGGGGATTCTGCTTCTTGTACTCATCGGACTGCGCTTTCGTCACCATGAAAATCTGCCTCTGGCTCTCCTTGTGCTGGTCTTCTCCCTCCGGCTCGGAACAATACCATTCTGGAATGCTGAAGCCCTGCTGAGGGCTCCATGGCTGTGGCCGGCGACAACGCCGCTCCCTTTTCTGTTCGGACCGCTGCTCTGGTGGTTTATCAGGAATATTGCTGCCGATAACGAAAAAGGCCCGCGGGGTCTTGTTTTCCATTTTACTCCTTATATCGCGGAGGTCACAATAATCACCATAAGCATTCTTGGTATGGATCTCCCGGAGTACCGGGAGTTTGTGGTTTCCGTTTTCGCGGGCTCGCCTCCGTACTGGCTGCCGATACGAAATGCTCTGAAGGTTGTTGTGAACATCATTTACCTGGTGCTGTCCGCACGGATTGTGTTCGGCTGTAATTCCCGGGATATTCCCGGTTCCTATCGGTATTGGCTGCGGATTCTGGTGGTTCTTCCGTCTCTGGTCCTTGCCGCTTTTGCCTTTGTCGCCGTCTATCCTCCTGCTACCGCCAGGCTGGCTGCCGGCGGATGCATCCCCTTTATAATTCTTGCCGCCGCGATGGCTGTGCTTGTTTATGTAATTTCATTTCTTGTCCTCGCCGTGCCTCAGGTTCTGACAGGAGGCCATGGATCCTTGTCAGGAGGACGTTCAGGCAGAGAAGAGTTGTGTGCGGCAGATGAATCAGCCGAGATTTCCGAAAAAGTAAAAGAGTCTCTTGATGCAGGAGCATTTCATGATACACGTCTCTCCCTGAATAAACTGGCTAAGCGACTTGATATACATCCGAATCGTGTTTCGTACGTTATTAACCATGTTTATAAACAGTCCTTCTGTTCCCTGGTCAACGATTACCGCTTGCGGTATTTCCAGAACCGTGTGGATGAGGGGGCTCTGAATAATCACAGTATTCTGGAATTGGCCATGGAAGCAGGATTTTCCTCCAAGAGCACCTTTAACCGGGTCTTTAAGGAAGCTACAGGGATTTCGCCTTCTGTATATGCGCAGCAGTATAGGGGGCTGACGCCCAGATAGAGGCCCCTTCGGTGATATGCTTTTTTCGCCTGTTTTCGGACAAGCTGGTGTTCATACATGCTTTTGGTCATAACTGGCTCCGTTGTACACATAAATTAAACAGCACAGATATTGTGCGAAGCAATGCAGTGGAGACACTGCTCAAGACGTATAGAATCGCTTACAATGCTTCATATGATCCCGGAACGAGGCTTGATGATCCATACAAGAATGGGAGATCTTGAGAAATATTTTGACGATAAGCCATTTAACTGTATTTAATGAGTAAAATGCGTATAAAAATATTGTAAAAGATATATTGTCGATGTATAATTAGAAATTATACGGGAAGTGCTTTTTAAGTGAGGAAGATGAATGCTTGTTCAATTCGCGGTTTCTAATTTTTCATCCTTCAATGAAGAGGTCGTCTTGAATCTCATACCGGCAAAGAGCCGTAGTAAAAAAGACCATATAATCAGAGATCTAAAGGGCAAGAAGATAGATGTTCTACCGATGGCTGCATTGTACGGAGCTAACGCCAGTGGGAAGACCAATTTTATTGAGGCTCTTGCATTTCTTAAGAATCTTGTTGTCCGGGGAACATCATCTGATGAAACAACCGGCGCGAAACCTTTCTTACTGGATATTTCTTCAGAAAGTGGGCCCAGCAGGTTTGAGATTATCTTCAAGCATGGTGAGACTCTCTATACCTATGGAGTTGTGCTTGACAAACGACGGATTTTCGAGGAATGGCTTTTCGCCTACTTCAGCAGCCAGGAATCCCTGGTTTTCGAGCGTGTAACGATCGAGGGGGAAACGAAAGTAAAGGCAGGCAATAAATTAATCGCAGCTGCGAAAAAAGGTTCCCAGTTCATCGATTTTATCGCCCATGGAACTCGGCCAAATCAACCATTTGTAACAGAAGCCGCCGAAAAAAATATTAATATTCTTAAAAATGTGGTTCACTGGTTTCGGGACCATCTGGAGATAATCCGCCCCCAGTCATATTATCGCGAACTCGCATTACGAGCTCAAAAAGAAAAAGACTTTATGGGTTTTTTATCAGATTTTCTGCGTCTATCGGATACTGGAATTGAGAACCTTAAATGCAAAAGCGAGGTTTTTGATCCTGAGAAACACTTGCAGAATATCCCGCATGATCTTCGCTCAAAGATCCTGAAAGACTTGGAAGCAGAACGTTTTGATCAGCTTTTTCTTCAGGTTCCTCAAGAGACTATTACTTTAAGCTCGGAAGTCCATCAGGGTAAGAAGGTAACAAATTTTCTGCGATTACAGACTGTTCATCGCAGAAAAGATGGAGCGGAAATTGCTTTTGATACTTCATTAGAATCTGACGGCACCCAGAGACTTATGCATTTGGTACCAATGCTCAAAGAGATTTGGGAACATGACAGGGTATTCTTAATCGATGAACTGGATCGGAGTCTGCATACTCACCTTTCGCGTTTATTTATCGAAATGTGTATTTCCGGAGTAATCGAGAAGAAGGCACGCGGGCAGTTTATTATCACGACTCATGATACTAATCTTCTGGATAGGAATCTTCTGCGACGCGACGAAATATGGTTCATGGAAAAGGATAGATTTGGAGCAAGTCATCTGACGAGTTTGGCAGATTACAAGGTTAGTGAAGGTTTGAATTATGAAAACGGCTACCTGAACGGAAGGTTTGGAGCTATCCCGTTCATTGGAAACATTGCAGAATTATTAAAGTAGTATGAGGTACCATGGGAATAACATCGAGGAAAAAGAGGCCATTAAACAGAGAGATACCGTACCAGCATGATACGCGGCTTATTATAATCGCGACAGAAGGAAGAAAAACCGAGAAACAGTATTTTGAATCCGAGCTTTTTGGCAACGTCCGTGTTCATGTTAAAGTACTTGAGTCTATAGATAATAAATCTGCTCCCAATCATGTCCTGAGAAGGCTAAAAGATTTCGCCACACAGTACGAGTTACAGTCGGAAGACCAACTTTGGCTTATGGTTGATAGAGATAATTGGCCGGATAAATTATTGTCAGATATTTGTTCTCAAGCCATAAGAGGAAAACATAAAGCATTACTTGCCATAAGCAACCCATGTTTTGAACTCTGGCTGTATTTGCACCATGCAGATTGGACCCACGGTAAAGTAAGCAGTAAAATGATTGAAACACATTTGCGGAAATTATTACGGGGATACACAAAAACACGGCTGCGCATTGAGCAGTTCAAGGGGAGCATGGAAACAGCTGTCAACCGCGCGGCCAGTATGGATTCAGAACCTGACCGACGATGGCCTGCTAATCCGGGTACACATGTTTACAAAGTAGTTCGGGCTATTCACAGTTTACAAGGATAAATGATTTTCCTGCCTCGACAACCCTGATTCCATCCGATATTATTATCTGCGGTTGAACCGTAAAACCTGATCAGCAGGAAGTTTATGCCCACGTTACACTGGATTGGCAAGGAAAAGGTCGTAAAACACCATTTGGACGTCCCCTTTAGAACCCTGGAACGCAGCTACAGCTACGGCGATCCCGCGGCCGCCGGGGAGAACCGGATAATCCACGGGGACAACCTGGAAGCCTTAAAAAGCCTGCTTCCCGAATACGAGGGAAAGATAAGGTGCATCTATATTGACCCCCCCTACAACACCGGCAACGAAAACTGGGTCTACAACGATAACGTAAACCACCCCAAAATCCGCAAATGGCTTGGGGACGTGGTTGGTAAAGAGGGGGAGGACCTGACCCGCCATGACAAGTGGCTCTGCATGATGTATCCCCGGCTCAAACTGCTGCACCGGCTGCTGGCGGAGGACGGGGTTATATTCATCAGTATTGATGACAACGAGATACACCATCTTCGAATTCTTATGGATATGATTTTTGGTCGGACCAACTTTGTTGCAGATGTTCTATGGCAAAAAAGGACTTCTCCTGACTCCCGAGTGATACTTAGAGCGGCACACGACTACATTCTGGTCTACTGCTACAATATTGATACTGTAAAAGAGACGTTGAACCGTCTACCTTTATCCGAAGATCAAAAAGATCAATTTCGTAATCCGGACAACGACCCAAGAGGGCCCTAGGTTTCCTCTGATTTTACTGCACAAGGCAAGAGACCTAATCAAATGTATACGATAACCACTCCCGGAGGAATAAACTACTCTCCACCTCCTGGGAAGTGCTGGAAGAACGTTGAATCGGAGTTCAAACGTCAATAGAGATGCAGGTCGTTTTTGGTTTGGAGCTGACGGAAATGGGATGCCACGCAGAAAGACTTATTTACGAGAACGACTAGGTAGTGTCCCATGGACTTGGTGGACTAACAAAGAGGTCGGGCACTCTCAGGAAGCAACCTAGGAAACAAACCGCCTATTTGGAATACCAGGAGTTTTCGACAATCCAAAACCAATTAGGTTAGTCGAGAGAGTCCTTCGTATAGGAATGGGTCCCGACGACATCGTCCTCGACTCCTTCGCCGGCTCCGGCACCACCGCCCACGCAGTGCTGAACCTGAACAGGGAGGACGGGGGCAGGCGCCGCTTTATTCTGGTGGAGCTTGAGGATTACGCCGATTCCATTACCGCCGAGCGGGTAAAACGGGTTATCGACGGCTACGGCGAGGGTTCCAGGGCTGAGGAGGGCACCGGCGGAGGCTTCTCCTTTTATGAACTGGCGGAGCCTCTCTTTTTACCCGACGGCTTGCTCAACGAGGAGCTTGCCCTCGAGCATCTGGCATCCTACATCTGGTTTACCGAAACCCGTCAGTCCCTGCCGCAGGACAAGGAGAGCTCCAATCCCGCCTTTCTGGGACGTAAAGACGGGACCTCCTATTATCTGCTCCATGATGCCGGGGGCGACGGTACCCTGGACTACGGATTCCTCGGCAGCATCGATGTAAAAGACGAGCAGTATGTAATATATGCCGATCGCTGTCTTATAGAAGAAGAGACGCTGCGGCGTTACGGGATCATCTTTAAAAAGGTTCCCAGGGATATCGTGAGGTTCTGAAAATGGAATTAAAAGGCTATCAGCAGGCAGTAGTACACGATCTTGCCTCTTTTCTTGCCCGGTTTGCTGAAAACGGCGACCCCGCTGCGGCTTACCGGCAGCACTGGAGCCGCAAGGGTGCGGTTCCGGGAATCGGTGATTTGCCGGATTACCAGGAGGTCGTCGACGGGGTACCCCACGTCTGCCTTAAGGTACCCACCGCCGGGGGCAAAACCTATATAGCCTGCAACAGCCTGCGGCAGATCTTCGAATCCCTGCCTGGCAACGGTATGCGCCTTGTGGTCTGGCTGGTGCCTTCCCGCTCTATCCTGGAGCAGACGCTCAAGAACCTGCGAGATACTGAGCATCCTTACCGTTTGCGTCTGAACGCCCATTTTGCCGGGCGCGTGGAGGTCTTCAGCAAGGAGGAGGTGCTGCAGGGGGCGGGATTCTCGCCGGACTCGCTGGAATCCCAGCTGAACCTGGTGGTAATGAGCTTCGACTCCTTCCGGGCTACCAACAAGGAGGGGCGCAAGGTTTACCAGGATAACGAGAATCTCAGTCCTTTTTCCTCGTATACCTCTTCTGCGCCCGAAAGCCTGGAAGAGGAGAACTCCCTGGTGGGCATCTTCAGCCGACTGAACCCGGTAATTATGGTGGATGAGAGTCACAACGCCCAGACGGAACTCAGCATCGAGATGCTTGCCAATCTTAATCCCCGCTTTATTCTGGAGCTGACTGCCACACCCCGCAGAAGCAGCAATATCATCTCCATTGTAAACGCCGGAGCCTTGAAAAAGGAGAACATGGTAAAACTTCCGGTGGTGGTATACAACAACGGAGATGCCACGGAGGTTCTGCAGAATGCCGTCAGTCTGCGGGGGCACCTGGAAGAGATTGCGGAGGAACAGCATGAGTCCGGCGGCGGCTATATACGACCCATCGTGCTCGTCCAGGCGGAACCAAGGAACGCAGCCGATTCCGAAACCTTCGAGAAACTGAAGCACAAGCTCATTGATGCGGGGATTCCGGAAGACGAGATCGCAATCAAAACCGCCAAGAATGATGAACTTGCGGGGGTAGATCTGCTCTCGACGGATTGTCCGGTTCGCTACATTATAACCGTTAACGCTTTGAAAGAGGGGTGGGACTGCTCCTTTGCCTATATTCTCGCTACTGTATCCAACCGCAGTTCCAGGGTTGATGTGGAACAGATTCTCGGGCGTATACTGCGCCAGCCCTATGCCCGCAGGCAATCCAGCAGCCTGCTGAATCTATCCTACGTGTTTACCTGCTCCAACGCATTTCATGTAACCCTGGGAGACGTAGTCAAAGGTCTGAACCGTGCCGGCTTCGGCGACAAGGATTACCGGGTGGCTGGAGTTGAAGGATTTCCTGCATCGGATACTCCGCAGCCTGAGCTGGAGGTTTCCACTGCGGACGAGGAGACTGATCCGGTTGAGTCGATACACTCCGAACGGATTGCTGCGCAACCTGCGGATACCGGAACATCTGTTCAGGACGAGAATCTTGCCCAAATTACCTCTGCTGCTCTTGTGCAGGAAGAACAATACAATGAAGAAGCCGGCGATGCTCCTCCCCAGGGCGGCATGCCCTTCGACAATCTGGGAACCCTTGAATCCTGGACCCTGCAGAGCGGCTACCCCATGCGATCCCAATACCGGGAGGCTGCAAAGTCAATCGCGCTTCCCCAGTTTTTCTATAAAATCCCCGGAAGTCTGATTCTTGGTGAGGAAGCCGGCGAGACCCTGCTGGACAGGGTTCATCTGTTATCCGGCTTTCGCCTGGCGGATAAGGATGTGCAGATAGACTTCAGCATGACCGAAAGCCGGGTGTACGCCATTGATGTGGACGAAAACGACGGTGCAGCAAGCCCCGAATACCGCCGGATTCGAAGGGACGATCAGTTCTACCGCCAGTTTGTGGAGTATCTGCGGCAGCTGCCCATCGATGACTTAAAGCGGGAGGTCAGCTCCCGGATTATGGCTTTTTATCGGCGCAAGGATTTTCTCAACGACCGCGATCTTAACCGGTATGTGCAGCGGGTTTTGGAAAACTTGAGCTCCGATCAGCTGGAGGACCTTAAACAGCGTCCCGGGGATTATGTTTCAAAAATAACCGAGAAAATCGATTCCCTGATAAGGTCCTGCGCTGAAGAAAGCTTCCGTAAATCTCTGGCTACAGGAGATGTTTTTCTCAAAGAGCGTTGGAGGTTCCCTGATCGGATTGCACCCTCCCGTACTCAAACAGGGATTCCCGGCGCTCTCTACGAGAAAGAGGGGGATGTGAACAGCTTTGAGCACAGGGTCATCAACGAAATCGCAGATCTTGACTCCGTCCGGTTCTGGCACCGCAACATAGAGCGTCAGGAGTTCAAGATCAACGCCTTCATAAACCACTATCCTGATTTTATTGTAACTACCAGGAGCGGGAAGATTATTGTACTGGAGACAAAGGGAGACGACCGGGACAATTCTGACTCCCGTAGAAAGGTGCATTTGGGAAAAGAGTGGTCGGCCCGCTCAGGAGATCAATACGAATATATGATGGTCTTCGATCAGAATCCCGTGGAGGACGCCTGGTCGCTCAGTGATTTTGTGGAAGTGATGCGCAGGATGTGAGGATGGGTTATAATCGTTGCTACACCCGCGGCAGTTTTTCAAACACTTTCCGATAATGAAAGCCGTAGATTGCCAGGGTAGATGCCAGGGGAAAATATCTGGGGCGGCGGAAGATTGTCCACAGCATCAGTTTCCAGTATTGGAACCGTTCTTTCCCGATAATCCCAAGCAGCACAAGCGACTTTATCAGCGTAAGAATATGTATGGGACGAAACCTGAAGAATCTTTTAACCGGCGGGGAATAAATCTTGAGAAAATCCATTACTCGTTTGTAATAGTATTTCGGAGAATAGATGGTGGAGACAATCTTTTTGTATCCGTTAAGCAGGATATCCAGATTCATGGCAGGTTTGAAATTGATCGATAAGTCGGTATTGTTCCCCGTCTCTTCGCTGACCAGGCGGTTTTCCCTTTTTAAGCGGAGGTAGAGTTTAGTCCCTTTTAACGCGGTTAAAAGGCCGACCATGGCAGTTACAACCGTGCTCTCCTGAATAAAGCGGATTTGATCTTCAAAAATGCTTGCAGGATCACTGTCGAATCCGACGATAAAACCTCCCTGAACCTCCATTCCGTGCTGATTGATGATCTTTATGGAAGCGATCATGTCCCGGTTGATATTCTGCACCTTTGAGCATTCCTTAAGACTCTCCTCGTTCGGAGTCTCTATACCGACAAAAACCCTGGTAAATCCTGCTTTTCCCATAAGCCGCAGCAACTCTTTATCGTCGGCAATGTTTATGGAAGCCTGGGTATTGAAGGTAAAAGGATAGCGGTGTTCTTCCATCCAGCGGATAATTGCGGGTAATGTCTCTCTTTTCAGGATGGTTTTACTGCCGATAAAGTTGTCATCGACGAAAAAGACGTTTTCCCTCCAGCCGTGACTGTAAATATTATCCAGTTCAGCGGTAATCTGGGAACTCGTTTTAACTCGGGTTTTTCTGCCGTAGAGCAGGGTTATGTCGCAAAATTCGCAATCAAAAGGACAGCCCCGGGAGTGCTGGACCGACATTGAGGCATACTTTTTCATTTTTATCAGGTCCCAGCGGGGAAGCGGTGTATCCGTAATATCCGGCCACTGCTCCGTGGAATAGATACGCCTTGCGGTGCCTTTTTGTATGTCCCTCAAGAATTCAGGGAGTGTCAGCTCTGCTTCGTTCAAAACAAAGTGATCAACCCGGGGAAAATTTTCCCATCCCGTGGTAAAAAGGGGCCCGCCGGCCACCGTTTTTGTTCCCAGTCTGGCACAGAGCTCTATCACTTTCCGGGCGGACTCCTGTTGAACGGACATTCCGCTTATAAACACAAAATCCGCTTTGCGGATACTGCTGTTTCTCAAAGGTGAGACATTCATATCGACAACTTTAATGTTCCATTCGGCGGGAAGCATGGCTGCCACCGTAAGCAGTCCTAAAGGAGGACTTCCGGACTTTTTCGAAACAAACTTCAGGGCTTTTTTATAACTCCAAAACGTTTCGGGAAATTCCGGGTATACCAGAAGGAGATTCATACCTATACCCTCAAAACCAGTATAATTACGGAACCGGCAAAGGTCAAAGGAAAATCGGAGTTTATGTAGAATGGACAGTCAGTCCCTCATATTACCGGACTGAATAATCTCCTTTAATGCCTTAAGCAGCCGGTCAACATGTTCCTTGCGGGCAGTGTTTCCCATCAGTCCGATACGCCACACCTTGCCGGCAAAGTCTCCCAGTCCGCCGCCGATCTCGATTTTGTACTCCGAGCGAAGCCGGTTCCTGGTCTCGGCGTCATCTATTCCCTCGGGAATTCTGACCGCGTTCAGCATGGGTAAGCGGTAGGGCGATTCCACTACCATGCTCATTCCCAGCTCCTCAAGGCCTGCCACGAGTTGTTCGTGGGCCCGGGTGTGCCTCCGATAGATCTTTTCAAGCCCCTCTTCAAGTACCAGGTACAGGGCCTGGTAGAGGCCATAAAGCATGTTGATCGGCGCGGTATGGTGGTAGGCACGCTTTTTTCCGGCCCAGTAGTTGGCAACCATGCTCATGTCCAGGTACCAATTCGGCACCCTGGTTCTGCGGTTCATTATGCTGTCCACTGCGCGCTGGCTGAACGAAACCGGTGCCAGACCGGGAGGGCAGGAGAGGCACTTCTGAGTCCCGCTGTAAACAGCATCTACCTTCCATGCATCAACATTGACCTCCATACCTCCCAGGCTGGTTACCGTGTCCAGCACGTAGAAAGCTCCGTTACCGCGGGAAGCCACCAGTTCGCCCACATCTTCGGCGGGATTGCATACCCCGGTGGAGGTTTCCGCGTGTACCATAGAGACAATCCTGTACTTCTTTTTCCCCAGGGCTTCGGCAATTGTGTCGGGGTCCACCGGCTTACCCCAGGTAAACTCCAGTGCATCCGCTTCAGCCCCCAGACGCTGGGCTATGTCCAGCTGACGTTTGCCGAAGACACCGTTAATAATTATCAGCACCGGGTCTCCCGGTTCTATAAGGTTGACCAGTACTGTCTCCATTCCCGCGGAACCGGTTCCGGATACAGGGATGGTAAGGGCATTTTTGGTTTGGAAAACAGCCTGAAGCATCTCTTTGATGCCGTCCATAATCTTGATAAAGTAGGGGTCCAGGTGCCCCAGGGTCGGCCTGGCCATGGCTTCGTATACTTTTGGATAGGTCAGGGAAGGCCCGGGACCCATGAGCAGGATCTCTTCGATTCCCTTCAGCTTGTTTTCCATATAGATCCTCCGTTTTGTTTATTCGGCGACAGGTTCAACACAAAGCAAATCCCGTCGAAAAAATATAAAGCGAACCTTGTTTCCAGCTTGAATTGTATCATCATATATTCTCAGGGCTCAACCGGAATAACGTTTCAGGACATTCTTTCCAGATCGTGAAGTATCAGCCGGGATGTTTCGCGGGCAGTTTAAGTAGTTCCCGGGCGGTCTATCTATGCCGCCTTATGGTTGAGTTTATATGCGTTCGCCCTGATTCTGCAGTTGATCCGTGAAAATTATTGTCTATGTGATAAATCCCTGTGGAACCTTATCGTATGCGAAAAATCTATTGATAACCTGCTTGCCCTAATAGGAGTGGTGACTATAGCTTCATTTCAGTATCATCACCCGGAGGGAATGCAAATGATCAAAGAAGCAAAGTCCTGTCCAAGTATCTAATAATCAAGTATCAATGTCGCCTGAATTTTCTGTGTAGTTCAGGAAAACACAGCGCAGCTTTCTTTTATTATTCCTGTTTTTTACTAAATTCTCCATAACGCTGTATCAAATAGTCCATATCTTGGATCGGATCATACACGGTATGATAAGCGTACTCTTCAAAAGGAGTGCAGTGTATGATTACCATAACTCACGTTTTCTGTGACGGATATGAAAATTCAATCGGTCTGGATACTCCAAAGCCCACTCTTTCCTGGCGTTTGGCAAGCGATGAAAATGGAACGGCGCAAACGGCATATGAGATAGAGACTGCCAGCGATGAAAAATTTTCCCAAACAATATGGCAAAGCGGGCCTATAGAAAGTTCACAGTCGCAGCATCTCACTTATAGCGGACCGGAACTTAAACCGCATACTCGATACTGGTTTCGTATCAGAGTAAGGGACAATACTGGCAATCTCTCCAACTGGAGCGATCCAATCTTCGTTGAGCCGGCTCTATTGAACGACGGTGAATGGGGAACGCCGTTCATCAGCTCTGTTTTGGATACTGATCCGAATGCATCTTCTGGTTGGTATTTTCGAAAGACGATTAATCTGAGCAAGGAACTGTGCTTTGCGCGTGCCTACGCAACTGCATTAGGCGTATATGAACTGAATATTAATAATTTTCGCTGTGGAAACAACCGATTATCGCCCGGCTGGACCAATTATAACCGTCGGTTACTATATCAAAGCTATGACATAACTCGAGAACTTGCGGCAGGAGAGAATACAATCCTGCTTCATGCCGGTCCCGGATGGTACAAGGGCGATATAGCGGGCTGGATCGGGAAACGATGTTTCTACGGAAACAGAACCGCGGTCAGCATGCTGATCCTGTTAGCCTATACGGATGGAACCCGGGAATGGATCCGAACCGGTTCCGATTGGAAATCCTCTCCTTCGGCGGTAAGCTATGCGGAAATCTACCATGGTGAAAAATACGACGCAGGAATAGCCAAGTCACTAAAGAATAACCTGCTTCAGTGGACACAGGTGGAGGAAGTCAGCGTGGTTTCCGGTCTCAGGATTCTGTCCCAGGACGGCCCGCTTGTACTCCCAAGGGAGGAGCTTCGACCAAAAGCACTGCTTCGGGATTCGGAAGGTAAGGCCATTATCGATTTTGGACAAAACCTTACCGGATGGGTGCGCTTTACGGTTTCAGGAGAACCGGGGGATCGGGTGCATTTGCGGCACGCTGAAATACTGCATCCTGAAGGGGAATTCTACACGGCAAATCTTCGCTCCGCGCGGCAGGAGATTGAGTATATACTCAGCGGAGATGGAACCGAAGAGTATCAGCCTTTTTTCACTTTCCAGGGATTCCGCTATGTGCGGGTCGAGGAATATCCCGGCGAACTTCGACTCGACAATTTCACTGCTGTCGTGGTGCATAGTGCCATGGAAGAAACAGGCCGGTTTGCCTGTTCTATTCCCCTCCTCAATCAGCTTCATCACAATATCAAATGGGGGATGAAAGGAAATTTTCTCGATATTCCGACCGACTGTCCGCAACGGGATGAGCGTCTGGGATGGACTGGAGATGCCCAGGTCTTCATTAGAACCGCATGTCTGCTAATGAATACTACCAGTTTCTTTAGGAAGTGGTTGCGAGACATGCGTTCGGAGCAGCTCGAGAATGGCGGCATTCCCTTCGTTATACCGGACGTTTTGAAGGAGGTCCCTGATACCGACGAGATACTGGCCGGAAGCCATTCCTCCACCGGATGGGGCGACGCTATGACGATCTGCCCTTGGGAATTATATCTTCAATGCGGTGATATCCGTATCCTTCAGGAAAATTATACCGCCATGAGCAACTGGGTCGCTTATATGCGTCGTGAAGCCCGCAATGAGGCGATATGGGACTCTGGTTTCCACTTCGGCGACTGGGTGGCTATAGATGCGAAAGAGGGGAGCTATTTCGGAGCGACCCCGAATGATTTTACCGCCACGGTATTTTATGCAAACTCGGTTGATATATTACGGAAAACCGCGCAAGTTTTGGGTAAAGCTGATGACGAACTGCAATACGCCGGGCTCTATGAACACATTGCAGAGGCCTTCCGTGAGGAGTACTTTACCCATTCCGGACGTTTGGCGGTTTCGACCCAGACGGCCCATGCCCTCGCGCTTCATTTCAAGCTTACGCCGAAAGAGTTCGTTCCCCGGACCGTTGATTCATTAGTCCGGCTAATAGAGGCTGAGAAAAACCATTTGACTACCGGATTCTTGGGCACTCCATACCTCTGCGCTGCCTTGAGCGAGAACGGCCGGCCGGATGTCGCATACCGTCTACTGCTTCAGGAGGATTACCCTTCCTGGCTGTACCAGGTCAAACAGGGAGCAACGACGATCTGGGAACACTGGGACGGGATAAAACCCGACGGTTCATTATGGAGCCCGGATATGAATTCCTTTAATCATTATGCCTATGGTTCAGTGGGAGCCTGGTTGTATAACAGAGTTGCCGGCATATCGGAGGACGAGCATGACCCGGGATATAGGGCGATTCTTTTCGAACCGCTTCCCGATGACCAGCTGACCTATGCTGAATCCTCGCTGAATACGCCCTATGGGGAAGCGTCGATCCGCTGGGAAAAGCTGAACGATTCAACCGTTCGGGCTGAACTGAAGGTTCCGGTCAATGCAAAAGCCCGGTTTAAATGGCCCTGGGATACGGAATACACTCATTTTGAATCCGGATTGTATAGGCTGGAAAAAAGATTGGGATAGACGCTGAGTGCGGTGTATACTCAATCCGATTTATGGGTAAGTCGAAATTACAAAAAAAGCTCGTTCTCGTATATTCCAGCATGATATCGATCCTTGTATTGGGAATGAGCTTATTATACTTTCTTAATTTCAGTCAGGAACGAATCAGCCGTCTTGAAGACAATCTGGTTGACCATGGCGATCGTATGAGCAGCCAGATTGATATGCTCTTTTCAACCATGAACTTTATCACTATAGATCTTATCTCGGATTGGGACTTCATTCCGGCATTGGCTACGCTGGCTTATTCCGACCGGGATGCGGCCAACAATAAAACCGCTATTCTAGAAGCCCGCCATACGGTCGAGAAATCAATCTATAAGTATTCGCTCATGCGGGATTTCCATCGTGTGGCTGTGTATACCCCCCGGGGAGACTTCTTCACCAACAATTTCGGCCCGGAACAGAATATAGAATATATACGGACTTGGGTATCCGAAGATCCAAACCTGAAGCTATGTACGTCCAAGCGTGGAAAGGTCCTAATTCTTCCGCCTTATCTTGATCACTGGAACAGACATACCCAGGAACCGGTTTTCGGTATCGTACGGGCAATAGTCGGCCAACAAAAAGGAGAGCTCCTTGGTTATATAGAGATACAGAAAGTATTCACCATAATTGATGAGGTCTTTTCAATTCCTGCGGATCAGGGAATTTCAATCCGTGTTCGCACGTCTGAAGGATTCGAGCTTTTCTCTATAGGAGAGTCCAGGACTCATAAAAAGGATTTCACCTATACGGCCCATGCTCCGGAATCCGGGGTTGTGGTTTCCCTGTGTCTTTCGCGGAAGGAAAGCCTTGATTCGTTATACACTTTTATCGCGCTGTTTGCTGCGGTTGTTTTCGGCTTATTACTGACGACTATTCTATTCATTCGTTTCGTCACCATTAAGCTGACAAGACCGCTTGTACAGTTGACCAATCACATTAACAGTATAAACCTCTGCAATCTGCCTAATTCAGTATCCCTCGAGAGCGAACAGGATGAAATAGCATCCTTGAATTTCGCGTTTAATCACCTGCAGTCCCGTCTGAATGAGGCTATTCAAAAGGAAATCCTTTCGCAGTCTCTCAAGATTCAGGCTAATCTAGATGCACTGCAGGCGCAAGTAAATCCTCACTTTCTATTCAATGTACTGAATGTTATTTCCAGCCTCGGTATTGAAGCTGGCGACAGACGCATATGCACGATCTGCGATCATATATCGTCCATGCTGCGCTACTCCACTTCAACACAACAGCGAGACTCTACTATTCGAGAAGAGATCGAGCATGTGCAAAATTACCTGAGTCTTCAAAAAATAAGATATGAACATAAACTGGATTATACCATCGATATTCCGGATGCCGCATCGGCGCTTACTATTCCAAAAATAACCTTTCAACCTTTTGTAGAAAACTGTATAGAACATGGATTTCAATCAGCCGGAAAGACTCTGAAGATTACAATACTGGGACGCATGGAAAGCGGCACATTTACTATACAGATAATCGACAATGGTCCGGGTATACCGGAGAATGAACTTGAAAGACTGCGGAAGGCGATCGGCCGGATACACAGAAAGGTCTATTATGAGAAAGAGATAGTCGAGCTTAACATTGGGGGACTGGGCATTCTGAATACCTACTTACGGCTGGCCTTGTACTTTAGTGATAACTTTTCTTTTTCAATTGAGAACGGCGAACCCAGGGGAGTTATCGTAAAAATCAGTAGACAGGGTAACGATGGGATTTAGAGTTCTGTTAGCGGAAGACGAGCCTGCCGCCATGCGGCATATTCGTACTATTATACAGCGGCACACGAACGATTTTAACATTGTCGCTGAAGCAGAAGACGGCGAGGAGGCATTTCGTAAAATTGTCGAAGTCAATCCGCATATCCTGATTACCGATATACGCATGCCGGTGTACGATGGCCTCGAACTGGCAAGGAAAGTTAAGAATCAGTACCCGGCTATTAGAACCTTGATTATAAGCGGCTACCAGGAATTTGAATACGCGCAACAAGCGATCAATCACGAAGTCGTCAGATATTTGCTCAAACCTATAAACGTGGAAGAGTTTATATCGTGTCTGGAAGAGATCCGCAGAGAACTGGAAAGCGGAATATATAACGAAATCCGCGATAAAATCCAGATGAGTCTATCCTTAGAAAATGTGTCCCACATACATCCGGGAGACCGATATTTTCGTTTGGCGGTTATCAGAATAAACGGATTGCATCCCAGATATACCGAGAAGATCTGCCATTCCCCATCGGTCAATGCCATTCAGACTTTAGCGGAACTTACGGATACCCAGACGCGCAACAAGCTGTTTTTGTTTGCTGGCAGGGATAGCCGCGAAATGTATCTTTTTGCCAGCAAGAACACTATATATCCGGAACAATTTGTATCTCTGGTCAAGGAGTTTGGAGATAGATTACCGGATTGCTCATATTATACAGCTGCTGTTACCATGGGGATAGATCTCAATAATCCTTTTCCAGAACTGCAGCAGCTTTTTACTCTGTTGCGTGAACAATCGCGTCTCGGCGTTTCCCAGTGCATACTGAAAGATAGGGATAATCAGATCGATGAACAGAACATATCGCTTATTCCGACTACGTGGCTTCATCATATAGTGTGCAACAACGATCTATCCGAACTTTCCGCGCCGCTTGAGGAATGGTTACACACGTGTAAGCAGCGTTCAACGCCGCTGAGCTCAATTGATGCGCAGTTTTCCCATCTGATTGCCAGAATTATTTCCCTCTATCCTCAACCAGCTTCGCTTTTTCAGAAATCCGAATATATGCGGGACATACTTTTTCGCGAGGTAAAGGACTATGATGAGTTGCTGGGCGGTTTTCTGAATATTCTGGAATATATACAATGTACTCATGAAAAGCCGGCGGATGCGAGGAACAGTCATAATGCCTTCGAGAAAATAACCTCATATATTCTCAATCATCTTAACGAAGAGATTCTAGTCACCGATCTTTGCTCACTGTTCTGCTTGTCCCAATCCTACTTGAACAAATTATTCCATCGCTATGAGAACACCAGCGTGGTAAGATACATCCAGAAAGAACGTATTCGGCGCAGTATCGAGGTTATGACAGAATCGCCTGAAACACCGCTGCATATTGTAGCGGAATCAGTGGGGTATGATGATTCGTCATACTTTAGCCGGGTCTTCAAAAAACAGACAGGCGTTTCCCCCCGACAATATCTGCATCGAGACTGATAGCATTTTGTCCGATCATTATTATCAATTTGTCCATATACAATGGACAAACGGCAAAATATAATTATTTATATATTACAATCGGATTCTTTCAATAAGTCTGAAAAAGGAGTTTTTATGAAAAAATGGGTCTTTCTATTGCTGAATTGTCTGATAGCCTCAAGCCTTCTCTTTTCAAGTGGGCAGCAACAGGATGAAGGCGCTTCGGAGGAAGAGCCGGTAGTATTAAAACTGCTGGTAGACAAAGATACTTCCATTGAAGGAATAAAAGCTGTAGCCGAAGCTTACCGGCAAAAGACCGGCATTGGTACGGAAATTGAACTGCGCCCGGGTTCTGCGGAAGGAGAAAACCTGCTCAAGACACGTTTAGCGACAGGCGAAATGGCCGATCTGGTCTATTTCAATTCCGGATCGCTGCTAACCGCTTTGAATCCGGCCCGAAATTTTGTCGATTTAACCGATATGCCTTACATGGATAATATATCACCGGCCTACAAACAGACTGTTACGGTAGGCGATCGAGTTTACGGTATTCCCGCGAGTTCGTCGGCCTGTGGCGGTATTCTTTACAACAAGAAGGTTTATGCGGAACTCGGACTGGAAGTCCCGCAAACATGGAATGAGTTTATGGAAAACTGTCGCATTGTTAAAGACGCCGGAAAAACAGCCGTTATCGGATCATATAAAGACGATTGGACCGCTCAGTTGTTCCTGCTTTCCGATTTCTACTATGTGCAACGACAAGTGCCGGATTTTGCTGAGCGTTTCACCAAAAACCAGGCAAAGTACGCTACCGAACCTGCAGCATTAAGAGCCTTCTATAAGTATAAAGAGGTCTATGACAACGATTTTATGAATAAGGATTTTCTTGCAACAACCTACGACGAAGCTCTTCGAATGCTTGCTATGGGTGAAGGTGTTCATTATCCGATGCTGACGTTCGCGTTTGCCATACTGACTCAGAACTATCCGGACCAGGTCGACGATATTGGTTTCTTCGCCCAGCCGGACAATACTCCCGGACTTAATGGTACCACTGTCTGGCTGCCGAACTCTATTTATATCTATAAAGAAAGCCCTCTGCTTGAACAGGCGCTTGACTGGGCAGAATTCTATGTCTCCCATGAGGGTATCTCAATCTATTCGAAGACCAACAAGGCTGACGGCCCCTATGTTGTTAAAGGTGTTGAACTCCCACCGGATACACCCAAAGGGATTCTGGACCTGATGAAATACTTCGAAGAAGACAGAACCGCCCCGGCGCTTGAGTTTATTACCCCGGTTAAAGCACCGAACTCTCCGCAAATCTGCGTAGAAGTAGGTTCAGGTATTTCTGATCCACTCGAAGCCGCTCAGAAATACGACCGGGACACCAATAAGCAGGCCAAGCAGCTGAATCTTCCGGGTTGGTGATTACCAGGTAAATAATAGTAGAAATATTAAGGGCGGTCTTCGCATCCGGAAGATTGCCCTGTCTGGACGGTTTAAATGAGTCTACAAAAAAAAGCCCATTACAGTTATTTGTTCCTGTTTCCCGCAGCTTTCATTTTTTTCCTATTTTTTCTTATACCGGCGTTCAGTTCATTTTTCTTCAGCCTGACGCGATGGACACTTACTGATTGGACTTTTATCGGCCTGGAAAACTATAAAATGTTTTTTGCTGAAGACTCCTTGAGTATAGGATTTAAGAATACATTCATCTATGCTTTTTTAACCTGTTCACTCAAGGTTATAATAGGCATGGGATTAGCGGTGTATCTTACCTCTTCAATCCGGACCAGAAACTTTCTTCGAGCTGTCGTCTTTTTTCCACATCTCATAAGTACCATTGCCGTCGGTATCACCTTCAGTAGCCTCATGCATCCGACCAAAGGAGTAATTAATACCTTCTTGTCAATTATCGGCATCCCAGGACCGGACTGGCTTGGTAATATTCAAATTGCATTATTATCTGTAATTGCAGTCGATGTATGGAAGGGCGTCGGAGTAGCTACGGTGATTCTGATTGCGGGTATTATGTCAATTCCCGAGCAGTATTATGAGGCTTTGCAGATCGACGGTGGCGGCAATATGGCTAAATTTTTTCACATAACTCTTCCGCTTAGCAGACCTGCAATCAATTCGGTGATTATTCTCGCACTGATCGGTGGTTTACGCACTTTTGATTTAGTCTGGAGCATGACTAAAGGTGGTCCGGGATTCACCACCGACTTACTATCATCCATTATTTACAAACAATACAGCAGTGGTTTTTTTGGCCTATCAACCGCAGGCAATGTCAATCTATTTATTCTGGTCTCTGTCATCTCGTTTCCTGTCTATAAATATCTGAACTCGCGCGAGGTAGACTTATGATCTCAAAAAACAGGCGGCTTCTGTCCGAAATCACAGGCTTATTCTTAGCTGCAGTAATCTTCGGCGTTCCGTTTTATTTCGTACTGATTAATGCCTCTAAAAACCAGCAAGAGGCTTCCTTGATGAATATTTCAAACCCGGAAAAACTCTTACTCTTTGATAATATCCGTCATGTGCTGGCCGCCGACAAAGGCATTGTGCTTACCGCATTCAAAAACAGTATCATATTAACCGCTCTTTCCATTACGGTACTGGTTATTGTCTGTTCGATGGCCGGTTTCGTCTCTCAACGCCGGAACGATAAGGCGACCCCCATAATCAACTTCATGATCCTGACAGGACTTATTCTCCCCCCGGCCATTGTTCCGACTATATGGCTGCTCATGCGGCTTGGAATCTTTAAGACCATGCTGAGCATGGTTATGATCGAGGCGGCGCTCACCATGTCGTTCTCCACCCTTTTGTATAAGGGCTTTATGGCGACTATCCCGCAGGAGATAGACGAAGCCGCTATTGTCGATGGCGCCAGCGATCTACGTCTTTTTTTTCAGGTTATATTCCCGCTGCTGAAGCCGACTACTGCGACGGTTATTATTCTTGCGTCGGTCAATATATTCAACGATTTTGTTAATCCTTTGTACTTTTTTCCCGGCGCGGATAATGCGACGGTTCAGCTTACCCTCTACAATTTCATGAGCAAGTATTTTTCTTCCTGGCACTTGCTGTTCGCAGACGTCGTCATTATCACGATCCCAATGCTGATCGTATTCATTCTGTTCAACAAGAGGATCATAGCTGGCATGGCCGCCGGGGCTATCAAAGGTTAATAAAGTGTTAAATATCCATCCCAGCAAAGAACGCTTGTTACGGACCATTCAACGGAAATCCGTAGGGTCAGCACCGAGGGATATATGGCATACTTCCGAAGTGCTTGACCAGCTTAAGGGCTATTTTCAGGCTGCAACAGATCTTGAGGTATACGATGCGCTGGGAGTTGATAAGATATGCTGGGTTGAAGCTCCCTGGAAAAGAACCGCCTTTGCTTCGGAATCGGACAGCATCCATTTTAATCAATGGTCGGTTGGTACGATAGAGAAACCGTATAACGGCGGAGTCTATACCGAAACTGTACGACATCCCCTTAGAACATGTACATGCATACAGGAACTTAAAGATTTTCCATGGCCATGCATCAATGATTTCGACTTTGTAGAATTACAGCGACAATGCAGCTATTACGGCGGGCGGATGCAGATGCTGACCTTTGTATCCCTCTTCGAGATCTACTGCTCGATGCGGTCCCTGGAACAGGCGCTCATGGACCTGTACATGTACCCAGAGCTCGTCGATTTTTCTTTAGATCGTATTTGCGGGCTGCAGGTCGAATATATCGACAGAGCCCTTGAAGAGGCTCCTGGAATTGATCTTGTCTATTACTCGGACGATATGGGAATGCAGGACCGCGCGATGTTCTCCACCGAAACATGGAAAGATCGTATTCAACCGTTTGCCAAGATAATTGTCGATCTCGTTCACAAGCATGGTAAACAAGTATTCTACCACAGCGATGGCGCGGCATACGAAATCATAAATGAGCTTGTCGAACTGGGCATCGATATTCTTAACCCGATTCAATACCGCTGTCCCGGCATGGAGCGGGAGAGGCTCAAGAAAAGTTTTGGAGACCGCGTTGTTTTTCATGGGGCGGTAGAAAACCAGCAGATTCTCCCCTTTGGAACTCCCGAACAAGTTAGAAAGGAGGTCCGGAAATGCGAAGAGAGTTTAGGAGCGGAAGGCGGCTACATTGTTGCGCCATGTCATAATCTTCAGCCGAATACACCGATTGAAAATATCCTGACACTGTATAAGAAGTAGGGATCTGTCTTCCATTAACAGGAAATAGACGGCCTCAGACTGCTATCCCCGCTGATAATTGTCGGCAGGCAGCAGTATTCGATACATATGACAGATTTCAGGTTTTCAGAGGTGCCCTACAATAAAAAAGCACCCCCGCGCAGATGAGTGTGCTTCTCTGGGCCCAGCAGGACTTGAACCTACGACCCACGGATTATGAGAGCCATTCGGCAGCTTATCTCAAATTAACTATCTTTATCTATTGTAACACTTTAGCCTGAGTATATCAATACGCTGATTAACTTTCTTTATCATGTTTTAACTGCTGTATAGGGGGTTTTTCTTGCATTTTTGGGCTTACACAAAACGGTCAACTATTCAAATTGATTCTAATTTCTTGTTTGAAATTATTTTTGGTATTATAATTCGGCATAAACAGGGAGATTGAAAAATGCGATTGACAATTATAGCCGTATGGCTATATTATTGGTGTGTGCAGTGAAGATTGGATACTACCCTGGCAAACCGGAGGAGGATCCAGTAGATGCATCAACAAGAAAATGGATTGAAAAGCTCAAGAGAAAGAAACCTGACCTTTATAGTATTGCAATGAAAGTTTTAAAGAAGATGGAAGAAAGTGATTCATTACAACCTTTCATCGATCAAGGTATTGTCGCGCAGTTATCAAATCCATTGTGGGAAATCAAGATTCCTAAAAAAAAGGCGGGAGGTGTTGTTCGATTATATTTCTGTAAAGTACCACACAGGGAAGGGTATATTCATATACTAGAACATGAAATCAAAAATGGGCGTACAAATCCAGATTCGAATATCCTCAAGAGTGCGCGTAAACGATATAAGGAGCTATTTAGATGAGCGATACTGACATCGCCTTTATCTCTCTCTCTGATTTAATGGAAGATTTATTAACAGATAAAGATCGTACTAAAGTAGAATACTGGGATGCTCTTAGCGATCTTATTCTAGAATCTATGGAAATGCGAGCAGAAAGAGAGCTGTCGCAGAAAGATGTTGCAAAAAAAATGAATACCAAACAATCCGTGATCTCAAGATTTGAAAACATGGGACGGCGTCCGAACTATGATTTCTTAGTTAGATATGCATCTGCAATTGGTGGGAGCTTAGGTATTACTTTTGAATCAGATTTCAATATAAAAGCTTCACAAACACAAAAAGTAAAAGTTAGGGAAATATCAACTCAAACTAATCTAAGCATTCAAGAAATTCTAAAAACGGCTTTGAAGGTTGGGTTGGAGCATATAGTAAGAGAGAGAAGATTAAACAATCTAAATCCCCGGGCAGAGGAGGGAGTTGCAGAATCAGGCTGGTGTGTTAAATGTAGAGATGATACAGAAACTCAATACTTAGATTTTGCTGATTATTCACAATGTAAGCTGCACACTCAAGCAACAACGACTGAAAGCAATAAACTACCATCCTGCTATTCTGTTACAGAAGGTGGTGATATTCATCTACTGCAAAAAAAGCCGTCTCAGGAGTATGTCGCGGCTGAGGGAATGTAATATGGAAATAGATTTGACTAAATATTTATCAAGAGAATTTGAGATTGCAATTGAAGGAATGCGAGATAGTAGTTTAAATCCGCATCAAAGAATGTACTATATGAGTGCAACATTCGGTGCCATAAGTCGCGTGTTAAATATTGATTACAATAAAGAGCTAGTACTTGCGCATTTGATTCTACAAACTTGTCATCAGACTACTATGGCTCTAATGAATAATTGCTTGAACGGTTCTGAAAAATCAATTGTATTCAATCCAATACTTATAGACTCATTATCTGATTTAATTGAAGAATTAGGTGAGAATCTTGTAGCAGGAGAATCAATTTACAACCAAGCATTAAGTATAGCTGAAGTTACATATTCGATGACTGGCAATGGTCATTACTTGTTTAGGAAGGATATAATTAAATTACCAAGCCCTAAGAACCATTAATAAAACCGTTGCACGGAAACAGATCTGCTTAAATATACACACCCGCAATGATCCGGCCATTCCTTTCCCTTTGGCACGCAAATAACCGTGTAATCTTTAGCCCGTATTTCTCACAAATAAAATGAAAAAGGAGCCCTTTATGAATACAGAGTGTACAGCCGATCAATTGACTTTTTCAAGGCTTCGGAAGAAGAGAAATGGTCGTCACCAACGACGCGGACGTATAAACATCCGACGCCGGGCTTGTTATTCTCGACCAGATTGTCGAGGGTAACATCAATTCCCCATCAGTGAGCCCGTTAGGGTAATCACAATTCCCCACCAAAACAGACTGTAGGGTTTCAAAAGTAATGGTTAGAAGCTGAGCTCCTTTTAGCAGAAAGCTGTCCTTGTATTCTGATTGGCCGAGCCTATAGAGGAATCTTTCTATCACATAACGAATAAGCACCGATTGGTAGTTTTCTTTATGAGAACGACTGTGGTTGAGCAGTCTTGCTAAAACAGATGCTGAATAGTCACTTGGATTACTCATACGAGGCTTTCCATATAAGGGGTTATTATTTGACGGACTCTACATATTTCAGAATATTTTAGTAGCTCATCAACTGTGGTCCGTTTATTAAGCATAACATCCTTGAGTGCTTCAATGGCGATATCTATTCCCAGTTTATTTCGGTACTTAAAGCAATCGGCGATAGTTTTTGGGATGTTATAGATTTTTATCTCATTATTCTCAATAATATGTTTTTCTATACCAGTTCGATATCCTTCTCCGGAGAACTTCACAATTTTTACTGGCGAATTATCGATTTTAGGGGGACGTGTTTTTCTTGGAATCGCCATCCATACTTCAGATGGATTTTGCGTACCTATTCCATGATAGGAAAGGGCGCTTAGTAGGCAAACAACGCCCTGTCTTACTATTTTTTGCGTTTCCCAGTCTACGAATGGTTTGACGATGAACGCCTACTCTTGATAGTTCTTCAGTTCTTACTATTTTGCGTTGTTCGAGTAGTCGATAGATAATATCGTTTTGAGTGTCCATGTGACTAATTGTAATCAATTATAGAAATATGGCAACAATTTGTCACAAGGATAAAGAATGGAGGTCTTAATACATATCTATCAAACTATAACCATTTTGCGATCTTATCCCCGGGATCATACACCGGTAAATATCCAAGCTTTTTATAGGCGGAGATGCGTTTCTTAAACATTGAAATTGTCATCCCGGAACAGGTATCCACATAATCGTACACCACTATCTCCTTTTTGTCCGGACTGTTTTGCCGATGGAGTCTGCCGACATACTGCGTTAATCTTCCCTTGAATGATATCGGCATAGTGATGAGCATGGTGTCTAATTCCGGCAGATCAAAACCTTCACCGATAAGAGAGCCTGTGGAAAAAAGGCAAAACTGTTTATTATTCTCTACATATTCTCTTACAGCAGCGATGGCTTCGTTCCTATTCTTTTTTCCCATAGTTCCCTTGAGGGTAAAAATGGAAGTATCAGTTTTTCCCTTTAGTGAATTGCTGAGCATGTCCAGATGTTCCGTTCTATCGGAGATTACCAGAGGAGATTTTCCCTCAGAAAGCAGGTGCACTATATCGGATAGTATATCCTCATTCCTTTCATCCGATTCGGTTATGTACTCCCATAATTCTTGGATGGACGATACAGTTCCGATATCCGGCAACTTGGTGCTTCGGAAAAATACTTTCCGTTTCTGGCTTTTCAGATTTACATCCTCAACAGTGTGTGCAATAGGTCCACACTGCATAAAGATAATTGATTCAAAACGGTCTTTTCGCTGAGGAGTAGCTGTTAAGCCAAGCACGTATCGGGCGTTGATTGTTTTGAGGACAGGTTCGAATGTGACGGTTGGGACTCGGTGACATTCGTCGATGATAAGAAAATCATATCCCTTTGTTTTCTCTTCCAAATTTTCTATGTTTGCGATTGACTGCAGCATGGCTATGTCGATTGTACCTTTCAGTTTCTTACGACCACTGCCTAAAACTCCGATATCCTTCTTCTTGATTTCCGGAATAAACTCGCATAAAGAGCTAATCCACTGTTCAATCAGGGTGCTTCGGTGAACCAGTATCAAGGTTCTGGATTTTCTCAGGCTGATCATAAAAAGAGCCATAATGGTTTTTCCTGTGCCTGTAGGAGCAACCAGAACCGCATTGTCTTTTTCCTGTAAGGACAAGGCGGCGCTTTTTTGATATTCAAATAATGTACCGGAAAACCCAATGTCGATTTTATCGTTGCTGTTCCGACGGTCTTCTTCTACAACTTCAAATCCGTATGCTTTTAAGGCTTCTTGTATATGCGGCATTAGGCCTCGCGGAAGATACAGGTTCTTGGAATCGTTATCTCCACAAAAAATGTATTTTGGGATATTCCATGTTGAAAAGCGCATTCTCTGGGCTTCGAAATATTTAGGGTTTGCAATAGTAGCTAGTTTTTTAAGCTGCAGTACGGTTTTTACAGGAATCTCCTCAAGTGGAATTGCTATTTGTCCTTTGATGGTAAGAGAAACTGTACCTGTGTAGGTATCTTCGGTTTTGTAGTTTGTATTTCTTAGAACCGATTCGGCTGCTGTCATTTCATCCACTGAATCCAGCCGATATTCCTGAGCATTGGCCTTGTACAGTATTGTATCAAGCTCGTTTTCTGTAAGGCAGCGGAGTTGTGACAGGTATTCCCATTGATTTGAGATGATGTTGAAATCTCTATCAAGAAATACACAAAGGCCGTTGTTACGGTATTGCTTTTGTAATGGCAATGCGATTAGATTGCCAAATCCACCGGAGGGAAGCAGGTCCTGGTTTGGAAAGAATCGGTCGTAACTGTCAAGATTCAATGTGTTTTGAGACTCCATCGCTCTGCTGAGAATAATCTCACCGAGACGCCTTGCTTTTTTTGCCGGTACCCGTTCTTTGAAGAATATCCAGGCATGTGCCCCGTTCCCCGATTTTGAAAACTCTGTTGCCACATGTATATTCATCTCGTCTGCGGCGCTTTTGTATGCGTGAATATCCTCTTTCCAAGTAGATCTATCGAAATCAGCGGCTAAGAAAATGCATTTGTCCTGTTCATCAATTGCGTATGAACCCATAGCCATCTTACCCATAAGGTGTTCTCTTACAGAGGCTGCATCGAAGGGAACGAATGACTGATTGGAACAGGCACTACACTTTATCTTAGGCTTAAAGCAGACCTCGTTTTTCCACTCGTTTGAACAGACCGGACTGTATCCCTTTTTTCCGGATTTTTTATTTTCCCAATAACGTGGAAACACGTCGCTTCTACAGCGGAAAAGTATCACAAATAGCTGTATCTTTTCTTCCGGGGTCTCGGGTTCTTTGTCGAACGCTTTCTCTCCAAGGAATGTTGCGTAGATTTCTGCTTCTGTATCCTGTGACGTTAATTCTCTTAACTCTGAAAGCAAGACTTGTTTTCGAGATTCGAGTTGCTGTAATTCGGATTTTATCGCTGTTATTCTTTGCTCATCGGTAGTTTTCATCAATGAAAGCTTCTTTCTTGTATCTTATCCGCAGTTACTATCATGTTAATCAAATTCTATAAAGTTCTTTCAACCTTGAAATAACTCCGTTTAGGGATTGTGTTCTTATACCAAGAGTTTTCAGGTTTATTCCAGAATCGGATACAATTCTATCAGTGAATTGTTTAAGGTCTTTTTTTATTTCCTCCGGAAAGCTTATTGAAAGATTCCCTGGCAGCAGAGGGAACAATCTAAAAATATCATTTCTGTGTTTTCTGATATCCCTGGAGTCTATTTTTTGTCCTGATTCTTTTCGATTTGTCAAATCCATCCAAGCCCGGGCTTTTAACGGAATCAGGATTTCCGGTCCGATCAAAGGCAAATCTTCAATGATTTTTTTATTCTGATGTATAAAGTTATAATACACGGAATCAAGAAGAATCGCCGAGAGACTGGATATGTCTTCTTCAACCGGGATTGGTGTAAGCTGTGTACTTATACTTTCTATTTGAAGAAAATCTGGAACTCTTGAGAATAGTTCCAGCATAAAAGGATATTCATCTTTCTGGGGGGAATGAAAACGATAAAAAAGCTTTTTTCCGGAACTTTTCTGTCTGTTTGAATATTCTCCTGCTACAACGAACTCCCAGAACCTTCCTGCGAAATCGGAATCAAAAGACTCAATACAAAGCACAATATCAAGGTCTTTTGTAGCTCTGAAATGTTCCCGGAAGAGATCAAGCCCTTTTACCATTTCATCCCCTTAAGTAATTCTCTCAGAGACTCTTCTATTCGTTCATCATCGGAATCCTTGAATTCGAGGAAAGTTGAAAGCGGGTCCGCAACACCGTTTTTTGATAAGATTCGGGGGTCATAGGACCATCGTTGAATGATCATCTCTTTAAATAACTCCGCTTTCTGAAGTTCTGATTGAATAGAGATGTTCTTTGCTCTGTTCAATACAGCAAAAGTCTCTATGCTTGGTTCAGCAAGCATGGAATACGTAGAAAGAGCAGACTCTCCTGAAAGTATCAAGTCATTATTAAGCTGATAAGGTACAGTCTCGGATGAAGTCACAGGGGATTTCAACAGAGGGAGTACTTCATCCCAAAGAGCCTTTTCGCTTAAGTTAAACTCCAATGTTTTTTCTTTCCCGGATAATCTGACAGAAACAAGATTATGAAGCTCAAGTTCACTAAACGCTCTGCCAACGGACATGTTGGTCATTCCTATCTTGGTTGCCATTTTTGACGGTGAATCTTTTATCCAGTCTGTTTGATATAGTTTACCTAGTATCATTAACTGGGCGGAGGGGCTGAGCTTTTCAGTCTTTCTCTTTTCAGGAGGAAAGATTTCTTTAAGATCTATTCCTATAAACGGTAGATAAAGCTGTTTCTTCGGTATAATGAAAGGTACTTTTGCCTGAATCAGTCTTATTCTGTCTGTTGAGGACAGAGTCTCTTTTGAGTATATAATTCCCCCAGTCCAGTACTGTGTTAACATTTTACAATGTTTGGAAATGACAGCCGGAGTGTTTCTGTTTTCCCGGTTTTCGGTGAAAATAAGATGGTTGGAATCTGGCAAACGGATTACATAAAATGAGTATTGTTCTCTAAGAAGGAACGGAAGACTTTTGAACTGCGCCCAATTGTCAAGACAGTTTTATAGGAAGTTTAAGGTGTACTCCTCCCTCCTGTTTTATTCTACGCTGCCAACGGCAGCGGGTTCTCCGTAGCGAATGATTGATGCATCTCTTCCGGTGTCCTGTACTCCAGCGACTGGTGTAGCCGTTCGGTGTTGTAGAACGTGAAGTAGTGTTCAATCCCATGATGTAATTCCACCATGCTCTCATATGACCGCAGGTAGATATCCTCATATTTCAATGAGCGCCACAGTCGTTCGACATACACATTGTCCAGTGCGCGGCCAACCCCGTCCATGCTGATCTCCACCTGGTGTTCTTCCAACACCGACAGGTAGGCCCTGCTTGTGAACTGGCTACCCTGATCCGTGTTAAAGATCGCCGGGACCCCATAGGTCTCGATCGCCTCCTGCAGCGCGGCAACACAGAATGACGGATCCATGCTATTCGAAAGCCGCCAGCTCAAGACCTTACGAGAGTACAGATCCACTATAGCCACCAGATAGACGTGCCCCTGCGGAAGACCAATATAGGTGATATCACTGGCCCAAACCTGATTGGGATGCCGTATTTGCTTACCGCGCAACAAATACGGATATTTCTTGTGATCGTTGCGTGCCTTGCTCAGATTTGGCCCAGGATATAATGCCCGCAGTCCAAAACGCTTCATCAGCCGCCTGACTCGTTTTCTGGTCAGGTGAGGATGCTCGGGTAACAGCACTCGTGATACTTTGCGATAGCCGTAAAAGGGGACCTTCTTGTGATACTCCAGAATGACTGTGAGATCCTCCAGATCCGTCTCTGTTCGCATATCTCGGCCTTTGCGGTAGTAGGAGCTCCGAGTGACCTCAAGAGTACGACACTGCTGCGCTATGCTCAGCTCGGGATGGTTCGGATCAATCATTCCGGATCTTTCCCGTAATACTCGCGGTGTTTTTTTTTGAGGAATTCGTTCACAACTGTCAGTTCTCCAACAGTTCGCAGCAGTTGGTCGCGCTCCTGCTCAAGCCTGCGCTCCTCTTCTCGCTTCTTATTAGGACGCTCGAAAGTCGCAGGAAGATTGTCCGGCAGCTGCTTTTTCCACTGCGATACCTGGTTCGGATGCACATCGTATTTAAGTGCAATCTGCTGTATGGTCTCCTGCTCCTTGATAGCCTCAAGTGCCACTTTCGATTTGAATGCGGTGTTGTAGCTCTTCCTCATGGTACTACTATACCTCTCTGCTCCCTGGAAGGCGAGAGTTACACCTTAAAGGCACCCCCAGAAGCTGTCTCGTTTCCTGGGCTCATTATATTTCTTTGTCTTTCCAAACCCAGATTTCGACTTTGAAACCCAGGGTTTTCTCTATATATGAGGCAAGAGTTTTTATATATTGATTCTCGTTGTTTAACATTGGATATTAATACTAACATCGCATCTGTTATTATTCAATAAAAATGTTATATGAATTTAATAGCCATCTGATTAGGGTGTCAAATCACTATTTAACAGAAGATTTCTTTTTGATATTTTACACTCCATTCTGGTCCAGGTAAGGTGTGAAATGTCAGGAACTCGGGTTCCCAAAAGGGTTTTCAGGAAATGAGATTGGCATATAATGGCACCATTATATAGTAGGGGGCGAAGTGTTTGGAATATCCAAGTTTCTGGTTTATAGAATTTCTCCTCTTCATTATCCTAAAACCTGACAGCCCATACCTTACCTTTTTTTGTTGTCCTTTTATCCAAATTCCACGGTGCTCTCATAACAACTCCTGATATTGTGTGTGCTTAGAGTTGTTTTACGAATGAGACAGGATTTTTCTAAAAAAAATGCGACTTTTGTGCGACTTATGGTAGTTTCAAGGAATAGCTCCAGAAATCTTTCCATTTTCCGAAATGTGTAAGTCTCTATTCTATAGGCATTTATTATAAAAAAACACCCTCGCAGACGAGGGTGTTTTCTCTGGGCCCAGTAGGACTTGAACCTACGACCCACGGATTATGAGTCCGTTGCTCTAACCAACTGAGCTATAGGCCCGACAGGTCCTAATAAAAGCATAAGCAGGGGTATTTTGTCAATCGAAACGGAGTTACATTCCGGGGTAATCACCGGGGTCCGCGGAGTATCCGATCTGGTTGTACTGGGCCATGGCGATGTTGTCCAGGTAGACCGGGTTTTCCGGATCCAGCAGTGATGCCTGTTTAAAATACTCAATGGCTTCGTTGATCCTGCCTGCTCCAAAAAAGCAGAGTCCAAGGGAGTTAACCACCTCCGGGGCCTGGGGTTCTTTTTCCATGGCCAGGCTGAACCAGTGTATGGCCTCCTCCAGGTGTCCTGTATGGTAATAACAGAGGCCGATTATATCATAGTACTGCCAGGGGTCCTCATCACTTTCAATAATACGCTGGTACATATCTATGGTCTCTTCGAAGAATCCAAGATCGTAGTACAGATCCGCCAGATTGATGAGGAAAACCGGATTCCCCGGATCACAGTCTGCTGCTCTGTCAAAGTAGCGCTCAGCTTCCAGGATCAGCTCCTCCTGCTTTTCTCTGGAGGCTTCATTTTTGGCCATTTCGCTATAAACAAGTCCCAGGGAGTTGAGACTGAAGGCATCGGACTTGTTCAGTTCCATGGCTTTTTTCAGGAAGTGCTGAGAGGCCTCAAGATTACCGCAGAGCCGCAGGGCATCGCCGTAGTTTCCAAGGTAGGTATACTCCTCCGGAGCCATTCTGTGTGCCTGGTCGTATGATCGGGCGGCGGTTTCGTAGGCTGTTTGCCGTTCTTCGGCATTATTCAGGTTGTTACCCTTTTCTATATAGATTATGCCTGCCTGGTTCCATATCCACGGGGTATTGGGATATCGTTCAAGGAGTTTGTCCAGTATTTCAAGAGCTTCCTTAAAACGGCCATCCCTGGAATAACACCTGGCAGTCTCTATACCGAGATCAGCGGATGCCGGCAGTAGTTTGAATCCCAGTTCAAGGGCTTTTACGGCACTGTATATGTCTCCTTTTCGGTGCAGAAGTTCGGAGATCCGCAGGTATATCTCATCGTCGGGCAGCTCCTCACGGAGTCCTTCTGTCAGAACCTCGAGCTCTTGTTCGGTCTCTCCCAGTTCATTGTAAACGCTTGCCAGGGTAATCAGGTAGCGGCCCTTTTCAAAGGGATCTTCTCCCGCCTTCCATGCCTGCCGGAAAGCCTGGGCCGCTGCGTAGAGCAGCTCCTGCCGTTCATGGGTGTTGTCGCTGCGTAGTCCCCGAATAAAGGACACAGTACCTGAGGCATGCATTACCCCGGGATCAAAAGGTGCCAGTTCAACCGCCTGGCGAATGACTGAATCTCCTTCGTGTTCCATGCCGCTTTCGAAGATGGTTTTTCCTGCCTCCGCAAGAAAGCCCGGTTCGGCAGTGAGTTCTGCTGGCAGCCGGCTAAGGTGCTCCCGGGTTCGGGCCTGGATATCTTCGATTTCAGAGGGCTCTTCAATCAGCTTGTACAGGGAGGCGAGGGCAAAGAAGAGTTCCTCCCAACTCCTCTGGTCCAGGGCTTCTATACCCACACTTTGCTCAAAAGCTTCAATTCCGTCGCGCAGCAGGCCGGAAGGGGAGGTTTTTCTGAAAGAAGAAAACTCCTCCGCCGACAGCAATAACATCAGGGTCCCGTACAGGGAGTATCCGCCGGGGTGCCAGGGTCTCAAGTTTCGAAGTTTGTCGGCGTATTCCAGGACGCGGTCCTGGTCTCCCGCCCGATGCAGGGACAGGTTCTGCGTACCAAGCCGGGCGGCTGCACTAAGCACGTCGAAATCTTCGGGAAACTGTTCCAGTGCCGCTGTAATCACCTGGAGTTCTACGGCATCGTTCTCCCGCATGCCGGCGTAATCGGCTTCTATAAGCAGTGCCTCCCGGCGTTCCGCGTCGTTTGCAGCAATACGCTTGAGTTCCTGCACTGCTGCTTCAATTTCGGGGGGTAAGGATTCCAGTAGATTATTCTCCGCCAGGTAGAAGATCAGGTAGATACTGGAGCGGAGTCCTGCAAAGCTCTCCGCGCCGCTGCTGATATCCGTCTCTTCACTGAGTTCCGGTAGAACTCTGGCTCCCCGAATCAGTTTGAAACGCAGAAGATCATTGGCAAGTTCAGGATCGTCGGGATAAGTATTAATTCCCCGGCTCAGAAGTTCCACAGCCCGGGACATATCTGTTCCAGCCCAGGCGTAAGCGCAGAAGGCAAACACGCTGGCTTCCGTCTGCAGGCTTTTTTTGGTTATAAAAGGTTCGAGTTCTCTGAGCTGATCAATACGGCCGGAAAAGAAGAGGAACTCCGCTGCCTGCTGCACGATTTCCTTACTGGCAGTGCCGGCTTTTATCTGCTTCCTGTATTCGGCGGCAGCGGCGGCAAAAGGGATTCCGGTTTCAATTCCTTCGCCAGTATAATAACGACCCCATTGAATGAGGGCCGAAGTACGGTCAAGCATATTCTTTACTATAGCATTCCGGCTGTATCGGGAGCAAGATGAGTCGGGGCATCAACTCAACAACCCCATGATCTCCGCGACCCGCAGGCCGTCGAGGGACTCGGCCCGGATATCTGCATTCGGATGCTCTTTTGCAGCTCCAACGGCCAGGGCGGACATTCCGCCTGCCTTGGCTGCTTCTACCCCCGCATCGGCATCCTCAATAACAAGACACTTTTCCGGTGGAGTATGCAGCCTTTCGGCGGCGATCAGAAAGACCTGAGGATCCGGCTTGGAACGCTGAATATCATTACCATCGGCTACTGCGTCAAAGTAGTCTGTCAGGCCGATCTTCTTCAGTATAAAGGGGGTATTTCTGCTGGAGGAGCCAACCGCGATTTTTAAGCCCATCTTCCGGGACTCCTCGGCGAACTCCATGGCTCCGGGGAGGATCTCTTCCGGCGACAACTGTGCCAGCAGTTCCCTGTATACCATATTCTTTTTCTCCGCCAGGGCAAGTTTTTCATCCCTGGTATAGCTGCGTTCTGACTTTTCAAGAAGGACTTCAAGACTCTCCATTCGGCTGACTCCTCGCTGTCGGCTGTTATCTTCCCGGGAAAAAGGTACCCCCAGGTCTTTTGCCAACTCCTGCCAGGCTCGAAAGTGGTATTCGTCAGTGGAGACTATGACACCATCAAGATCGAATATTACTGCGCTTATCACTCCGTCCTCCTTGTCTGCAACTGTTTTTCTGCTAAGTATATACAATAATACACACGTGTGCAAACAGTGCACCGGTTTCATAATCCTGAAGTTTTGGAAGCATTTTTATTGATAAATTATTAAAGGTATATTGTATTTCTTCTTATAGTAACATTTTATATGGCAATATTTTTTCTTGACAACTGTCCTGGGCGGAGTTAGAGTGAGTACAGATGTGCAGACGTGTGCATAGGATGTGCAAATATTGATGAAAAAGGTAACTATAAAGGACATTGCAAAAATCGCCGGGGTCAGTCATTCGACGGTTTCTCGCAGTCTCAACGACAGTCCTCATGTGTCGGAGAAAACAAAACGCCTTATTAAGCGTATTGCCCGGGACCTTAATTTTGAATTCAATGCCAACGCCCGCAGTTTGTCTACCAACAGAACAGGCACCATCGGTGTAATATGTCCAGAAATCTTCGAACGTTTCGGCTCTTTTTATTATATGGAGCTTCTAATGCGGTCTGTCCGGCAAAGTCTGGAAAAGGCATCGATGGATACGATTATTACCTTTGCCAGAAACAGCTATACCGGGGAAAGCAATATACAAAAGCTGGTTAACCGGCGCAAGATTGACGGACTTCTGCTTATCCATCCAAATATCAGCAGTGAGGATTGGCAGTTTATCAATCTTCGACGGATTCCTTATGTCGTTCTTCACTTTAAACCTCAGAACGTTAGCTATAACGATATGCATTATATCTTCGTGGATCATGAGTACGGAGGGTTTCTGGCCACCGAGCATCTCATGCGGGATGGACGGCGGAATATTCTCTGTATAAACGAGGACTCATCAGAGCTTCAGTTTATAGAGCGTATGGCAGGCTATAAGCAGGCCCTTGCTGAACATGACATTCCCGTTGTGAATCGTAATATTCTGTACGGTTCCTGTACCTATGAGTTTGGATACCAGACGATTATGGATCACCGCGGTATTATAAGCGATATAGACGGCATCTTTGCCGAAGCGGATATAATGGCGATAGGAGCTATCGCGGCGCTGCTGGATATGGGTGTCAAGGTTCCGGATGATGTAGCCGTTGTCGGGTATGACGATATCGAATTCGGCCGGATTTTCCGGCCCTCCCTTACTACTGTGCACCAGCCCCGGGAACGGCTGGTAAGCGATGCCTGCGAACGGCTTGTGCGTCTTGTAGAGGGAGACAGTCTGCCCTTGCTTCAGGAGATGATCAAGCCTGAGCTGATCATCAGGGAATCCTGCGGGGTAAATCGTCGAAATTAATATGGAAGAGAAAACCCTTCGTTGGAGGGATTAAAAAAATTATAAAAGGAGTGGGAAACATGAAAAAGATCATGTTTGTCATCATGATTGCAGGCATCCTCTTGGCCTTCACATCATGCAGTAAGAGCGAAGAGGCCGCCAAAGCCCCGGCAGAGTCAGAACAGGCTGCTGCTGCTGAAGATCCCTATGCAGAGGTCCGGGGTACGGTTGTTACCATGGCCGGTCCGTTTACGGATAACGACGCCATTAAATTCGAAGAATCCATCAAATCCTTCGAAGAAGAGACCGGGATTGATATTCAGTATGAGGGGAGCAAGGAATTTGAGGCTTCCATCTCCATTCGCGTGGAAGGCGGAAATCCTCCGGACATCGTTGATTTCCCCCAGCCCGGTCTTCTGGATACCTTTGCCGGCAAAGGCTTTGTGATTGACCTGAACAAGGTTCTGGATATGGACAAGGTTCGGTCGAACTATATCCAGAGCTGGCTTGACATGGCAACCATGGATTCTCCCGATGGAGAAATTATGGCGGGTGTCTGGGGTCGTGTTAACGGTAAATCCCTGGTCTGGTACAACAAGAGGGCCTTCGATGAAGCAGGATATACGGTTCCTGAAACATGGGAAGAGCTTGTTGAACTACAGAACACTATCCTGGCGGACGGCGACAGCCCCTGGGCCGTCGGTATCGAGTCAGGCGCCGCCACCGGCTGGCCTGCCACCGACTGGGTAGAAGAGATGATGCTTCGCACCACCAGTCTCGAGAATTACGACAAGTGGGTTGCCGGTGAACTGAAATTCAGCTCCCCCGAGGTCCGTAAAGCAATCGAAACCATGGCGGATATCTGGTTCGCCGACGGCATGGTATACGGAGGCCGCAAGAGCATAGCTACTACAAGCTTTGGAGATGCTCCGAAGGTTATGTTTGAAGACCCGCCCAAAGCCTGGCTGCACAAGCAGGGAAACTTTATTACCTCTTTCTTCCCTGAGAATCTGAAAGCCGGTGAAGACTACGACTTCTTCTACCTGCCCAGTGTTGATCCCCAGTACGGCCGGCCTGTTCTGGTTGCCGGTGATATCTATGCAATGTTTGACGACAGGCCTGAGGTACGCATGGTAATGCAGTATTTCGCAACCGGCGCGTCGGTTGAAGGCTGGGTCCGGGCAGGCGGAGCAATCTCTCCTCATAAGGATTCCAAGTTAAGCTGGTACAGCAATGTTGTTGACCGCAAGGTTGCAGAGGTTATTCAGAACGCTACCAGTGTTCGCTTTGACGGTTCAGACTTAATGCCGGGCGCCGTAGGTGCCGGGTCGTTCTGGAAAGAGATGACTGCCTATGTCTCCGGTTCCAAATCTCTGGACGCGGCTCTGAAGGCCATTGATGCCTCCTGGCCGAACTGATTTGTGATCTTACTTTTCCCGGTGTCGCGAAGGGTCTTTTGGCCTTTCGCGACCCTATTCTTTAAAGGAGGCAAGTATGCTCGAAGACCTTAAACCTTCGTGGCGCTATGCAGCCCTGTTTGCTCTTCTTGTCTTGACGGCTGTCGTACTTATCGGAGGATTCCTGCTGCTGCAGAATTTGCAGAATACCAAGGTTTTAATGACCTTCTTTGCTGTTGTCTGGGGCCTCGGCTCTGTGGCGATGCTCTTTTTTGTGCTCAATCAGATTGCCCAGTCTATGCCCAGAAGCATACGTTCAATGGCGGTTGCTTTTGTTTTCGCAGGCCCTGCATCTATCTTTCTCCTGTGGGCCCTGGTTATTCCAACCCTGCGTTCCCTACTATTAAGTTTTATGGACGCGGCTGGGAGAAACTTTGTATTCCTGGACAATTACAAGTTTGCCTTTACCGATCCTATCATGCTGGAGAGCTTTCGGAATAACCTTCTCTGGATTGTGTTTGGTACCTCCGCCTGTGTTATTCTGGGACTAATAATATCTGTACTGGCAGATAAGAGCCGTTTTGAGAAGATTATCAAATCCCTGATATTCATGCCCATGGCAATCTCCTTTGTAGGAGCCGGTGTTATCTGGAAATTTATTTATGCCTATAAAGGCGAAGGGGTCAGAATAGCCGAAATCGGGCTAATGAACGCAATTGTCACCGCCCTGGGGGGTGAAGCACAGGCCTGGCTTCTGATTCCTTTCTGGAATAACTTCTTTTTAATAGTTATTATGGTCTGGCTGCAAACCGGCTACGCTATGGTAATAATCTCGGCGGCCATAAAAGGTATTCCGGAGTCCATAAATGAGGCCGCCCGGGTTGACGGTGCCGGGCCAGTACGCATCTTTTTTAACATTACGATACCCTCAATTATGCCGACTATTATCACTGTAACCACGACGATCCTGATATTCAGCCTCAAGCTTTTTGATATTGTCCGGGTTATGACAGGCGGCAACTACGGAACCAATGTTATTGCCAACGAGTTCTATCTGCAGCAGTTTACCTATAACAATTCAGGCCGCGCTTCGGCAATCGCGATTATCCTGCTGGTGGTGATTGTTCCTGTTTTGATCTACAACCTGCGGCAGTTCCGGGCCAGGAGTGTATTAAAATGAGAAGGATAAAAGACAAAAAGCGGTTTTCTGCAGGCAGATTAATTGTTGAAATTATTCTGATTGTAATCGTAGTCTCCTGGACGGTCCCAACTTTAGGGATATTTGTTACCTCCTTTCGGGATTCCAAGGATATATACGGATCCGGCTGGTGGTCTGTCCTTCCCCATAAAGACTGGGTTGTTACTGAAGAGTATGAGCTGCCTGTTGATACAGACCCGGATGGACCCATAACTATTGAGGGGTACACTGCCACTTTTGAACAGTGGCGCCAGGGTGTAAATATAGACGACCGGAAACAAGCTCGCTGGATCGGTAATAAGCGGTCCAGAACGATCAGGGTGTACGAAGAAAAATGGATAGGGTTCGGCGCTAATCTGACTATGCAGAACTATAAGGATGTTCTTTCCGGCGGGGAGGTCTCCTTTATGGATGCTCAGGGAAACACGATCTCCAGGCAGGGGAGTAATTTTGCCGATGCTGTTTTGAACTCTCTGGCGGTCAGTATTCCCGCCACGGTTATCCCCATACTGATTGCAGCCTTCGCGGCCTATGCTTTCGCCTGGATGGAGTTCCCTATGCGTCGGCCCCTCTTTACTATGGTGGTGGCCCTTCTGGTTGTGCCTTTGCAGATTGCTCTGATTCCGATTCTGCGGGATTTTACCCGCTGGGGTATTACCGGTTCTTTCCTTGGCATGTGGATGGCCCATACGGGATTTGGTCTGCCTTTGGCAATCTACCTGCTGTACAATTATATCAGCACCCTGTCCCGGGATATCTTTGAGTCGGCCTATCTTGATGGTGCTACGCCTTTTACTACCTTCGTGCGCCTTGTTCTGCCTCTATCTGTTCCGGCCCTGGCAAGCTTTGCGATTTTTCAGTTTCTGTGGGTCTGGAATGATTATCTGGTTGCTCTTGTATTCCTGGGAGACAAGAACCGGGTTGTTACCAGTGCCTTGGCGGCAATGGTTGGTGAGAAGGGTCAGGACTGGCACCTGTTAACCTCCGGAGCCTTCCTGAGTATGATACTTCCTCTAGCTGTTTTCTTTGGTCTGCAACGATTCTTTGTTCGCGGTCTTATGGCAGGAAGCGTAAAAGGATAGACTCCTTACTTTTCAGTTTACCGGCGGTACTGCCTTAATACAGTGCCGCCGGTTTTTTATTTCCTTACGCTTGACTCCGCTGTTACGGAAGGCTACACTCCTGTACATCCTTGGTATACAATTTAAGGATTATTGCGTGACCGCGGGTTATTGCAAACGGAGGTAACTGAATTGTCTGAGTTAACACAACAACAGATCGAGGGATTGCGGATGTTCGACACACCCACAATTGCCAACGCGATCGAGAGGTTCAACGTTCGTCCCCGCACAGAAGGGGCCATGTCTCCGGAGATAAAGTGTATTCTTCCCTTTGGTAAAACCATGATCGGTTATGCCTGTACGGCCAAGGTTTCCGCATCAACTCCTCCCACACAGGTGCAGCTTGAAAATTGGATGAAGTATTTTGAGATATTACAAAAAACCCCCCGCCCTGCGATTGCTGTTATCCAGGATCTGGATCCCGAACCGGTAGGTTCATTCTGGGGCGAGGTTAATGCCACCACCCATAAGGCCCTGGGCGCCGTGGGCGTAGTAACCAATGGAGGAGTGCGGGATCTTAATGAGGTGGAGGAACTCGGCTTTGGTTTCTTTGCGAAATGTTTACTGGTTACCCATGCCTATATTCACATAGAGGAGTACAATACCCCGGTGACCATCGGTGGTGTTGCAGTCAATCCGGGAGACCTGCTGGCTGCAGACCGTCACGGAGTTGTACTGATTCCCCGGGAAATCGCTCCTGACCTGGCTGCGGCGTGCAAGCTGGCAGGGGACTCGGAGATGCCTGTTCTTGAAAATTGCAGAAAGGCTCTTGCCGAAGGCCGGGAAGTAGATCTTTCCCAGTTGAAAGTGTGGAGGGCCGAGATGGCCCGTCTACGGGCGAAGAAATAAACTAGTGTCCCAAACCGTGGGGATGATTTGAAGCAAACTCCTTGTATCGCTGGTATTTACCAGTAGATCCGCGAAAAAAAGGAGTTGCAAGCATGTTTCGTCCCTCATTTTGTCCCAACAGGGACTGTCAGAATCACCCTTCCGACCAATCTGTCACCGGTTGGTATGTAAAAAAACGGCAGCTACCAATCCCGCCTCTTTGGAAAAATCCAGCGTTTCCACTGCAAACACTGCGGTGCAGGCTTCTCTTCCCAAACCTTCAGCATCGATTTTTTTGCAAAGAGAAAACTTCCCTGCCGAACAATCTTCTCCCATCTCTTTACCTCCTCCGGAATCCGGGATACCGCGCGCATTCTGAAGGTCTCGCCGACAACAATCACCAACCGCATCAGCAGGCTTGCACGGCAGGCAATCGCCATCCACGCCTCCTTGTCTGCCGAACTCCATTTAACCGAAGATCTGGCAGCCGACGGATTTGAAAGCTTTGTTCTGTCCCAGTACTTTCCCAATAATATAAACCTTCTGGTTGGAAAGGAATCCCAGTTCTGGTTCTCCTTGGACTATGCCCATTTGCGGAGAAAGGGACGCATGACCGAGTATCAGAAAAAACGAAACATACAAATGCAGGCCAGGTTCAACCTGCATCGGAGAAGTATTTATCGATCATTCCAGGAGTTAGTGCGTGTATGTCTCGATTTGCAGGAGCAAAGTGCCTGTTCCAGTGTTCAGCTCTTTACTGATGAGCATCTGCAGTATGCTAAAGTGTATCGTGATCTTACTGCCGAAGACCAAAAGCGCATACACCACCGGCGAATCAGCTCAAAATTACCCCGGACACTGCGGAATGATCTATTCAGTGTCAATTATCTTGACCGGGAAATACGAAAGGACAGTGCAGATCATACCCGGGAGACAGTCCGGTTTGCCCGCAATGCGTCCGACTGCATGGAGCGACTTGCCATCTACCGCTTGTACCACAACTACTGCAAACCTTATCGGATAGCGAAGCAGGGAGACAACACCATAACCCACGCAGAACGAGCGGGGATTCTTGCACAGCGGATCAAAAGTGAGATGAAAACACTGTTCACCCGGCGGCGGTTCTTCAGCAGAATGTGTCGGATGTCTTCCAGCGACAGAATGATATGGCTGCGCAGCATTGTGACTCCCATGAAGATTACGGCAGAGTATCTTCCGGCCTATGCGTATTTGTAAAATATCCCCACGGTTTGGGACACTGATATGATGTGACCTTTGTCAAGGTTTTTTCTTTCTCTACACGATAAAACTCCCAAAATATTGAACGAAGAAAAGGATTGATAGACAGGAAATCAGTTTTCGGCATTTGACCATTCTGATATACGCATATTGGTTAATGCAGGCCAATGGTCCGCCTAAAGCCCTTTCTGTCTAAAAACGTGAATCACCTCTTGGGTGTCAACATAGTGTCCTCGAAGATAGCTGGATCGTTGCCCGATTATCCTGTCTATCAATCCCTCTCATCTAAAACCCCTCTTATCGAAACAGTATTGGTTAGTTGATTCTATTGTTCATCATCCCCCAGATGAAGCAGGATAACTCTCTGGCAACAGCGACGGTCGCCTTGTTGTGATGCACACCGCGAGCAACAAGATTATTGTACACTCTGTGCAATCTCCTGTTAGCCCTGTCAGCATACGCAATGACATCCGGATCATTTCCTTTCTGTCTCGCCAGGAGACGCTTTGATTTCTTTCCATAGATATTGCTTCGCAGGGTTGATTTGGCTCCTTCGATAAGCAGGAGCCGTAAACGTTCATTCCCGGCCTTTGTGATACTCCCTCGCCGTTCTCTCTGACCACTGGAGTTCTCCTTGGGAACCAGGCCCAGAAACGAGGAGAACTGCTGTGAGTTTGCAAACCGGGAGAAGTCCCCAATCTCTGAAATAAACGATAATGCCGTATGCGTCTCTATTCCCCTGAAACAGCGAAGTCTCGATACCCGGTCTCGGTAGGCATCCAAGGCGGCCAACTCTTCGATCCGCTGATTATAGCGGTCTACCTTTTCCTGTTGGTCGTGTACTTCCTGCAGATATTCAGTAAACGTTTCCTGGTCGACCTCATCATGAAACAGTTGCCCCTTCAGCCATGTATAGTGGGCAATTGTCCAAGAATTTTTTCCCTCGGTGAAACATCGTCCATGACGCAGTAGAAAGGACAACAGGTTCTGTTTTGCTCGTCCTAGAGCCTTTTTCCGGGTATTTCTCAGCCGTGTATAATTTTTTACCGCTTCATCTTGTGGCGTCGGTATATGCACGGCACTGTAGGTCCCCCACGCCAGGTGTCTGGCCAGTTCTTCAGCATCTATCCTGTCTGTTTTTATGTGATTGCCTGGTGCTTTCGGCAACGTAGTCGGGGCCATAATCACACAGGGGATATCTGCTTTCGCCAAATCCCGGTAGAGTCCGTATCCGGTTGGACCTGCTTCATAACCGCAGAGTACTGTACACTCAGGATGTTCCTTTTGTAGTTTTCGTACATATTTGATCACCAGAGAGCTCTTGCTGGCGATTCTGGTTTGCCCGAAACTCTTCTGGGCTGAAAAGTTGAATGAACACAGCGAGTAAGTATCTTTGTGGACATCGATTCCAATGTGCGTTACAGTATTCATCCAGTGACCTCCATTTGCATGCGGTAGCCGCATACGTTGATTTTGTTATTCCCAGTATGCCCGGTGAATCCACGATTTGCAAACTGGGGGTCACTTCATATTGTCTAAATATTGCTTGAGAGCTGAATTAGGGATAAACTTCTGGGCAGCAAAGTGAGGTTCGCAGCGTGAAAAGATTATGCACTCCGATTCTTCTTCTGTTTCTTATCCTTACAGGAATTCAGGGAATCTCCGCTTGGGGAGACAGCGCTGTAGCCTTGTCAGGTATAGAGAATTCAGGGGGAGACCCTCGTCATGATTATCTGTCGGGCATTGTGGAAGGATTGCTGCTTTTTGATCTCTCCCGCGCCCCGGGAATCGTTCTGGTGAACCGTGGTCGCATGGAAGATGTGCTGGACGAACAGCGTCTTGCCTTGACCGGCCTTACTGCAGAAGAGAAATCGGTAGAGATCGGACGTCTTGTAGGGGCGGATGTACTGATTCACGGGACGTATGTTTTTATGGGGCAGGATGTGCTCCTTTCTTTAACCATAACGGATGTGGAATCCGGCTCGGTAAAAGCAGTTTCCGAGCGGGGATCAACGGAGAATACAATTCACAGCCTTGCCGGGAAGCTGGTCGCGGCGATAAATGGAGCCAGGGTAACGTTTGCTGATCCGGACAGTGACCGGTCCATTCTTTCCCTGCAGGACGAAAAACCAGGGGAGATCCTGCTCTATTCCAATCTTGTTGATGCAGAGATAATGCTGGACGGCGACTTTGTGGGGTACACAACCGGCGATTCACGGGTGCCCTTCCTGATTCCAGCCGTGAGTCCGGGACTTCACCGGGTAGAGACCGATCTTGGGCAGGATTTCGGTGTTGTGGACCTTCCGGAGGTAGTATTCCGCAACTGGTCTGCTGAAGTCCAGGTTCGTCCCGGGGTACGTTCAATACTGCGGGCTGAAGAACGCCATTTTAACTCGATTCTTTACGATCTGCAGCAGCTGTTTCATCTGAGTGAAACCCTCTATTCTGATCGCAGGAAAGAGCTGAGCTTCAAGGATGATCTCTCCTTTACCGACAGGAAAGGTCATTCCGTATCAGCCTCGGTTTCAGGAAATGCAGCGTTTGAAGACGGCAGGGGAAACCTGAATGTGCTCTACAGCTACAATGGAGAAGATCACAGGTTCTCACTGGATACCGAGAGCGGGGAAGGATCTTATGAAACAGAAATCGGAAATACCTCTCTTCGCTTGAGCATCGAATCCCGCTACTCGAACTCATGCAGCATAATTGTTTATGTTGACCGTACTGACGTTTATCCGGGACTTCACCGGGAGGAAGACAAACAGTCCGCTGATTAGCGGATTTCTCCTCGTGAGATTCTCCTCTGTTTCGATTGACATGTTATCTCGTGGTGGATACCGTGTTGTGCATGTCCGGACAATCAAACACCAAAAATCAGGTAATCCGTGTGGGTATTGCGGCGGGAATTCCGATTTTTATCGGTTATTTCCCTGCTGCCGTGGCTTTTGGACTCCTTGCCCGTAACGGCGGTCTTGATTTCACCGCTGCCCTGCTTTTTTCTGTGACCAACTTTGCCGGCGCTTCCCAGTTCCTGGCTTTAAACCTCACCTTGTCGGGCGCCGCCCTGTATGAGATCGTAGCCGGTGTTCTGCTGGTCAATCTCCGTTATCTACTGATGAGTGCATCTCTACGACCAAAACTACGTTGCAGTCGTTTGCTTCGTGGTATCGCGGCTTTCGGCAATACCGACGAGGTTTTCGCCGTTGCCGCCATGCGGGAGGGATATCTTGAACCCCGTTTTATCGCGGGGCTCGAAGGGATCTCCTACACAGGCTGGGTTTCCGGAACTGTTACCGGATACCTCTTTGGCTCGATTTTGCCCGAACCTGTTCAGGCTGCTGTCGGCGGTACATTATACGCTTTGTTTGCTGCCCTGCTTGTACCGGAGGTAAAGCGGGAAAGCAGGAATCTGCTTGTTGCCTGCCTTGCCGCTGCCGTTAACAGCATCCTGGTATTTGGCGCGGGTGTATCCATAGGCTGGTCTTTTGTCGCGGCCCTGCTTATAGCCGCACTCTTTGGTGCCCTGTACATACCCGCGGTGCCGGAGTATCAGGAGGCTCTGTGAGAAGCGATATAATCCTGATTATTACCGGGGCCGCATTGGCTACCTATCTTCCTCGGGCATTTCCGTTTCTTGTTGGATTTCCGGATAAAATCCCGGGATTCCTGAGTCGTTTTCTTTCGGTTATGCCTGTGGCAGCCCTGGGTGCGCTGATCTTTCCGGCGGTGATTTTTTCGTTTCCCGAACGACCGATCGCCGGCATTGCGGGTGTCGCAGCCGCTGCTGCGATCGCCTGGTTACGGGGAGGACTTATTTTTCCGGTTCTTAGCTCTATCGTGTCCGCGTATATCGTATTGAGTTTATAAGGAGAATATCCGTGCCCTTTAACCTGTTTGTGGTCCTCTTTTTTGTCGGCGGCTGGACTGCCGGCCGCATTACCGCCAGGATCGGGCTGCCCTCGATTCTCGGAATGGTCTTGTATGGGATCGGCTTGAGGTTTTTCGCCTACGACGCTGTTCCGGCTCTGCTCCACGACCTTGACCCCTTCTTAAAGTCCCTTGCCCTTATTGTGATCCTGCTGCGGGCAGGTCTGGGAATACGTAAAGAGACCCTTATGAAAGTAGGCCGGGCCGCGCTGCCCATGGCGGTTATTCCCTGCCTTGCCGAAGCCGCGGTCCTTACCCTGGGATACCGCTATATTTTTGGTCTGCCTATGCTTGTCTCCGCCCTGGGGGCCTTTATGCTTGCAGCAGTATCTCCAGCGGTGGTGGTCCCGTCGATGCTGGACCTTAAGGAGCGGGGCTTTGGGCGGAAGAATGAGGTTCCCACAATCGTACTTGCCGGAGCATCAGTGGACGATGTGGTCGCGATAACCTTCTTCTCCCTTTTTCTGATGCTTCTTACCGGAGGTACAAGTACATCAGCCGCGGATACCATTGGACTGGTGCTTGAGATTCCCCTGTCCATTTTTGGAGGTATCCTCGGGGGAATCGTCGTTGGTTTTGCCCTGGCTGCCTGGTTCAAGCACCATTTTGAACGTATCCGGGCCACCGAGAAGACGCTGCTCCTGTTGATGGTGGCGATAGTACTCGTACAAATCGGGGATTCCCTTCACCTTGCTGCCCTTCTTGGAGTTATGACTGTAGGTTTTATTCTGCTGGAGCGAGCGGAGCCTGTGGCTCATGAGCTCGCGGCCAAGCTGGGAAAGGTGTGGGTTATCGCGGAGATTGTACTCTTTGTATTAATCGGGCTGGCAGCGGATCTTCCCACCGCTTTTGATGCAGGAGGCCGCGGGCTGCTTTTGATTGCTTGTGGGCTAATTGCCCGGTCTTTTGGTGTTATAATCGCCACAGCTTTTGAAATGAGGCTGACTCCGGGGGAACGTATCTTCTGTCTGTTGGCATATTTACCAAAGGCGACTGTCCAGGCAGCATTGGGATCAGTCCCTCTGGCTTCAGGTATTCCAGGAGGGGAGGTTCTGCTTTCCGTGGCAGTTCTCTCGATTGTGGTTACGGCTCCCCTGGGGCTTGTGCTGGTCCGGCATTTTGGACCGAAGCTGCTTTCCTAAGGGATTCACTACCATTCTCCCCGGGATTATAGTACTTTTTCTATAATGAAAGAACTGAATACCGGTTCAAGAGAGCATACCGCCCAGAACTCTCGCCGGCTGCTTTCCAGCCGTTTATATGATCTTTTCATGGTTCCCCTGGAGGCTGGGGGTATCGCGAGACTGCGGCGCAGGATAATTCCGCGGGCAGACGGTAAAGTCCTGGAAGTAGGGGCAGGAACCGGGGTGAACCTTAAATACTACGATTTTCTGAACGTCAGCTCCCTGACTGTAAGCGATCATGAACCCGGCAGGTTACTGCGTAAACGCGCTTTCAGCTGCGGGGCCGAGGTGGCGGAGGCCGATGTAACGCAGCTTCCCTTTGAAGACAGCAGCTTTGACACCCTGGTGTTCACCCTGCTTTTCTGTTCCGTGGAAGATCCCAAGGCGGGACTCAAGGAAATAAAGCGGGTGGTCAAACCGGGAGGCAAAATTATATTTATAGAGCACGTTCTCGGCTGTTCGCGCCTGACACAAAGAATTCAGCACTCTCTTACCCCTTTCTGGCGCAGAATCAGTGGCAACTGTCATCTGAACCGGGAGACCTATGAGCTGATCTCGGATTCCGGTTTTACCATCGAGAAGCGTTTTACCAAAGCCGGCTGTGTTCTCAGCTCAGGGATCGGCCGCCGCTGAGCATTTTCAGGGATTCATCGATTTTTGCGACATGCTCACGGTTTGACGATGTGAGTGTCTCTATTCGTACGATGGACTGGGCTATTGCGGTGCCGCCTGCAGATATTCTCTGCATCTTATGCAGAAGAGGTCCAAACTGATCATTAAGATTGTTAATGCTCTCATGAATATCATCGGCCTCCTGGGCCATCTCTTCCGCGCTGCTGGAAAACTGACCGCTGGTGGCACTCAACTCCTCGAGTCCGGATTCTATCCTTTCTCCCCAGGCTGCTGTGGTCTCCAGGCTTTTGGACAGTTCCTGAAAAGATGTAGCGAAGCTCCCGGTTTCTGTCTGAACAGTGTGGATGATATCCATAGACTGAAGGCTGTCCACGCGCAGCCGTTGTAATTGCTCCGCCATATTTCTCAGGGTCGCGACTATATCGGTCGTACTTTCACTGGTGGCATCCGATAGTCTCCTGATCTCTTCAGCAATAACTGCGAATCCTTTACCTGCTTCTCCTACGTGAGCTGCTTCGATCGCCGCGTTCATAGACAATATTTTAGTCTGGTCCGATACCCCGGTAATCAGATTAATAGCCTCCAGGATGATATCCGTTGTGTCATGCACTTCTTGTATTCCGTTATTCAGCATTCCCATCAAAAGCGCACCTTCTTTAGTCCTCTCTGTCAGTTCGCGGCTTGCTTGCAGGCGTTCTTTGGCATCATCGGACAACTTCTTGACGGTTTCCATTGTCTGGACTGTTGTGTCAGCAGAATCTCTAATGACCTGATTCTGTTCTTGGGCCGCCCTTCGAACCTCCGTAGTGGCATTAAATATCCTGCTAACGCGATTGGTGCTCTGGCGCATATCCTGTTGAAGATCGGAAATTGTTGCTTCCATCTCTTTAATATTGGACTCGATAATCCGTATTTCGTTATTTGTCTGATGTGTATTGACTGAAAGAGATTCGCTGATATTTCGCGATTCGCTGCTGACAGATTTTAGTGAGCTGGTGCTCTGTTCCAGAGACCATACAACTCTGTTTACATTGCCGCACAGTGCACTTATTTCATCATTTCCCGACACAGGCAGACGCAGGTTTAAATCTGCTTCTCCTGATGCAATCTCATCCAGAAGACGTACTGTATGTTGTATCGGTCTGATAATCCACCGTTGATTGAGCCAGGACAGAGCCAGAGAACTGAAGCATGCAATGCCAAAGAAAAGAATCAGAAGACTCAAAGAGCTTTGTGTTTGTATTCTGATTCTTCTGCCCTCACTGTCGGAGAGCAGGGTGTAATCTTTTGAAAGAGTAGTAAACTCCCGGGCTATCAGATTATATTCGGAATAGAGCAGTTCCCGAAGAAGCGCGGGGTCAACACTTTTCCGATTGTAAATCGGTTCTATTAAGCGCTTTTCTATTACAGTGTACAGTGTATCCATTTTATTAATCAGGGCTGCAGTTTGTTCCGGCAGCAATAGAATTTCTCCTAATGCTTGTCTATCTTGATTGATCCTTGAGCTGGTCAGACGAAGTTCCAATAATCTATCATGGTCGATTTCGCCGCTTTCTGAAAGCAGGATATCAAGTGTAACAGTAAAAAGACGTAATACATCGCGTTCGAGTTTGCCGGCAGCAGCTACTCCGTTGCGGGTCCGTTCAAAAACCGTTATTCCGCTTTGGATTTCTCTGATTGAGTATATTGAGATGATCAGTGATCCTGAAAGCAGTACAAGAATAATAAGTGATTCAATCTGGAGTTTGCGATAAATCTTCATAATACGAGAATTGCATACTATTGTTAGGCTATTATTAGATGTAAAAAATTCTTGTTTTCAAGATCGAAAGTGCTTTTCGGCAGTATTTGCATGTTATCTGTCTTTTTGTGTACAATTATAAGAGTGAATGAAACCAGTATCAAAACAGTACCCTTCGCAGAAGCACAGGACATCTCCCTCTATCCCGGCGATTTATATATACACACCGGCGGGCCGGAGCCCCGGATCTGGACTCTGTTAGGATCCTGTGTCTCTGTTGCCCTCTTCAATAGAAAAGCGGGGATTGGTGCTATCTGTCATGCCCAGCTGCCCCGGCGGCGCTTGAAGGACCCTGACTGCAGCGAGGTTTGTCCGGAGAATTGTACCGAGAATACCGCCGATGTTGGAAAATTTCGCTATCTGACCTGTGCTTTCAGGCAAATGGTCCGGGTTCTTACCAGTCAGGGGGTACCGGCCTCCCGTTTATCCGCCTATGTGTTTGGAGGATCAGAAGCTGCCGGGATAGGAAATGATTTCTTCCGTGTGGGAGCGGCGAATGTCGAGATGGCCCACGCTCTGCTGCAGAAAAACCGTATTTCCGTTCTATTCGAGGATACCGGTGGTAAAACAGGACGCAGCCTCTATTTTTTCCCCGCGACGGGAAGACTCTATTACCGCTACCATGGTGAACGGGACTTTCACTTTCTGTCAGAATAGCTTATAGGCACCTCTATCGGACCAGAGGACTTGAAAATCCCAATCCGTCCAAAGTTTTTAAAACATGGTCCAGGTTTTCTCCGCTAACGCCATGAATGACTACCCGGTAAAAGCTTCCCGCCTGGAAAATATCTGCCTGAATACCCGCTTCGTTTAAGCGCTGTTTTAGCTTTTCGGCGTTGTTTCTGTTTCCAAAGGAGGCAACCTGTATGGATTTTCTGGAATCGGAAGCACTGGTATTATTCGGTCCCGGTACAGCTTCTGCCACGGAAGCTCCATCCAGCGCTTTCACTGTTACCTGTGCGGTTCCGCTTTCCAGCATCTCGAGGCGTTCTGCCGCGGCACGGGAAAGATCAATGATTCGTCCCTGAACAAAAGGGCCGCGGTCGTTTATACGTACCGCCACACTTTTTCCATTCGCGGTGTTGGTTACACGTACCCGGGTACCGAAGGGCAGGGTTTTATGGGCCGCCGTCAGATCATTCGTGTCGAAACGTTCTCCGCTGGCAGTAATTCTGCCGTGAAAACCCGGACCATACCAGGAAGCGCCTCCGCTTTCGCTGTACGGTTGATCATTCGACCACAACACAGCGGACAGGGATGTGAAGCATATGGCTACAAACATCAGAATTTTGACTATACGGTTCATATTAGTTAAATTTAGCAGGTAAAGGGAAAAATTCCCAGTAGAGGAGGTAGTCTATGAGTGTCGAAGAGATCGGCCCCATGACACCGGTTTCACCTCCCGACCCGGCCAGAAGAGAGGCCGTTGAGGAAGAGCGGATACGGGAAGAAGAACGCATTCGCAGGGAAGAGGAGCTGGAACAGCAGCGGCGGGAAGAGGAGATCCGCCGGGAACACCGTATCGACGAATTTGCCTGATCCCCATATTCAAATTTTCTTGAGAAACCTGCAAAAAACGACTACTATTTATATAAAGTGAAGCTGAATAAACGGCGTTTAACAGGGATCTTAGGGTTTCTTTTATTACTCTCCGGTTCTCTACTGCATTCTCAAGAGTATCCTCTCAGAGTTGCTGTTTTTCCATTCAGTACCCCGTCGGATGATCCGGGTCTGGAAAGTCTGGCAGAAGCAGCAGCTGATACCCTGGTACTGACTCTCCAGCTGCTGGAACGCTATGCTGTTGACCGCTACTCGTCACCATCTCCCTTTGACACAGAAAATGTCTTTCAGGATTTGCGGCAGAAATTCGTCGACTACGCGGTATATGGAGAAATTGAGATCCTGTCTCAAGGCGGATATAGAATTCGTGCCTTTTCCTGGGATTCTCTCAATGATGCAGCGACTCTTGCTATGGATATGGAGGCCGCAAGCGTCTTCGATCTGTTTGACGTTATGGATCTGGCAGCGGTGAGCCTTGCCGAAGAGTTCACCGGAACTCATATTGGATTTGGCCGTCTTGTTTTTGACAAACAGACTCCTGGTCTAAGCTATCGGGTTGAGATAGACGGAAACAGTGTGGGTGAGAATCTCTTCCGTCGTGAGGTTTTATACGGTCAGCGAAAGATTTCCATCTTTTTGTTACCGGGAGAAGAGGCGAACAGAGACTATCACCTGGTGAGCTATCTTCTTAAAATTGAAGAGGGCCGGGAATACCATATTCCTGTTACAATAGAGCCCGGACTGGATCTTAAAAACTGGAACGAGGGCATAGAGCCTCCGGTCCCCATTGACGGATCGAATATTATCACATCACGTCCCAGGGCTGCTGCAGTATATGCCGGTGATGAGCTGCTTGGCAGGACCCCTCTGGTGGCTGACCCCATGTATTTGAGTCTCGGAACTCCGCTACGGATGGAACGGGACTATTTTCTTCCCCTGGACTCCAGTCTCCAGCAGCCAAACCAGCTTTTCGATCTCTACCCGAACCCTCAGGATCCGGCGATTCAGCCGACCATGAAGAGGGTCTGGCTGGGTGCGGCCACCAATGTACTTCTGACCGCCGGGCAGATGGCTTTTATGTTTTTACCCGGAGTGGAGGATGGCCCTCCGCCCTGGCCCATGATGCTGGCAGCCGCTCCTCGTTTTGGTTACGCCCTTCACAACGATTTGATGACCTCGGGGATCCTGAGCGCCGCGTCGGCGGCTTCCCTGGGGCTGATAATGTGGGCTGACGAAATGCGGTACATGGAGGACGATCTGAGTATTATCCTCTGGCAGGTACCCTTCTGGTCTCTCGTTCTGTATGATCTGATCGCCCCGCCTTTTTTTGCTGCTGCGGATAACCGGGCAAGCCTTCGCCGGATCAAAGAGGAGGGCCTGCCGGAGGCGGAAAAACGGCGGCGTCCCTGGATCAGTAAGCCCTATACGTCAGCACAGGTTGGAGGAGGGGCATATTTTATGGCGGGGGCCGGTTTTGATGCCATGAAGGAGTTCTTCTCCTTTGATCTTTATGCCGGAATAAGCGGAGACTATTTTGAACCGTTAAAACCGATTCCCTCGGCTACAGCCAAAATGCTGCTTTTTCCGGCGGCCCCCTTTGACATTCCGGTTAAACCCTACGCTGCCGCTCTCATTCATGCGGGCATGAAAGACCGGGAATTCTCAGGAGCGGTGGGTCCGGCCCTGGGAATCGAGATACCGACGGATCTTCCCCGGCTGCCGAAAATGACCGTATTCTTTGAAGCAGAGTATTTCTTTTCTCCCGTCGGCGGTTTCCCCATGATCGGATTCGGAGTAAAACTGAAATGATAAAGCCTGATTTCAGGTTAGTAAAGATGCTCACAGCTTTTGTACTGGTGTTGTCTTTTACCAGCTGCGAATATCTGTTCTACTCTCCCGCCTTTATGCCCGCGGTCAGCGAGACGGAGCTGCGTGTCATCGATACCGGTAATTTTGAGGAAACCTGCAACGGTGAGCAGAGCGCCTATGGTACGTGGGCTTATACAGGGCCGGGTAATCCTCTTGAAATCAGTCCGCCGAATACCACCGGCACTGATATCCCTGCTTTGCGGTCTCTCGAGTTTGATAACGAGTCCTGGCACGGGGTATCGGAATTCCTCGGTTTGTTTTTTGATTCAGCCAATGTTGTTGTAATCGACGGCGGCAGCAACAGCGGAACAGGCTTGTTCCATGGATATAGTGTTCCCTATACGTACAATTCCTACGCTGCGACAGAGTTTGATTTGCCCTTTGCCGCGGTTAAGGGTATCAACGAGAATAACCGAACCACGGAGCTTTCCGGAGATCTGGCAGTTGTTGACATCCAGGCAAATGGTCCGAAAGACGAGCTTAGTGGCGAAGGAACCTTTGTGTTCGGAAATGGCCCTGATAACTGGGGACTCCTGTACATGATTTTTTACCATGACAGCGGTCAGGCAACCATGGCGTATCAAACATCCGAAAGCGGCTCAACTGCTTCCAGCTATTTCCCCTCCGGTAGGTTCACCTACTTCATCAATGTTTTTCCCGACTGAACACTCGCTTGAAGTTCCTGCCGCTGCTGCGGTATAGTAACCCTCATGGCACCGAAAACTTCCCACTGGGCTGACGTCAACGCAGACAGGATCATCAGAGAAAAGGGCGATAAGCCTGTTTACACCTGTGCTTCGGGGATTACCCCTTCGGGCACAGTCCATATCGGCAATTTTCGCGAGATTATCTCCACCGAACTGGTCGCCCGGGCTTTAAAGGACCGGGGCAAAGAGGTACGTTTTATCTATTCCTGGGACGACTTCGACGTATTCCGCAAGGTACCGAAGAATATGCCCAATCCGGAGGAGCTGGAAAAGTACCTGCGAAAATCCATTACCGAGGTACCGGACCCTCACGGCCGGGAAGAGAGTTACGCCCGGGCCAACGAAAAGGCCGTCGAGGAGCTGCTTCCCATGGTGGGCATACAACCTGAATTTATCTATCAGGCAAAGGAATACGGCGCTTCCAGATATGCTGCACAGATCCGCGTGGCCCTGGAACACCAGGATGCTGCCCGGGGAATCCTGAACGAGCACCGAACATGCCCGCTCCCTGAAGAGTGGATTCCAGTCTCCGTATTCTGCACCGCCTGTGGCAGAGACACAACCAAAGTGGATTCCTGGGACGGCGGCTGGTCGGTCAGCTACAGCTGTGAATCCTGCGGTAACAGCGAGACCCTGGACTTACGCTCCGCCTCCACGGTTAAATTGCCATGGCGTATTGACTGGCCTATGCGCTGGCACAAGGAAGGAGTGGATTTTGAACCTGCAGGAAAGGACCACCACTCCGAAGGCGGCAGCTTCGATACGGCGGAAAAGATTGTTCACGCGGTATACGACGGACAGGCCCCGGTAACCTTTCAGTACGATTTTGTGCGCATAAAAGGCAGGGGCGGTAAGATCTCCTCCTCCTCCGGAGAGGTGGTCAGTCTGGCGGATGTCCTTGAGATCTACACCCCCGAGGTTACCCGCTTTCTTTTTGCCGGCACCAGGCCGAATGCCGAGTTCGCGATCTCCTTTGATCTTGATGTCCTCAAGATTTACGAGGATTACGACAAGTGCGAGCGTACCTTCTTCAATAAGCCGGAGACGGAAAAACAGCGCAAAAAATGGGAAAAGCAGGCCAGAATCTACGAACTCTCCCAGGTGGACGTTTTGCCTGAGAAGATACCGTATCAGATTCCCATTCGTCACCTGACTAATTTGCTGCAGACCTGCAACGGCGATATCGACCAGACCATTGCGGCTCTGCCGGATGTGCAGGAGTATCAGATCGGGAGGCTCCGCAAACGGGCTGAGTGTGCCTGGAACTGGATAAGCTCCTATGCTCCGGATGATTTCCGCTTCTCTCTGAAGGAAGCGGATACCTCTTCCCTGGATGTATCCGACACGGAGAAGCAGGCTCTCAGGGCTCTGGCGGCTGTGGTTCGCAACCTGCAGAACCATGATGAAAAATCCTTGAGCGAAGCCATCTATGCTGTGGCAGGAGAGCACGGCTTCGCTGCTCCGGATTTTTTTGCCCTGGTATATCGGGCTGTTATTGGAAAAGAAAAGGGGCCCCGCCTGGCTGCCTTTATTTTAAGTGCCGGCAAGGACCGTATTCTTCCCCTGCTGGAAAAATACTGACCCCTTGAGTTGTTCGATTCCGGTAAACAGAGATAAATGAGGAGGGCCTGATCATGCGAAAAAGTGTCTCCCATGGTCAAAACGGCTGGTTTCTTGAGAACAGTACGGTTCGGCTTTTTCTTACTGAAACCGGCGGGCACATGGCCCCTGTTACCTTTTTTCACCGCTCCAGAAAACCGCTCAAACCCTACTTTATAAGCCCCTGGCAGGATGAGCATGAAAGGCCCGAGTGGCCTGTTCTTCGTCCCATGCGGGGAGATTTTTTCTGCGTCCCCTTCGGAACCGATAACAATTTTCGCGGCGAGGTGCATCCCGCCCATGGAGAATCGGCAGTGGAACGCTGGGAATCCCCCACAGTTACCATAGAAGGGGAGGACGTTTTTCTGTCTACCAGCATGAAGACTAAGGTCCGGGAAGGCGGCATTCGAAAAGAGATCTTTCTTAAAAAGGATGAGTCGGTCATCTATCAGCGTCATACCATCGAAGGGTTTACGGGACCTGTAAGCCTTGGACACCACGCCATTCTTGATCCTTCCGCGCAGGGGCCTTTTCTGATCGGTCATAGTCCGATTCAGTTTGGCATGGTTGCACCCAGATCTTCCGCGGCCTACAGTGCCAGGGAGTATTACTCCCTGGCGCCGGGTAGCCGGTTTTCCCGGATTGAAAAAGTCCCGACTATCTGGAAGGAGGAGCCCTTTTCTGACTGTTCAATTTTTCCCGCCAGGGAGGGGTTCGGGGATATCCTCCAGATCTTTCAGCGGAAGCCGAAAGCTAAGGAAAAACCTGTATGGACCAGTGCCACTGCGGCATCGGAGGGTTACCTCTGGTTCGCTCTCAAGAATCCGGCGATACTGAACTCTACGGTACTATGGATGGAGAATTGCAGCCGGCACCAGGCTCCCTGGAACGGCAGGACACGCTGCCTGGGCCTCGAGGATGTCTGTTCTTTTTTTGCCGAGGGGCTGAAGACCTCCGCCCGGAAAAACCTTCTCACCGAACAGGGAATCCCCACGTCTGTACGACTGAAGCAGAAACAGGCCCTTACTATCCCCTATATCCAGGGTGTGGTGAGGGTCCCCAGGAGTTTCGGTAAAGTTGTTAAGGTCCGATTTGAAAAATCCGGAGTACAGTTCTTCGACTCAGCGGAAACCATGGTAGAGACGGCAGTTTCCTGGCAATTCCTTTTTGAATAGAATGGGGGGGGATCCTCCGGGGCTTTATGCAAGGACATCCCTGCAGATCAGCTGGCTGAAGCGTGAGGCAAAACCGCGATCTGATTGTCCAGCATTTCAACGCCTTCAATGCTCCGCGCGGCTGTCTCCGCGGCCTGAGATTCCTCCCTGGAACCGGCAATACCGCTCAGGGTCAGTCTGCCGTTCTTCATGGTGGCAGAAAATCCCTGCACGCGGAGTTTCCGGGCGTAGAGAATCTCGGCCATTACGGCTGACTGGATTCTCAGTTCCTTAAGCATCTGAATACCGCGTTTTTCATCCGCAGAGCTGACAGCAAAACCCCGAAACGAATCAATAAGAGCGGCTGTGTCTTTGGGGTTGATTGCTCCGGTGTTGATTGTCAGATCGTAGTTCTCGCCATTGTGCCAGTCCAGATCGAAAAAGTATTTCAGGAATCCCCTTCTGTCGTGATCGCTTTGACGGATTTGATGCTCCGCCGTTCTTTCATCACAGCTGTGGGCAAGCTTTATTCGGTGTACCCGGAGCTCCCGGGGTGCCACAAGACAGACCGAGATAACTCCCGGAATCCCCCTCAATAGTGCCCCGGCCCCTCTTCCAAGGATAATGCAGTTTCCTCGTGAAGCTTCCTCATAGATGATCTCCTTGAGGACTTGCAAAAACCGTAAACGCCGTTCAGGAAGCAGGCTTAAGGGGCCCGGTTTGCGTTCGTCGAAGTGCCGGATATCCTGATGATCGATCTTCATTTCTGTCATACGGGATTCGATGTGATTACTTTCGATGTAACGGTATCCGCCGATTTTCGTAAGCTCCCTGGCAGTTTCTTCGCCGTTGGCGGCGAGTTCCCGGGATATGCAAATAACCGCCATATTTTTCCTCCTCCACCGAACATCAGCCGTGTTGGAAGCCCCTCCCGGACGCAGCCGGTCGGTGTCTATACTCTATACGGAGAATATACGTGTATTTTGACTCCCGGACCACGGGAAACATGAGAATAGTGGAAGTTTGATTTTACGAGAGGAGTCTTTTTAAAAGAGGGTCCTTGTTCCGCCATTTTGGATTAACCTTGACCCGAAGATCCAGGTCGATGCGGTGGGGAAATATCTTTTCCAGGTCCTTTCGGGCCCCCTTGCGGATTTCCGTAATAAGTTTGCCCTTCTTTCCGACTAAAATACCCTTCTGGCTTTCCCGTTCCACTACAAGAAAAGCACGTATCCAGAGTTTAAAGCGGGTTTCTCCGGCAGCGGTGGTTACCTCCCGTTCTTCCATGTCGGCGATTTCCACGTAGATGGCGTGGGGTATTTCCTGGCTGACCCGGTTCACCGCCCATTCCCGAATAATCTCCGCTGCCCGAAAGGAGGGCTGCTGGTCGGTATAGTATTCCGTGGGATAGAAGGGGTCTCCCGCCGGGGAGTGCTGATACAGTATCTCCAGCAGTTTATCCGTACCCTCTCCAGTGCGGGCCGAAACCACCAGAATCTCAGCGGGATCAAGTTCGCTGCGGACGAGCTCAGAAATCTGATCTATCTTTGCCCCCCGCATGTCCGCCTTGTTGATTATCGCAATGGTCGTCTCCCGCCGAGAGGCCAGAAGACCCATGAGGGTCTTTTCTTCACTCCCCGCGGGCCGCGTGGGGTCGATCATGTAGAGCACCAGATCAATCTCTTCCAGAGCAGAGAGGGCGTTTTCCTTTAAATAACGGTTCATCTTTTTTTCCGAATCATGAAATCCGGGGGTATCCAGAAACACTATCTGCCCCCGCTCATCAGAATGGATGCCCCGAATTGTATTACGGGTAGTCTGAGGTGTGGGAGCAACAATGGAAACCTTGTTTCCGCATAATGTGTTGAGTAATGTAGATTTTCCGACAGAGGGGCGTCCGATAATGGCCGCAAAGGCTGCTTTCATGGCTGTAATCCTACTCTTAGTTATCTTCGATTGACAATAGGTGCTTTACGGTAGTATGTATATAGTCCACCATGGTGTGGAGTTTTTATTAGGAGAGAATAATGCGTCTCGAAGAGAATAACGAACAGGATAAACAGAAAACCACGGAACCCTTGATCGAGCGGATGTTGAAAACCCGGAACATTCTGCTCTCGGGAGAGGTCAATAAGGAGCTTGCCGAGCGGGTAATCCGACAGCTTCTTTTACTGGAAACCGAAGGAGACGATCCGATTCGTGTTTTTATCGACTCCCCCGGCGGAGATGCCGATGCGGGGTATGCAATTTTTGATATGATTCGTTTTGTCTCTCCCAAGGTGTATACCATCGGCATGGGCCTGGTCGCCAGCGCCGGAGCCCTTATCCTGCTTGCGGCTCCCAGGGAGAGACGTCTGGGGCTTCCCAACTCCCACTATCTTATCCATCAGCCCTTAAGCGGTGTCCGCGGGGTGGCTACAGAAATCGAGATCCATGCCAAGGAGATCGAAAAACTCAAAGAAAAGATCAACAAGCTGATCTCCGACGAGACCGGTCAGGATATCTCGAAGGTAGAAAAAGATACTGACCGGGATTTCTGGATGAATGCCGGCGAGGCCGAAGAGTATGGCCTGATACAGCGCATTGTCGCCAACCGTTCAGAACTGGGGAAATAATATGGCGTATCCTTTCCTGGACCATGAAATCAAACGGACTTTCAAGGGCCTGCCGGAGACCCTGCCTTGCGGCAGTACGGTGATCAGCGGTAAGGTCCGGGATATTATCGATCTTGGAGATACCCTGGTAATCTCTACCTCGGACCGTATCTCGGCTTTCGACAAGGTTTTATCGACCATTCCCTGTAAGGGCGAGGTCCTGAACAAGGTCGCGCTGCACTGGTTTTCCCGTACTGATGACATCATTCCAAATCATATAATCGAGAGTGTTACTCCCAGAACTGTGGCGGTACGGAAATGTGAAATGCTGCCTGTAGAGGTTGTCGTCCGTGGATATCTTACCGGTTCCGCCTGGCGGGATTACAAAGCCGGTAAATCTGTCTCGGGAATCGAGCTGCCCGCCGGGATGCAGATGAACCAGCGCTTTGAAACGCCTCTGATAACCCCTTCCACAAAGGCTGAGCAGGGGCTGCATGATGAACCCATTTCTTCAGAAGAGATTATCCGTCAGAAGCTGGTGGATCCCGGCATTTGGGAGACAGTGCAGAAGGCCGCAGTGGACCTGTTTCGCCGCGGCACCGAAGACTGTGTACGACAGGGACTTATTCTGGTGGATACCAAGTACGAATTCGGCATCCTGAACGGACAGGTCCATCTTGTAGATGAGGTGCATACCCCCGATTCAAGCCGGTTCTGGTTTGCCGACTCCTATGAACAGCAGTTCAAGACTGGCAATGGCCCCCACAAGCTGGATAAGGAGTACCTGCGGCAATGGCTGATCGAGAAGGGTTTTATGGGTGACGGGAAAGCTCCCGATATTCCGGATGAAGTTCGACTGGAGACAGCCCGGCGCTACGTAGGAGCTTATGAAGGAATAACCGGAACTACCTTCACGCCGGAAGCGGGGAAGATCGACGAGGTAGCCGCTGTTAACGAATATGTGAAGAAACAGGACTGACATCTGAAGCCCTGGAGGCTTTTCGCGGTACTACCGTATGGAGGTAACGCCGTGAAACCGGATTCACGCTGGGTATCACTTGTAATCGTATGTGTTTTTGCCGGATGTGCCGGCTGTCCCATGGATCCTTTTGGAGATGGCGGCAGCCGGCTTGTCATTTTAAGTTATAATTGTCAGAACCTCTTCGATGACGTCGATCAGGGAACCGAGTATCCCGAGTATGATCCTTCCTCAGGCACATGGAACAACGAGACATATCTTGGAAAACTCGCCGCTCTGGCAGAGGCAATTCGCAAAGCCCCGCGGGAACCTGACATTCTGTTGCTACAGGAGGTAGAGAACCGCGGTACACTGGAGCGCCTGGCCCGGGATTTCCTGCCTCTGGGAGGCTATGATTTTTATGCCGCACCTAAAGCCCGGGGAGCTGCTGCCCAGACCGGGATTATCTCCCGGGTACCGGTTGAAAATGTCCTGGTTCATCGGCCGGGAGGGAACGATACAGAACGAAACATTCTGGAAGTAAGTATTCAGTACGGTGAAGAACGGATCGTTCTCCTGAATAACCACTGGAAATCCCGTCTTGGCGGGGCCGAAGCGACAGAACCCGAGCGTATCCGCTCTGCCCTGCTGATAAGGCGGAGAATTGAAGAACTGCGCGAAACACATACCGGCTTGAATATTATCCTCGCAGGAGATTTTAACGAGGACCCCTGGGAGGAAGGACGGGAGTACCCTGCAGCTCTTGGTCCTGGCGATGAGGCAGGATTTCCTCCTGTGCTGAGTGTTTTCCAGAATCCACCGGAAGAATCTGCAGCCACCGAAGCCCGCCTATACTCTTTCTGGTCAGAAAAAGAAAACGGAGGCAGCTATTTTTACGGAGGAGCCTGGGAACGGATTGACCACTTTTTCTGGAACCGCGAGCTTGCAGACGGGTCGGGCTGGGATGTTGCTGAATGCATATTAATCGATGATCCGCTGCTGCTGAATGCATACGGAACACCCCTGGCTTACAGCGCGAAAACCATGACCGGGTACTCCGATCACCTGCCGCTGCTCATTGTGCTGGAAGAAAGGTAAGCCCCGGGCATAACCTGTACCGGGCCTATGTGTCCTCCGGCCTGTTCTCCGGACCCTTGTCTATCAGGCGTTCCAGAGTCGATTCCAGCCGTACAAAAGATCCCAGGGAATCTTCGAAGTTTCTCGCTGCATTTCTCAGCTGTGTCCCGGTTACCGTGTAGCTCTTGGCGAAGGAACGGAAGTCCCGCTGCAGCGTGTAAAGGGTTTCCATCAGCTCCTTTTGATGCTTCGAGAGGGCAAAGCCTTTAAGTCCCACGGCGATTGTCTGCAGATAGATGAACAAGCTGCCGGGACTTACGGGGACGACGCTCTGCTTCAGAGCGTAATCCATCAGCCCGCTCTGTTCTTCAATAAAGGCCCGGTAGTAAAGGTTCTCGGAAGGGATATACAGCAGGGCAAAATGAAAGGTTTTTTCTTCCGGACGGATGTACTTTGCTGCAATGTCGTCCACGTATCCACAGAAGATCCTTCGCAGTTCTCCGGCCCGGGTCTTGTTTGAGCCGCTGTTCTCTTTGTCCAGAAGAGGGGCAATGCTTTCGTAGGGGAACTTGGCATCGATGGAGACAATCCGGTCTCCTACCTTGACCGCCGCATCCACCCTGGCGCCGTTGTTGAATCGGTGCTGCAGCAGGATATACTGGGGCGGGAGCCAGGCTTTAAGCAGGTCTTCCAGCAGCTGTTCTCCCATTCCTCCCCGGGTCCTGGGAACAAGAAAAGCCCGGGTTAATGTTTCCATTTCCCGGGCGATTGTATCGATGCGGTCCATCTTCGCCATGAACTCTGAAGGCATGGATGTTTCCCTGTTCCGTTCCCTCAGCTGAAAAAGCAGAATAAGGGTCACTACAGCAAAAAACGCGGCGGCTGTAATTGCTGCAATCAGATAAATCTGGGCCATCTCCACCTGTGTTTCCGTTAGTCCGAGGAGTCCTCGCAGCCAATACCGGATTCGGTCAGATTAAGCTGATAAAAAAGGTGCTCGATTTCCAGCCCGATGTTTACATTGTGTACCGTGCAGTTTGCCGGACAATCCTTTTCTATGGCGGCGCATTTCAGTTCGACAGCAGCAAAATTCAGGATGCCCTTGATGCCGGAGGTAACCATTAAATCAAAGACCTGAGAGGCGGCATTGTCGGGAACAGCGATAATCCCGACCCGTATGTCATTTTCCTTTACGAACTCAGGGAGCTTCTCCAGAGGATACACGGGAATTTCCGTAGAGTTGTCAACATGCTCCGGGGCAGCGTCAAAGCCGGCCTTGATGCGTATTCCTTCGTGATGAAACTCGTCAAAACGCATCAGAGCGGTTCCTATGCGTCCGCAGCCCACGATAATAACGTTCTGATTTTCATCGTATCCCAGTACGCGGTCAAGCCTTTCGGTCAGATCATCAATATTGTAGCCCCCGCGTTTGTTTCCAGGCAGACTAAGATTGGAAAAATCTTTCCGCACCAGAGCCGGGGATACCCCGATAGCGTCGCCCAGATTATTGGAGAAAACCCGCTCAAGACCCAGGGCTTTCAGCTTGTTGAGTATCCGTTTGTATTTCGTCAATCGCAGTATAAGTTCTTTATTCATAATACCTTCTCAATAAAGTGAAACAGTTCACATAAACTGGGTTAAGTTACTTAAAAACTGTGTTCCTGGCAAGATTATTTATACAAAAATCGCAATATTTTGCTCCTCCGGCATAACAAATACTTGTCACGAAAGCCTCATCTCGATACACTGCCAAGTGCTAGGCTAACACTGCAATTGTATGACAAGGGAGGTTGCATGTCTACTCAAATGGTGACGGATATCCAGTTCTCCTCCGAACTGTTGAAGTTTATCGAGGAATGGAAAGAAAAACCAGGGAACCTGATTATGATCCTGCATAGAGTTCAGGAAGAGTTCGGGTTTATCCCGCGTCAGGCGGCTATGAAGGTCGCGGAACTGATCGATGTTCCATTGGCGAAAATCTACGGGGTCGTGACGTTTTATCATTTTTTCAAGCTGAATAAGCCGGGACGGCACAATATTCAGGTGTGTATGGGGACTGCCTGCTATCTGAAAGGCGGGGAGGATCTACTCCAGGAACTCGAAAACCTGCTTGGTATTGGTGTAAACCAGGTTACCGACGATGGGGAATTCTCGATCGAAGCAGTACGCTGTGTTGGCTGCTGCGGGCTGGCACCAGTAATGGTCGTCGGTGAAGAGGTCTTCGGCAAGGTCACCAAGGATGTTTTGCCCGATGTGATCGCCCAGTTTCGGAATGCCTGATGCATTTTTCCGTCGGTGATTTTATCATCGATTTGGTGGACAATTCCCTCGAAGCAGACGCAAGCCTGGTAGAGGTGGAATTCCTGGAATCGGATAAAAATATTTTGGTATCCGTACGGGACAACGGCACAGGAATGGATGATGAGCTGTTGTGCAGGATTCGGGACCCTTATTACACTGATGGAATAAAGCACCCCGGACGGAAGGTCGGTTTGGGAATTCCGTTTTTAATACATGCGATTGAACAGTGCGGCGGAAAATTCAGCATTGAATCAGTTCCGGGAAAAGGAACGGATGTCTCCTTCACTTTTCCCACTGATCATATTGATACTCCTCCCATTGGGGATTTGGCTGAGACCTTCGCCGACGCCGTACTTAAATCAAAAGAGTACGAAGCCGTTTTGCTGCATGGTGTGACCGATGGTTCCGGAGAACGGAATTACCGGGTCACGCGGTCGGAACTGATAGATGCGCTGGGAGAACTGGAAAGCGTTGTCTCCCAGAACCTGGTACGCCGCTATATGGCGTCCCACGAAGAAGAGATACAAGGTAAAGAGAAATAAGGAGCGGTACCATGACTTTGGAAGAGCTACGCACCCTTCGGGAGCAAAAGAAGAAAGAGATGGACAGACGGGATGTTTCCGGAAAAAGCATCCAGATAATTGTGGGGGGCGGAACCTGTGGTATTGCCGCCGGGGCCCGAAAGACCCACGCGGCCTTTTTGAGCGAACTTGAAGATAATAATGTTACCGATGTTGTTGTCAAACAGACCGGCTGCCTTGGATTATGCCATGCCGAACCGACGGTTGAGGTCATAATGCCCGGGATGCCAACGGTAATTTATGGTAATGTCAACGACGTGGTAGCCCGTAAGATCGTGCATAAACACATAATGGCAAATGAACTGGTTAATGATCATATCTTTGACCGGCCCGCTGTCGACATCATCGAGAAGGGGGAAAAATAGGATGAGCTTCAAACACTATGTACTTGTCTGCGGCGGTACCGGATGTGAATCTGCGAAGGCCGACGATATTTTCCGGAACCTTATCCATGAAGCTGAAAATGCAGGAATTCGCGAAGAGGTCCAGATCCTGAAAACCGGCTGTTTTGGTTTTTGTGAACAGGGCCCCATCGTTAAAGTTTTACCAGACGAGTCTTTTTATGTTCAGGTCAAGCCGGCAGACGCCAAAGAGATTGTTGCCGAACATCTGGTAAAGGGGCGTGAAGTTACCCGGCTGCTTTACGATAAATCTTTAAGCATGAGCCGTACCGGCGTTGAGGACATCGAGTTTTATCAGAAGCAGTTCCGGATTGTCCTGAGAAACTGCGGTTTTATAAACCCTGATGATATAAACGAATATATTGCCAGGGACGGCTATGCGGCTCTTGAAAAGGTCCTCTTTGAAATGACATCCGATGATGTTCTTGAGGAACTCAAGAAATCAAAACTGCGGGGTCGCGGCGGAGCAGGGTTCCCGACCTGGATGAAGTGGAAGTTCACCAAAGACGTGGAGGATCCCGAAAAGTACATTGCCTGTAACGCCGACGAGGGCGACCCAGGTGCCTATATGGACCGGTCAACCCTGGAAGGTGATCCGCACTCGGTCCTCGAGGCCATGACTATTGCCGGAAAAGCAGTTGGTGCCGGCAAAGGTTATATCTACATCCGGGCCGAGTATCCTCTGGCGATAAAACGTCTGAAAACTGCCATGCAGCAGGCGCGGGATATGAACCTGCTGGGGGATGATATCCTGGGAAGCGGTTTTAACTTTGACATCGAGATCCGACTTGGTGCCGGTGCCTTTGTCTGCGGCGAAGAGACCGCTCTTATAGCTTCTCTTGAGGGTGAGCGGGGTATGCCCAGGGTGCGTCCTCCCTTTCCCGCAGTGCAGGGTATCTGGGGCAAGCCGACGGTAATCAACAATGTAGAAACCTGGGCTAATATCCCGGTCATTATTATGCGGGGCGGTGACTGGTTTTCCAAGATCGGTACCGAAGGTTCTACGGGAACCAAGGTTTTTGCCCTTACCGGAAAGATCAATAACTCCGGCCTTGTGGAAGTTCCCATGGGAACCACCCTGCGGGAGATCATTTTCGATATTGGCGGCGGTATAAAGGACGGTAAAAAGTTCAAGGCTGCCCAGACCGGTGGTCCTTCGGGGGGAGTCATCAAGGATGATTACCTTGACACCCCTATTGACTACGATAACCTGATCAAGCTTGGATCCATGATGGGGTCCGGCGGTCTTATTGTCATGAACGAAGACGACTGTATGGTGGATGTCGCCAAGTTCTACCTTGGTTTCTGTGTAGAAGAGTCCTGCGGAAAATGTGCCCCCTGTCGGGTCGGCGGTAAGACCATGTATGACATTCTGGACAAGATTACCAAGGGACAGGGCGAGATGGAGGACCTTGAAAAGCTGGAAACAATTGGTACAGCCATGAAGCGGGCCTCCCTCTGCGGCCTGGGGCAGACAGCTCCGAATCCGACTTTATCGACGATAAGATACTTTCTTGACGAATATAAGGCCCACATTGATGACAAAACATGTCCTGCCGGGAAGTGTAAGCAGCTGATTCGATTTGAAATTGATCCTGAGAAGTGTATCGGTTGTGGTTTGTGTGCCCGCCGCTGCCCGGTAAACTGCATAAGCGGAGAAAAGCGCGCACCCCACGAGATTGACCAGAGTCAGTGTATTAAATGCGGCGAATGTTTTGCGGTATGTAAATTCGATGCGGTGCTGAAGGTCTAGGATACCCGGCGAGAATAAGGAGAAGAACAGTACTATGGTAAATATAAAGGTTAACGGCTTACCCCTCGAGGTTGCGAAGGGAACGACTATTCTGAAAGCAGCTAAGATGGTGGGAATAAAGATCCCGACTCTCTGCTACCATGCCGACCTTCCTGCCTGGGCGGCTTGTGGAATATGTGTTGTCAAGGTGGAGGGTTCCCCCAAGCTCTTCAGGGCCTGTGCTACTCAGGTGCAGGATGGAATGAAGATTATTACTCACGATCCGGAACTCTACGAGATTCGGCGTACGGTAATACAGCTGATCATGTCTACTCATCCCAATGACTGCCTGAGCTGTCCCAGAAACGGTAACTGCGAACTGCAGACCCTGGCGGCGGACTTTGGTATCCGGGATGTTCCCTTTGAATCCCGTGTGCCCGAAATACCCCTCGATGATTCAACCCCATCGATAATCCTGAATCCTGAAAAATGTATTAAATGCGGCCGTTGTGTAAACGTATGCCAGCAGATGCAGGATGTCTGGGCTCTGGAGTTTATCGGTCGGGGAGATGATACCCGAATGGCCGGTGCAGGGGATGTGCTCCTGAACGAGACTCCCTGTATAAAATGCGGACAGTGCTCTGCCCACTGTCCTGTCGGTGCTATCTATGAAAAAGACGAAACGCGTACTTTCATGCGGGCCATCCGGGACCCGGAAAAGCATGTGGCCGTCCAGATCGCTCCTGCCGTGCGGGTGGCCATCGGCGAAGCCTTCGGTATGGAGCCCGGTACCATAAGCACAGGCAAGATTTACGCCGCCCTGCGTATGATCGGTGTGGACGCAGTTTTCGATACAAACTTCTCTGCGGACCTCACCATAATGGAAGAGGGTACGGAGCTTGTAAAACGCCTGACTGAGGGCGGAACACTGCCCCAGATAACCAGCTGCTGTCCCGCATGGACCGACTACATGGAGAAGTATTTTCCGGATATGATTCCCCACTTCTCTACCGCGAAAAGTCCCATGATGATGCAGGGGGCAATAACCAAGACCTATTATGCAGAACGGGCTGGAATCGATCCGAAGAATATCTATTCCGCAGCAATCATGCCCTGTACCGCGAAGAAGTTCGAGATTACCCGCTGCGAAAAGATGTACTCCTCGGGTCATCAGGACGTAGACCTGGTACTTACGACCCGTGAACTTGCGCGCCTGATTAAAGCTCTGGGTATTGATTTCCTCTCCCTTCCCGATGAAGCCGCCGATTCTCCCATCGGACGTTATTCCGGTGCGGGAACTATATTCGGGAATACCGGCGGTGTTATGGAGGCCGCAGTACGGACTGCATATAACCTGGTTACCGGCAAAGAGATTGATGATGTCAATGTAAATGCTGTTCGCGGTATGGACGGAGTCCGTCGCGGAGAGGTGGATATTGATGGAACCAAGGTTCGTGTCGCTGTTGCCCACGGAATGGCAAATGTGCGGGACGTTATGAAGGAGATTCAGGCTGCCCGGGATAAGGGCGAAGAACCACCCTACCACTTTATTGAGGTAATGGCCTGCCGCGGAGGATGTATCGCCGGGGGAGGACAGCCCTACAACACCACAGACGATGTGCGGGAAAAGCGGATTGCCGGTATCTACAAGGATGACGAGAGCTCGGTTATCCGCTGTTCACATCAGAACCCGGAGATCAAGCAGATTTACAAGGAGTTCCTCGGCAAGCCTCTCAGCAAGAAGGCCCATGAGCTGCTTCACACAAATTATGTTCCCAAGCCGCTCTACCGAAAGTAGGCTATTATTAAAATAAAAAAACCGCCCCTTGGGGCGGTTTTTTATGTTTACTTACAGTTTATTTTTTAATATCGCGTGCGAAGGCGGCGCCAAACTCAAACGCTTTTTCCAGTTCATCGTCGGTTGGCCCGCCGGCAAATTCAAGGGTGTCCAGGATTTCCCATTTTATGGATTCTACCATTTTCCGGATCTGTCGCAGCGCCCCGCCGGACCAGCCGAAACTGCCGAAGTAGGCTGCCTTTTTATTTATTACCCGTTTTATGGAGGCCTCTTCCAGGGCCAGAGACATAGCGGGGTAGAGGCTGCCCTCATAGGTGGGAGCGCCGATAATAACTCCACGGTTAACCCAAAGGGACGGCAGGATGTAGCTCATATGGGTCCGGGCAACATCAAATATATCGACGGGAACACCCTCTGAGCTGAGTCCTTTGGCAACGTAGTTCATCATCTGTTCTGTATTGCCGTACATGGTTCCGTAGAGAAGAGTTACCCCCTTTTCGTTGTCTCCTTTACCATACTCGGACCACTTTTGATAGAGTTCTACAATCGTACCGGGATTTTCCCTCCATATCACACCATGCGACGGGGCTATAATTGCGACAGGAAAGTCCGTCAGCTTTTCTATGGCATTAAGAACAGGTTTTGTAAATTTGGCGACAATGTTGGTGTAGTAACGCAGGGATTCCTTGACGTAGAAATCCAGGTCCCTGATTTGATCGTCGAAAACGGCCCCGGTAAGAGCGCCGTAGCCTCCAAAACCATCGCAGGAAAAGAGTATCTTGTCTTCAACGAGGTATGTCATCATGGTTTCCGGCCAATGGACAAAAGGAGTATGAAAGAATTTTAGTGTCCTTTTACCAAGGGAAATCTCCTCCCCGTCGGATACTTCCCGCACATTCTCGGTTATCCCGTAATAATTCTCTATCATGGGGCGTGCCTTGGGTGTGCAGAGAATGGTAATCGCCGGGTTGAGCCTGTAAAGGGCCTTCATCGCGCCGGTATGATCCGGTTCCATATGGTTGACTACAAGGTAGTCAATCTCCTGTATGGACTTGATCATTCCCACATTCTCAAAGAGTTCGTCGGTTTTGAACTCTTTAGTCAGGTCGATCAGGGCGGACTTATCGTCCTGAATTAAATAAGAGTTATAGGACACTCCCTCCTGACTGATGGGCCACAGACCTTCGAAAAGGTCTGTGGTCCGGTCGTTTACAGTTATTGCGTAGACATTTTCACGCAGACTTGTCGCAATCATTGATCCCTCGTTTCCCCGGAATTCCCCTTCCGGGGAAAAAGCTATAATGCCTTTAGCGCATTCAAAGCAGCATCATAGTCGGGGTGATTTGTATTTTCTTTTACAATTTCACTGTAGCGTATGACATCATTTTCATCAACAACGAAAATACCGCGGTTCAGCAGCCGCAGTTCCTTTATAAGCATGCCGTAACGTTGACCGAAATCAGCGTCCCTGTGGTCGGAAAGGGTTATTACCTGATCGACTCCAGCTGCGCCGCACCATCTTTTCTGAGCAAAGGGCAGGTCCATGCTGATGGTAAGAATAACGACATCGTTTCCGAGTTTGGCTGCTTCCTCGTTGAATCTGCGGGTCTGGGCATCGCAGACCCCGGTATCCAGGGAGGGAACTACGCTTATAAGCTTTTTTTTACCGCTAAAGTCGCTTAAACTTTTTGGCATCAGTTCATTGTCCAGGACGGTAAACTCCGGAGCCTTGTCCCCGGCTTTCAACTCCTGTCCTACAAGGGTTATCGCGTTTCCGTGCATTGTTGAAACAGATCGTTCCATAAAAATCTCCTTATACTAATTCTAATAATTACCAATATAATCAAGTATTGCCTGCGAGACCACTAAATATGTACAGCCGCTCCCTGGATCAGCTTCATGGACTCCATCACCGTCTCCGACAGGGTTGGGTGGGCATGGATCATGGATGCAATATCCTCGGGCAGAAGTTCCGAAGCGCTTGCCAGCAGGACCTCATGCAGGATCTCTGTCGCGCGGCTTCCGGCGATGTGGGCACCCAGAATTTCCTTTGATTCGGTGTCGTACACTATTTTAACAATCCCCTCCGCTGCGTCGGTAGCAACTGCTTTTCCTGATCCCCGGTAGGGAAAAATTGCTGCTTCGGCGGCGAAGCCCTTCATAATGGCCTTCTCCTTGGTAAGCCCGAAGCTGGCGATCTCTGGTTCCGTATAGACCGCAGAAGGTATCAGCGTCAGATCAATCCGGGTTGTAGTGCTGTGTCCGGCGATATGCTCAACTGCAATTTCACCCTCTTTGCTGGCTACATGGGCGAGCAGCGGCGTCGCTACTACATCGCCTATGGCGTAGACATGGGGTACGCTGGTCTGACAGTAATCTTCCACGGGAATAAAACCTTTGTCCGTTGTAATTCCCAGATTCTCGAGACCAATTCCTTCGGTATTGGGTATTCGTCCGACCACAACCAGCAGCTTGTCCGTACTTACGCTGCTCTTTTTTTCATCCGGGCCTTCAAGCTCAACACTCAGTCCATCCTTGGTCTTTTTAAAGCCCAGAGCCCTGGTTTTAACATGAATATCAATCTTGCGTTTCTTAAAGTCCTCCGCCAGCACCTTGGATGCTTCCGGGTCCTCAATGGGGAGTATCTGGTCGAGCATTTCCACCAGAGTTACTTTGGTGCCGAAGCTGTTCATTATATGGGCAAATTCGCATCCAATGGCGCCAGCTCCCAGAATAACAAGCCGTTTTGGCAGTTCTTTCAGCATCAAGGCGCCGTTGGATGACAGGACTGTCTCTTCGTCAAAATCAAAACCCGGTATCGAACGCGGACGGGACCCGGTAGCGATGATAATATCTTTTGCCTTTACGGTGCTTGTCTCGTCCTTGGGGCCGTTTACCTCTATAAGGCCTGGTTCCAGGATAGTCCCCGTTCCGCTCAGTACCTGAATCTCGTTCTTTTTCATCAGGGAGCCGACACCCTTGGAAAGCCTGTCGGCGGCGGACCTGGACTTCTTGAAGACCTTGCTGTAATCGAAACCCGACAGGTCCAGTTTGATTCCCAGGGATTCAGCTTCCTGTGCGTGTGTAAAAACTTCCGCCTGGTGTATCAGGGCTTTGGAGGGAATACAGCCGATGTTCAGGCAAACCCCTCCGAGTTTGTCCTTTTCGATTATTGTGACCTTGAGTCCCAGCTGGGCTGCCCGTATGGCGGCCACGTAGCCGCCGGGACCTGCACCGAGGATCGCAAGATCCGTAGTTATTTCACTCATTCATAACTCCTCTTTTTCGGTCGCCATCGGCATTCTGCCTCCGGCTCCGCTTTGCATGGCGCGAAAGCCCGGGGAACCCGTCCTTTCGCTTTTTTCGGTCGCCATCGGCATTCTGCCTCCGGCTCCGCTTTGCATGGCGCGAAAGCCCGGGGAACCCGTCCTTTCGCTTTTTTCGGTCGCCATCGGCATTCTGCCTCCGGCTCCGCTTTGCATGGCGCGAAAGCCCGGGGAACCCGTCCTTTCGCTTTTTTTTCGGTCGCCATCGGACGATTCCTGTCCTCCGACTCTGCTCTGCTTCCCTGACCTGCACTAACTACAGCAGTGCCGACATGGGGTTTTCAAAGTTGTTCTTGAGGGTTGTCATGAACCGTGCTCCTTCCGCCCCGTCTATTACTCTATGATCGCAGGAGAGGGTAAACTTCATCACCAGTCCTGCCCCAAGGCTGCCGTCCGCCTCGACAACAGGTGTCTTGTTCAGAGCACCGACTGCAAGAATAGCGGAGCCAGGAGGATTAATAATTGCGGTAAACTCTTCGATACCAAAGGACCCCAGATTGCTGATGGAAAATCCTGCTCCGGTGTATTCTTCCGGGGCAAGCTTGCCTTCCTGGGCCCTGGGAATCAGTTCCTTCAGTTCCCCGTCGATCTCCACGATTCCCTTGCTGCCGCAGTTGCGTACTACCGGAGTAATGAGCCCGTCTTCCAGGGCTACTGCCAGCCCGATATCAACGGAGCCGAACTCTCGTATTGTATCGCCCTCCCAGGAGGCGTTTACCCGGGAATGTCGCTTTAAAGCCTCAGCCGCAAGCTTTATGATAAACGCGTTAACCGATATCTTTTCCGGCAGAGCCGCATTTATTCCTTTTCGTGCCTCCATCAGGGCTTCACCCCTGACTGAGAGATTCAGGTAAAAGTGAGGGGCCGAGAACTTGGACTCAGTCAGGCGGCCGGATATGGCTTTGCGCATCTTAGAAACCTTGACTACCCGGTCTTCTCCTGCAGTCTGTGCCTGTGTAAAGGCTGCGCCTGCGGGGCGTCCGATCCGGGCCGGTGCGGACTCGACATCCTTTTTAACAATCCGTCCGCCGGGACCGCTGCCCTTAACGGCGGAAATATCAATACCTCTCTGACGGGCAATTTCCCTGGCCAGGGGAGAAGCTTTTACCCATCCGTCGTCTGTCGAAGAAGTAGTATCCTGTTCCACAGTTCTGTTCCGGGACGGTGTTTCATCTTTTTCCGGCTTGGATTCCGGTACCTGCTTTTTTTCTTCAGTTTTCTTTTCAGATGTCGCGGGTGAGGCATCTTCAGCAGCCTCTTCTTTTTCTCCGGACTTGTCAGCGGCTTCTGCGGTCTCTTTTTCCAGATCCGAGATATCCTCTCCCTCCTCACCAATAATGGCGATGGGGAGCCCGACGGCGGCATCACCTCCTTCGGGTACCAGAATCTTCAGCAATACCCCCTCTTGAACGCTTTCGTAATCCATGGTCGCTTTATCGGTTTCGACTTCGCAGATTACGTCACCCTGGGATATCTTGTCCCCTTCTTTCTTTTTCCATGTTGCTACGGTTCCCTCTTCCATAGTTGGAGAGAGGGCCAGCATTAATACCTGTTCTGCCATACTTCTTCCTACTCCTTTATTGATCCTCAATCGTCCAGGTAGAGAACCCTTTTGGCTGACGCGACGATTTTGGGTACCTGGGGTTGAACCGCGAGCTCCAGCTTGTGGTTATAAGGCATTGGTACCTCTTCGGAAGAAACCATCTCCACCGGGGCATCAAGGTAGTCAAAAGCGTTTTTCGAAATAAGCCATCCCAGGTGGGAGCCGACTGATGCAAACGGCCATGACTCCTCCACTATTACGCAGCGATGGGTTTTGCGCACCGAGGCGTAAACCGCTTCTTCATCAAGAGGCTTGATGCTACGCAGGTCGATTACCTCTGCATTGATCCCTTCCCCCGCAAGCTTTTCCGCAGCCTCAAGGGTTACCCTCATTGGTTTTCCATAGCTGACCAAGGTAAGATCGCTTCCTTCCCGCTTTATATCCGCCTTGCCCAGAGGTATAAGGTACTCCTCTTCGGGAACCTCTCCTTTCCAGGCGTACATCAGCTCACCCTCGAGAAAGATAACCGGGTTATCGTCCCGAATGGATGTTTTCAGCAATCCCTTGGCGTCGTAAGGAGTCGAGGGCGAGACAACCTTCAGCCCCGGAAGGTGGGCGAATATTGACTGCAGAGCCTGAGAGTGCTGGGCGGCCAGGTATTCTGCAGGTCCGTTAGGCCCCCGCATGACCATGGGAAAATTGAACTGACCGCCCGACATATAGCGGGTCTTGGACGCATTGGATACAACCTGATCATAGGCCATCAGGGCAAAATTAACGGTCATCCATTCAACGATGGGACGTAACCCCACCATGGCTGCGCCGACCCCGAGGCCGGTGAAGCCCTCCTCGGTTATGGGAGTATCGACGACCCGCTTATCTCCGTATTTTTCCCACAAACCCTGGGTCACCTTGTAGGCGCCATTATATTGGGCGACCTCTTCTCCCAGCAGAAAAACCCGTTCGTCCCGGGCCATTTCCTCGTCCATCGCCTGTCGTAATGCTTCTCTGAATGTAATTACCGGCATTTTTGATTCCTCCTTGTTTACGGTGGCAGATGTACCCCGGTTCAGGCTTCAGCGAAGACATCTTCGTAAAGCGCGGAAAGTTCAGGCTCGGGACTCTTTTCCGCAAAATCCACCGACTCATCACAAATAGCCTTGATCTCATCATCCATCTTCTTGTACTCCTTCTCGGTGATGAGTTTTTCTTCCTGCATCTCTTTCAGGAGTATTGGTATCGGGTCCTGCTGTTTATACTCTTCAAGTTCCTCAGGTGTTCGATACTTGGCAGGATCGCTCATGGAATGTCCGCGGTACCGATAGGTCTTGATTTCGTAGAAAAGAGGATGGGGTTTTTCCCTGATACTTTTGACGGCGTTTACAAACTCGTCGTAGACCTCCATGACCTGCATTCCGTTGAGCTGCTTACCCGGTATATCGTAGGCGTAACCCATGCGGGCCAGATCATGGACTGCAGATACACGCTTAAAATCGGTACCCATGCCGTACTGGTTATTTTCCACGATGTAGATAATGGGAAGATTGTGAATCTTCGCCAGGTTGAGGCTCTCGTGAAATGCTCCCTGGTGAATGGCCCCGTCGCCGAAATAGCAGAGGACTACACCCTTTTCTTCCAGGTATTTAATCTTCCAGGCGACCCCGGTTCCAACGGGTATCTGGCTGCCCACAATACCGTTGCCCCCGAGCATGTGTTTTTCGGCAGAATACATGTGCATGGATCCACCTTTGCCTTTTGAGCAGCCGGTTGACTTGCCGTAGAGTTCCGCCATAATTACCTTGGGGTCCATTCCCACCGACAGGGCGTGCCCATGGTCGCGGTAGGCCCCAATCACGTAATCGCTTTTTAAATCCAGCGCCCCGATGGTCCCTGCAGCAACCGCTTCCTGTCCGATATACAGGTGACAGAAGCCGCCGATTTTTCGCAGGCCGTACATCTGACCCGCTTTTTCCTCAAAACGTCGCATCAGAAGCATATTCCGAAGCAGGGAGAGAGTTGTCTCTTTTCCGTATTTCTTTACCAGACTCATGGAGCCTCCTTGGCTTAGTTGAATTTTGCCGTATCCTTGCTGCCTTTCATGGGAGTGAATACAGTCCCTTCGGTAAGAATAGTCTCCAGAACTACAAGGTTTGCAGGATCGGGATTAACCCGCCAAAAAACAGGAAGCCGCGGGCCGATAGCCTCCAGTACCTCTGCTTTCATAGCTGAGTTCTCAATCACATTAACCTTGCCGGTTACAGTAACAATCTTGTCCAGGGACTTGCTTTGTATCATCCACTGAACATTGGCATTTTTTGTCAGGTGTTCGCTCTTGGCAAAAGTGCGGGATGTCACAGCGTACAGCGCCCCTGAACGTCCGCGAATTACCGTGGGAGTCATCCAGCGCATGGCGGGAATTCCATCCCCGCTGACAGTGGCGAGAATCGCTGTCTTTGCGATATCCAGCATGTTTTCGAGTTCCTGCATGAAAGCTGATTTCGTCATTTTTCACTCCTGTTTTCTGATCAATGTAGAACCGGTCGATAAGTAACCTGATAAAAATAGTATAAATTGGTCGTACCGGCAAACACCGTTCATCGTTAAGGTACTAATAATAATTACCGGTGGGAAATTCTCTTTTTTCTTTGACGTTAAACTTGCGGAATCTCTATATTGAAACAGTAAAAAGGCTTTAAATTGACTTTTCTCTGGAGTTATATATAGTAAAGGAATGAAAATGGCAAAAATAAATAGCGTTATCCAGAAGCAGCCAATCATGCTCAAGGTTGTTTATGCTCTGATACCCCTGGTGATCGCTTCAGTCTATTTTTACGGCTGGCGCTCTCTCGCGGTTTTAGCGGTGGTGAATGTCGTTGGTTTTCTTGCGGAGTATCTCTTTGTTCGGGGGGGCAAACAGAAGGTTTCATCTGCGGTTTTCGTAACCAATTTTCTCTTCGCTCTCTCCCTTCCTCCTACGATTCCATTCTGGATTGCCGCGGTAGGCATAGCCTTCGGGGTTGTTTTCGGAAAAATGGTTTTCGGCGGTTTTGGCCGCAATGTGTTTAATCCTGCGATTTCCGGACGGGCATTTATCTACGCGAGTTTCGGCTATCACCTCTCTTCGCGTTTTGTTCAGCCCGTCGGAGGGGTTCTGGGAGGCTTTGTTGCCTGGCAGCCTGCGGTTGATACTGTTTCTCAAGCCACGCCGCTGGTCGATCTTGCAGCGGGAAAAGCAGTTCCCTTCATGGACCTCCTGGTCGGTTCCACCGCCGGTTCTCTGGGGGAAACATCCGCTGTATTGATTATTATAACCGGTCTTATTCTTATGATACAGAAGACAGCTTCCTGGCATATTGTAGTGCCGGGGCTTCTCGGGTTTATTGGAATGCAGAGTATCCTGTTCTTTTCCGGTGTTCAGGGGACGATCGCACCTCACTACGCTCTTTTTGCAGGAAGCATTCTCTTTGGTATGATGTACATGGCTACGGACCCCGTTTCCTCTGCTCAGACGACCAACCTGGGGCGCTGGATCTACGGCGCCTTTATCGGAATTCTGACGGTCCTGATACGGACCTTCTCCATATGGCCGGAAGGGATTACCTTTGCAATCTTGCTGGCGAATATGTTTGCCCCGCTTCTTAACTATACAATTGTAGAGAATCGGAAGCGGCTTAAAGCGAAAGCTGAAGGAGCGGTATAATGCAGGAGGTATCTTTTTTCAAGGAAAGAGTTTATCCGATTCTGTTCATGGTGCTGATAACTGTTGTGTTCATCTCGGCCATCTCGGGGATCTATCTGCAGACCGCCTCCCTGGTGGAGGAGAACGAGACCATCTACCTTAAAAAGGCGGTCCTCTTTAGTGCGGGGATTTCGATTCCGGAGACTAACAGTGAGATAAACCGGGTTTATAGCGAGCATGTGAAGGAGTATATGGTTGACGGTAAGCCCGGTGTTTTCGAGGTCGAGGGGGGGGAAAGCTATGCTTTTCGTGTCACCGGCCCCGGTCTGTGGGGAGAAATCGAGGCCCTCATCGGCTTTGACGAAGACCTGAAGACCATGACGGGGATAGACTTTATAAAACAGAACGAAACCCCCGGACTCGGTGCCCGTATAGAAGAGGAGTGGTTCAAGATTCAGTTCAGGGACAAAACCCCGCCTTTTTCTCTGGTCCGGGAAGACAAGGAAGATACCGGTCCCGATGAAGTTAACGCCATAACCGGGGCAACCTACACATCAAACTATGTCCGGGACATGATTAACGATAGCCCAGGCCGGGCGGCTCAACTGCTTAAGGAGGTGCGCTGATGGCCAGAGGTCAGGCCAAGAAAGTATTTGTCGGTGCCATAGGCGCCGATAATCCCGTATTCGCCCAGATCCTGGGGATCTGCTCAACCCTTGCGGTTACCAATAATTTTAGAAACACCGTGGTCATGAGTCTTGGGGTACTTTTTACTACGACCCTGTCGGGATTTACCGTCTCCCTGCTGCGGAAGATGATACCCAGCCGTGTACGGATGATGGCGGAGACCCTCATAATCGCTTCGTATGTAATTATCGTAGATATCGTACTGAAGGCCTATCTGCCGGATATTTCCCGTCAGCTCGGGCCCTATGTTGGGCTGATAATTACCAACTGTATTATTATGGGACGTGCCGAAGCTTTTGCCCTGAACAATCCACCGGGGATTTCCCTGATAGACGGGCTGGCATCAGGCATTGGTTACTCCTATGTCCTGCTTGTAATCGCTTTTTTCCGGGAGCTTATGGGTTCCGGTACAATATTCGGTTTCCAGGTCATGGGGGACTGGTGGATAAACTGGGCTATCATGGTAATGCCTCCGGGGGCCTTTTTCATGCTTGCGATTTTTATCTGGGTTGTTAAGGGCGTATTCCTGAAAGAAAAAGAGGAGGCCAAAGCATGATGGACTGGGGACTGGCAATGGCAATATTTTTCGGCGCCATTTTTACCAATAATATACTTCTTACCAATTATTTGGGGATGTGCTCTTTCTTAAGTGTTTCCCGGGAAATCAAGACCTCCCTGGGACTGGGAACGGCGGTGACCTTTGTTATGGCAACTACCAGTCTGTTGAATTATCTGGTGTACCACTTTATTCTAGATCCCCTGGGACTTACCTATCTGCGGTTTATCGTATTCATTATTGTGATCGCAGCCTTTGTTCAGCTTGTGGAGATGATAATCGAGCGGGTTTCCGAACCCCTCTATGCCTCGCTGGGAATCTTCCTCCCCCTGATCACCGTCAACTGTGCTATTCTGGGTGTGAGCCTTTTTATGGTGATCCGGGAGTATACCATGCTTTCCAGTTTTTTCTATGGTCTCGGGTCGGGGCTCGGCTGGTGGCTTGCAATAATGGCTATGGCAGGAATCCGGCAGAAGCTGGCCAAGGCGAAGGTCCCCCGTGGACTGGAGGGTGCCGGAATCACATTGATTATCACCGGCATGATGGCCCTGGCCTTTATGGGTTTTACCGGCATGATCAACATCAATTAAAGGGGGCCCCATGTTTCCCATGTCTGCATTCTTAATCAGTATTGGAGCTGTTTCCGCTATTTCCGGGTTTCTTGCCCTGCTGATGGTAATCGCCGATGCGACCATCGCCAATTACGGCGAGGTAAAGCTTACCATTAACGATGATCACGAATATACCGTCCGCGGCGGAAAGCCCCTCCTGGGTACCCTGATGGAGCAGGAGGTATTTATTCCTTCCGCCTGCGGCGGCCGGGGGTCCTGCGGTCTGTGCAAGGTCGTTATAGAGGAGGGCGCCGGGCAGTATCTTCCCACGGAGCTTCCCTGGATAAGCGAAGAGGAGCGGGAAAAGAACGTCCGGCTTTCTTGTCAGCTTAAGGTAAAACAGGACATGCGCATCCGGATTCCGGAAGAGCTCTTTAACGTCAAGGAATACGACACCACGGTTAAGCGTATCCGGGACCTGACCCACGATATTAAGGAGGTAACCCTCACGCTGGAAGAACCTTCGACCATTAACATGGTTGCCGGACAGTTTATCCAGTTCAAAGTACCGGAGTACGAGCTTACCGATGAACCTGTCTACCGGGCCTATTCCATGTCTTCCCCGCCTTCAAGTACCGGGGAGATTGAACTGGAAATACGGCTGGTTCCTAATGGAATTTGTACTACCTATGTACATAAGTATCTGAAAGAAGGGGACCAGGTAACCATTAATGGTCCCTACGGGGATTTCTTTCTGCGGGATACCGAACGGGATGTCGTCTGTATTGCAGGCGGTTCCGGTATGGCCCCGATAAAAGCGATCCTGCTGGATATGCTGGATAAGGGTATAAACCGCAGGGTCCGGTATTTTTTCGGTGCCCGTACCAAAAAGGACCTTTTCCTGATTGATGAGATGCGGGAACTTGAGAAGAAGCTGCCCAACTTTACGTTCATTCCGGCCCTGTCGGAGCCGGAGACGGAGGACAACTGGGATGGAGAGGTCGGCCTTATAACCGATGTGCTGGACCGGCACATGGAGAGCGGAGACAATGTGGAAGGTTATCTGTGCGGCAGCCCGGGAATGATCGACGCCTGTGTAAACGTGCTCACGAAAAACGGTGTTCCCGATGAACGTATCTATTTTGACAAGTTCGGCTGATCCGCTGTTTTCGTATGTTGAATTAAGGAGGGGCAATAGATGAAGCAAACCCAGCAAATGAAACGGGCCCAGGCCAACATGGCCCCTGGTGTACTTACCCTGGACGGTTTTCTGGGCAGGGACCAGCGTCACCTGGTGGATATAATCATAGAGGATGAGGCGGCTGTTCAGCGTCTGGATGTCAGCCACGAAGCAATAGCCGCACGAATGCAGCTGCTGCGGGATGGCGGTGAAAAGGGGTTGGGGGAGTTCGTAACCGTTGAACCCGGTATTCTTGTCCGGGTAGATTCGGTCCGCGGTAAGCTGCCTTGCCCCTTTGAGGATCCGGGGCTTTTTGAAAAGACTACCACTACTGTGCGCAACGAAAGAAACGGGAAAGAGGTCTCCTATTCGGACCTTCATATCCATCTTATCGGAGAACACGGTTTCTACGAAGGAAAAGGTTTTCCCTTCCGGCTCGAACCGGAAAAGCTGGTTGAAACCCTCGAAGTTCCCACCCAGGAGACCTGACCCCTCTTACTTATCACTATTCCCCGAAAAACGGGGAATAGTGTTCTTTACCAATAATCCTTCTTTTATTATTATTATCAAATAACTCAAAATACTAAAATAATGCAGATTTTTAGCGGGCTTGTTGCGAGAGCTGCAACAATCTTCTGGTATAAAGAGATTGCAGTGATGCAACTTTCTCTGTTATGCGACAAGGACCGTATATGAAATGTGTTGGGAAAAAAGGTGAACGATTAACTCAGCTGGAACTTCTGCTGTTATCTCATCCTGAAGGTCTGCGCCGGGCAGAGATTGCCCGCCGTCTGGGGGTCCATCGTGCCACAGCCGGACGCTACATAGATGAGCTGAGCACCAGGATCCCACTCTGGGAACAGGATTTTCTTGTTGGTATAAAAGCCCCCAAGTCTCATCCCTTGACCCACCTGGGGCTGCTTGAAGCTTTGAGTTTTTATCTTGCCTTATCGTTTTTCGCGGAAAAATCACCCTTTCGCTTCCCTGAAGGGGCGGCGGCGATACGCAATTTCGCGGCTTTTATAAAGGATTTTACTCCTGCCCTGGGTAATCAGCTGTATACGGTTTCAGACTCCCTTGATTCCCTGGAAAAGGAAGGGAATGCGGATTACTGGATCCTGCTGGAACGAATCGGCGAGGCCTGGTTCTCTTCGCAGCCAGTGGGTATTGTTTACCGTGATGGGGAAAAAACAGAAGTCCTGTCCTGTCAGGTGAAGAATATACGTATACGTACTGATGTTCCGGGAATTGCTGTAGATATTTCCCTGTTAAATGATGGTGATGAACCTCATAGGCTAATTGATCTTTCAAAGGTGATCTCGGTTGATTACCTGAAACTTGAACCCGGTACTGCATTAAGGTCGTATAAATTGATTTGACAGATACGTTGTTTTTCTCTATAGTTATTAATAACTATTCCTACCTGATAAGGCGCTAAATATCCATGAGAACGACCGTACAGAGAAAGATTATTCTGGAGCAGCTGCAGACCCATCGCGACCATCCAGGAGCCGATACCATCTATACTGAAGTCCGGCAAATACTTCCGCGAATCAGTCTTGGTACGGTTTACCGTAATCTGGATGTGCTGGCAAAAAAGGGGATTATTCAGCGTCTGGATGTCGGTGGCGATCATTCCCATTTTGACCCGAATCCAGCGGTACATCCCCATTTTTTCTGCACTCATTGCAGGCAGGTATCGGATTTACACTGGCTCGGCGGAACTGCCCCGGCATGGTCGGAATTTATTCAACCTGAATCCCTGAAAAATGTACAGATAGATGGCGGGACCCTTGTGCTGGAAGGGATTTGTGCCAGCTGTTCTTCCGGAACGGAATAAGACAATTCAAGCTTTTTAGGCCTTAGCGGTTTATACGCTGAGGTTATAGAGAAAATAGAACGGAGGATCCATATGGCTAAAAGAATGGAAGTGTACAAATGTGAACAGTGCGGGAATATCGTCGAAGTGCTCTACGGCAGCGTAGGCGAGCTGGTCTGCTGCGGAGAGCCGATGACCCTGCTGGAAGAGAAAACTGCAGATAAGACCACGGAAAAACATGTCCCGGTAATTGAAAAAACCGCCGACGGTTTTAAGGTTACCGTAGGAAGCACCATTCATCCGATGACCGAAGAGCATCATATTCAGTGGATTGAACTGATTGCCGACGGTGTCTCCTATATTCAATACCTGAAACCGGGAGACGAACCAGTTGCAAAATTTTGCATTAGCGCCGATAATATTAGTGCCCGTGAATACTGCAATGTTCACGGTTTATGGAAATCCTAACGGAAAAAGGAGTCTGATGTGAAGCGTTATGTATGCGATGCCTGCGGCTATATCTACGATCCCGCAGAAGGTGATCCTGATAATGGAATAAAACCCGGAACTTCTTTCGAAGACCTTCCCGACGACTGGGTATGTCCCGTCTGCGGTGTTGGCAAGGAAGATTTCTCTCCGGAAGAATAGTTTTACTTCGTGCAAGCATGAAGCCCCTGTTCCCATGGAACGGGGGCTTTTTTAAATGGTAAACTTAAACAGGATCAAAAAGTTCTTTTCCCACATAACAGATAGGGCAGGTCCAGTCCTCAGGCAGATCATCAAAGGGAGTCCCCGGCGGGATCCCCTGGGTATCGTCACCGGTTTCAGGGTCGTAAATATAACCGCAGTTGGTGCAGATGTATTTGGTCATGCTTCCTCCTTGTAAACCTGTTCAAACCTTAAAGTATTTCGCTTCCGGATGGTGGACAATAAAAGCCGAAGTAGTCTGTTCCGGAACCATTTGCCCCTCCTCGCTCAGGGTAACACCGATCCTGTCCGGTGTCAGAAGGTCAAAGATAACTTCGTTGCCCTTCATGTCCGGACAGGCCGGATAACCGAAGGAGTAGCGGGATCCCCTGTATTCCTGTACCACGAAAGATTCAATTCCGGAGCCGTCCTCCCCGGCTATACCGAGTTCCAGGCGGACCTGGCGGTGCCAGTATTCCGCCAGGGCCTCGGCCAGTTCTACCGATAGTCCATGAAAAAGGAGATATTCTTTATAGGCGTCCGAGGCATAAAGTTCCTGAGACTTTTTGTGGGCATTCTCTCCAATGGTGACCACCTGCAGAGCAATAAGGTCCGGTTCTCTGCCTGAGGGCCGGAAATAATCCGCTATGCAGAGGTGGGGGGCTTCCTTCTGCCGGGGAAAGCTGAAGCGTCCCTGTTCCTTGCCTGTGTCGGGATGCAGCATGACAACATCGTTCCCGTCGCTGTGGCAGGGGTAATAGCCATAGACTACTTTTGGATCAAAAAGCCCTTCCTTGATTCCGCTCTCTTTCAGCGCCTCGAATACCGGCCGGACCTCGGTCTGCAGAAGTTCTTTGTATTCATCAGCTGTTAATGATCCTCTGCGGTATCCCCATCGTCCCCGGAAGAGTACCTGCTCGGTTAGCAGGGGGTAGATTTCCCTTAAGGGAAGATCCTTTACTATCCGGGATCCGTAGAAAGGGGCAGGGGGCACGGGGATCATTTTTGGCGGGGCTTGATGTCTGGCAGCGGATGTCACCGGCTGCGGCTTTATCGTCTTTTTGGCGGCTGTGGTGGAACTTAGTGAACCCTCTTTTAAGAAGTTCATGGCTGCCAGTCCGGCAAAAGCATCCGGACAGTAGACGACAGGGGCGGACAGGGCGGACGCGCAATCAAGGGCAACATACTCCCGGGTCAGGGCTGCCCCGCCCAGCAGAACAGGGACACGAATCCTCCTCCGCTCCAGCTCCTCAAGATACTCCTTCATGATGGCCGTCGATTTAACCAGGAGGCCGCTTAATCCCACGGCCTGGGCACCGGTCTCTTCAAGCTTCTGGATAATAGTCTCAATCTCGCATTTAATTCCGAGATTGTGGACTACGTAACCGTTGTTGCTGAGAATGATGTCTACCAGGTTTTTTCCGATATCGTGGACATCCCCTTTGACGGTTGCAAGAACAATCTGCAAAGAGGCCTGGGCTTCAGTCCTTTCCATAAAAGGTTCCAGAAAAGAGACAGACTTCTTCATCACTTCTGCGGACTGCAGCACAAAAGGAAGTTGCATCTTTCCGGCGCCAAAAAGCTGGCCAACCTCCTTCATGGCAGGGATAAGAATGGAATTGATAATGTCGGTGGGGGGTGTCTCCAGCATTAACTCCTGCAGAAGTTCTTCGATTCCTGATTTGCTTCCGCCGATAACCTTTCGGGAGAGCCGATCATTTATCGTTCCCCTGGAATCGTCGATTTCTTCTTTCTCTATTCCCTCTTTGCCCTCGAAGAAGCGTATAAAGCCGAAAAGCGGGTCCTTGCCCCGGTTGAAGATCAGGTCCAGGGCCTGTTCTTTTTCGTCCTCCGGAATAGAGCTCAAGGGCATGATTTTGCGCACATTCACAATGGCTGCGTCGAGCCCTGCTTTGATTGCCTCGTCCAGGAAGAGGGAGTTCAGAACCTCCCGGGAGTAAGGGGAAAGGCCGAAGGAGATGTTGCTGACCCCCAGCACCGTGCGCGAACCGGGGCAGGCAGCTTTTACCCGGCCAATCCCTTCCAGGGTTTCGATACCGGCAGCCTTCAGGCTTTCGTCTCCGCTGCCCAGGGTAAAGGTGAGGGTATCGAACAGAAGATCCCCGGCGGGGATTCCCTCTTCTTCCACGGCTATCCGGTAGATTCTCCTGGCAACCTCCTCCTTGCGTGAGGCCTCCTTGGCCATTCCTTTCTCGTCTATTGTCAGGGCGATCAGGGCCGAGCCGTAACGTTTTGCAAGACGGCAGATTCTTCTTGCCCGTTCCTCGCCGTCTTCCAGGTTTATGGAGTTGATAATTGATTTACCGCCGATCATCTGCAGGGCCGCCTCGAGTACCTCCGGCGACGTTGAGTCGATAACCAGGGGCAGGTCAACCTGGGTTACTATCCGTGAGAGGGCTTCCTTCATGTCACGGATCTCGTCACGCCCGGTGTAGGCTACGCACAGGTCAAGGGCATGGGCGCCAGAGCTTACCTGTTCCCGGGCAATGTCGAGAATTCCGTCCCAGTCCTCTTTGAGCAGTTTATTACGAAACAGCCGTGAACCGTTTGTGTTGGTGCGCTCCCCAATAAGAAATGGCGCCGGTTCCTGGGTCAGTTCTTTTGCCGAAAAGAGTGAACTGACAGCCTCCAGCGGATGTATCGTTCGTGCTGGCGGACGTACAGCGGCTATTTGTTCTGAGAGTTGTGAAATATACAGAGGATTGGTCCCGCAGCAGCCGCCTATTATGGCGGCCCCTTCGTCGCGAACCATTTCGGCCAGGGGACGGGCAAAGTCTGCGGGCTGCAGGGTATAGACGGTCTGTCCGCCGCGGTTTTCCGGCATTCCGGCATTGGGCATGACGAAAATTGGTCCCGGGAAAAGGCGTGAGGCCTCGTGAATGTAGCTTCGCATTTTATCCGGTCCGGTAGCGCAGTTGAGTCCCAGAAACGCCAGAGGAAAGGGCGACAATGCCGCAATGACCGCTCCTATACTGGAACCTATCAGCAGGGTTCCGGTGGTTTCGATTGTTACCGAAACCCCAACAGGAGTGTCCGTGCCCATTTCACTTCGCTGATCAATAACCGCGATAAGGGCGGCCTTTATCTGCAGCAGGTCCTGACAGGTCTCGATAATCAAAAGGTCTGCACCGCCTTCTATCAGACCCCGGGCCTGAATTCGGTAGGAGGAGTAAAGCTTCTCAAAACTTATCTGTCCCAGAGAAGGAAGTCGTGTTCCCGGCCCCATGGAACCGGCTACGTAGCGCGGTTTCTCCGGGCTGAAATATTCATCCGCCGCCTTCCGTGCTATTTGAGCGGCGGCGCGGTTTATTTCGATAATCCGGTCCTCGAGGCCGTATTCTGCAAGAACGACCCTGTTGCCGCCAAAGGAGTTAGTCTCTATGACATCTGCACCAGCTTCAAGGTAGCGGCGGTGAATTTCTTCAATGGTGTCGGGTATTGTGAGATTCAGAATCTCGCTGCAACCGGGTTTATTGTCCCAGTCAGCATCGCTTAAATCAAGGTTTTGGATCTGTGTTCCCATGGCGCCGTCGAAGATTACAGGCCCTTTCTCTATTCTATTCAGGAAATTCATTCCTTCACATTAACGAAAAACCTGTTCTTGCGGAAGGCCGGAAGACGAAAAAGCCCGCCTTTAGCAGGCGGGCGTGGCAGCAGATCATTTTGAAATTATACTTTTTCCGGCTATCCTCTATCCTATGGCATCAGAACCGATTTCACCGCTTCTGATACGCACAGTCTCTTCCAGGGGCACAACGAAAATCTTTCCATCTCCGATGTTTCCCGTCTTGGCACCCTTGATGATTGCATCAATGGTTTTCTTGACGAAATCATCATTTACTGCAATCTCTATGCGGACTTTCTTGAGCAGATTCACCTCAATCGCGACACCGCGGTAGGATTCGGTAAAACCCATCTGCTGTCCGCATCCCAGGGCGTTGGTAACGGACATCTTGTAGACCTCTGCCCGGTAGAGCTCCTGTTTAACGTCGTTCAGTTTGTCGGGCTGAATGTAGGCAATAATCAACTTCATTCCCAACCTCCTTACATGTTCTGGAAAATCTGGAAGCCCGAATAGGACTCCGTTCCATGTTCACCGATGTCAAGACCCTGCATCTCCTCTTTCTCGCTGACCCGCAGGCCCATGCTGGCCTTGATGATCGAGAAGAGCAGAAGCGCACTCAGGAAAGCCCAGGCGAATACCGCGGCTATACCAATCAGCTGTACACCTATCAGGGAAAATCCGCCGCCGTAAAACAGCCCCAGGCCTACATCGGCATTGCTGGAGAAGAGTCCTACGGACAGGGTTCCCCAGACTCCGCAGACGCCGTGCACCGAAATTGCTCCTACGGGATCATCAATATGCAGCACCTTGTCGATGAACTCAACGCTGCCTACTACCAGAATACCGGCGATTACACCGATCAGGATTGCAGCCCCGGGGCTTGTTACGCCGGTCGGGGCGGTAATTCCCACAAGTCCGGCCAGGGCGCCGTTCAGGGACATGGAAGGATCGGCTTTGCCAAACCATATCCAGGACGTCACCATTGCTCCTATAGCTCCTGCTGCAGCCGCCAGCGTAGTAGTTGTTGCCACCGCGGCGATTGAAAGGTCAGTCCCCGAGAGGGTGGAACCAGCATTAAATCCGTACCAGCCGAACCAGAGGATAAAAACACCAAGAGCCGCCAGGGGCATATTGTGGCCGGGGATCGCCCGTACCGTCATCTTGTCGCCGACCTTGATGTATTTTCCGATCCTGGGACCCAGGACTATAGCTCCTGCCAGAGCCGCCCAGGCGCCGACGGAGTGTACTACCGTGGATCCAGCAAAATCATGAAAGCCGAGTTCCGACAGCCATCCTCCGCCCCATATCCAGTGCCCGGAGATCGGATAGATCAGGCCGGAGATAAATACTGAATAGACTAAATAGGCTGAAAACTTTGTCCGCTCCGCCATGGCTCCGGAGACAATCGTCGCGGCTGTGGCGGCAAAAACAACCTGGAACATCCAGTCACGGAATATGGCCGACATGTCAGATACACCGTAGGCTTCCATGGTTTCCGCAGTGTAGGAAAGAAAAAACCCGTCAGTGCCAATTAGCCCGCTCAGGGCATCGGCCCCGTACATCAGACCCCAACCGATGGCCCAGAAGATGATTGCACCGGCCGAAAAATCCATCAGGTTTTTCATAAGAATGTTTGATGCATTTTTCGCACGGGTAAGTCCCGTTTCCACCATGGCAAAGCCTGCCTGCATAAAAAAGACCAGCGCCGCTGCCAGTATCAGCCAGATCATATCGAAGGCGTCGCTGTACAGGGCGAGGGTATCGCTTACCTCGTCGGCGGCTACCGATACGGCCGCCAGGGCAAGCAGGACAACAATTACGAAGATTCGTTTCATAGACTCCTCCACAAGGGATGTGTTCAACTTCACCATCACTATTGCAGGAGGCGTGCCAAGATTAAGGAGGATTGGAAAAGTAAGGTTTATTCCTTACATTGAAAAGAATTATGATTGTCTGTCAAGAAGCCGCTCGTAATATGTGGCTAGAAAAATTGTATTTACATCCTGCGAGGCTACGGAAATGTATTAATAAAGCAGGAGACATACGGATATGTAGGTCCAAGATGTTTATCATTCCTTATTGTAGATAACTGACCCCGGGGGTACAGAACTAACGATCCAGGTGTTCCCGCCGATTATTGATCCTTTGCCGATAACCGTTTTGCCTCCGAGGATTGTCGCGTTGGCATAAATAATAACGTCATCCTCGATGTCCGGATGGCGCTTCAGACCCCTCTTTGGAGTTCCATCCTTATCGAAGGGAGAAAGGGCACCAAGGGTGACCCCCTGATAGATTTTTACGTTACAGCCAATGGTGCACGTTTCCCCGATAACCACGCCGGTACCGTGGTCAATGAAGAACCCGGGTTCGATTCTGGCACCAGGGTGGATATCTATCCCTGTCTTGGAATGGGCCCTCTCGCTCATGATCCTTGGAATGATCGGGACCTTATGACTGTACAGACAGTGGGCTATGCGGTGTGTAGCTATGGCTTCTATAAAGGGATAGCTTAATACAATCTCGTCAAAGGACGCAGCCGCCGGATCACCATCGTAAGCCGAGTGGATGTCCTCAATAAGCTGACCGCGAATTACAGGCAGATCCCGGTAGAGGGTAGAAATAACCTGTGTAACCCTGTCCTCCCGCTGTTCTTCATTCTTTGTTTCCCTGGAGAATATCCTGTTCAGATGTTGCTTCAGCAGGGCTGCCGCCTCCAGCAGAGATGTGTGCAGAAAAAAGTGAAGGTCCTCTCCGGCGGCAGGACACCGCACACCGTAGCGGCCGGGAAAAAGAACTGAGTGGAGAGTATCAAGTATGCGATAGATCTCATCCCGGGCGGTCACCGACAGGGAGTCATCATCTTCCAGATGATATTCTGAGTTGATGCTCTTTTCTATTTCGCTTACCACATCAGGAAGAGAGATATCCAGCCATGTACGCAGCTTATCCATACCTCTACTGTCCGGCCTTACACCCGCTCTGTCAAGATGCTGCGCCTGTCTGGTCTTTTTTCTGCTGGATCAGTTCAAGGTAAATCCGGTTAAGCGTCTGGGCCATGGTGTAGCTGCTCCAGTTTTTCGAATATCTGCGGGCCTCATCAGACTTTCGTTGCCAAAGATCCGGATCATCCAGTAACTCCCTGACCCGGCCGGTGAATATCTCAAGGTCTTCAGGAACCATGAATCCGCCGTTGTCGCCGTTCATCACAATCCTGGTTCCCATCTCCCCGATGGCTACGACGGGAGTCCCGCTCATCATGGATTCGATTGTTACCAGTCCCTGGGTTTCCGTTTTTGACGCGAAAACAAAGACGTTCGCCAGGGCATAAAGATCTTTTACCCGGTCCCTGGGTACATATCCGGTAAAAGCAATTTTGTCGCTCAGCTGCTCTTTAATGGCCCGTTTTTTCATTTCTCCCAGGTAAGGACCGCCGCCGGTAATGACCAGCCTGGTTTCGGGATGAGATTCCTGAATCAGACTGAAATGGTCGAGGATGAAATCCATGTTTTTTTCCCGCGTAACCCTGCCGACATAGAGCAGGATGGGGTGGCCTTTTAAAAAAGGATAATCCGAGAAAAGAAATGAGTTTTCCTGGGCCTCTTTTCTGTCCACATTACCAAATTCCTCTTCCGGAACTCCCGTGGGCAGTACATCGATCTGCTTTTTTATTCCGTACGACAGCAGTACCTGCTTCATCGGTTCAGTGGGTGTGATAACCCTGTCTACAGACTTTAAAGCAGTGCGCTGCATGCTTCGGGCGACCTGGCGTCCTATTTTATCGGGGAAGGGTAGGTACAGGTTGATATATTCCTCCCAGTAGGTGTGGGAGGTAAAGACGACCGGAATATTGCGTTTATGGCCGTATTTCAGGACCATCATGGACAGGTCGAACTCTGTCTGACAGTGGATAATATCGGGCTGTATCCTTTTCAGCAAGCGAAAGATCTTCCAGCGCTCGGTTTTCCATACTAAACGGTCTTCCGGGCTGAAAATAAACTGAAAGGACTTAAACCGGTGAATGCTGGGGTCCGAGGTATTTTTCATATTCGGATATTCGGGGGCAATGATATGAACTTCATGACCCATTTTTTCGAATTCCCGTTTAAAGGCATCAATGGAAACGGTTGCTCCATTACAGCGGGGCCAATAGGTATCGGTAGCGAAAACGATCCTCATGAAAATTCCTCACCTTGCAGATGATCCAATGTCAGAATTCAGTCTACCCTTCCTTGCGGTCAGGAGCAAGTAGAAACAGTAATAAACTATACGTGCGTTCAGGTATCAACATATTATTCACAATATATCCACATGAGTACCTTTAAAATCCCGATAAAGTGTGATATGCTCTATACAGCTAAAAAGGCCAAGGAGAAATGTAAATGCTCGATGTAGCGTTTTCAGTCGGTTACATGATCCTGTTTGCAAGTATTTTCGGTTGTATTTTCCTTGGGCTCTTCAGATGGAACAACGAAGAGAAAGATCCCCTAGAGGATCAGAAAGAGGGAGCATAAGCCGGTCGACTGACCGGCTTTTTTATTTGCGTTTTTTTCGCGATGCCCTTCTAAAGTAAATCTGCTTTCCCGGGGCGTTGTTCTGGACCTTTTCTTCTATTTCAAAAAGGTTGGTGGCGGTTATCAGATCGCTCAACTTCTTAAAACCGTAGTTCCTGGGATCAAAATCGGGGGTCTTCTTGGCAATGTTTTGACCGATGTTCCCCAGGTACGCCCATCCCGAGTCGTCAGCGGAGGCTTCCACGGCGTTCCGCAGGATATGTACAAGTTTGGAGTCCTGCCGCAGCTCATTAATAGTCATGCGCCGCTTGTTGCTGGTCTCGTCGTCCTCTTCCTCTTCGTCGGCATATTCCCGCAGGATCTCGGTGTAGATAAACTTGTCTACCGCGGCGACAAATGGTTTCGGGGTCTTTTTTTCTCCAAACCCGTATACGGTTTTTCCTGCTTCCCGCAAACGGGCACAGAGCTTGGTGTAGTCGGAGTCGGAGGATACGATGCAGAAGCCGTCGAGATCTCCGGTATACAGCATGTCCATGGCATCGATAATCATGGCTGAATCCGTCGCGTTTTTGCCGGTGGTATAACTGAACTGCTGAATCGGCTGAATTGAATATTCCAGAAGGGTGTCTTTCCAGCTGCGGAGCTTCTGACTTGTCCAGTCTCCATATATCCGTTTAACGCTGGCGATCCCGTACTTGGCAATCTCTGCCAGCAGTCCGTCGATAATGGATGCCTGGGCGTTATCGGCATCGATGAGTACCGCAAGCTTTTCTAACTGTGTGTCTTTCATTATTACTGTATCCTACTCCCCCCGCAGAAAGTGTGCAAGGTTCCCGCAGCTTTATGTTTTCAAATTAATACGGAAGGAACGGTGAATCCTGCTGTGCCGGGAAAAATCCGGGGGAACGGTCCTGCTGCTCAGCTCCTCGATCTTATAATCATTGTAGAGTCCTGCATCTGGTTCGAAGCGGCTGAAATTGGTGCAGAATATAAGGGTGGCACCGGAATCCAGTTTTTTGAAGGTTAAATCTATCAGTTCTTTGTGGTCCCGCTGTACGTCAAAATCTCTCTTCCGGTCTTTTGAGTTGGAGTAGGTCGGGGGATCAACATAGGCAAGATTGAACTTGTCTCTGCTCTTTGCTGAAGTTCTCAGGAATTCGAGAACGTCACCCTGATGTATGCGGTGTGTTCCGGTATCGAAGCGATTGAGGCGAAGGTTGTCCTGTCCCCAGCTCAGGTAGCGGGAGGAGGCGTCTACGCTGAGGCTCGAAATGGCCCCGCCTGCGGCAGCCGCTACGGTGGCGCTGCAGGTGTAGGCAAAAAGATTAAGAAAACGCTTTCCCTTTGCCATACTGCGTATACTAAGGCGCAGCTCCCGGCTGTCGAGAAAAAGCCCTGTATCCAGATACTCGGAAAAGTTCACAAAGAAACGGAGGTCTCCTTCGCGGCAGACCAGGCGGTCTTTAGAATCCCCCGCGGGTTTCTGCTTTCCGTAACGGTCGCTGGCTCCAAGCTTCCGGCGTTCTTTCAGGAATATGCCTTCGGAACCGATGTCCAGATACTGAATCAGACCTTCCACCGCCTCTCTGCGGCGGCGTCGCACAGCCCGGGCTTCTATCTCGGCCGGAGCGGCGTATTCCTGCAGGTGACACCATTTTTGTTCATAGATGTCTACAGCAAAAGCGTATTCCGGCATGTCCTTGTCATAAAGGCGGTAACAGCTGACCTGGCTGTTGGAAAGGTAATGTTTCAGGGCTTTCCGGTTTTTTTTCAACCGGTTTATGAACATCTGCGTACCGGATGACGGGGTATATTCTTCTATCTCAGCATGTACCAGCTGCACCGGAATGGGGCCGTTGGATAACTTATGGACCTTGTCGGCTTTGATTCCTGTCGCCAGGCCGAGCTCCTTGTCCGGAGACAGAAAGGAGATTTTCCAGCCTGGAAAGGAACGCCGGGCAGTGAGGCCCAGGTCGGTATAGATAAGCTCTGCCTGAGTGTTTGTTTCCAGGCGCTCACCATAGGGCGGATTTGTCGCTATCAGTCCCGGAGGTGTTCCCGGTTCCGGGGCAGCATGGTGGACCGGGCATTCGCGAAACTGCACAAGACCTTCAAGTCCGGCGGCCCGGGCGCTTTTTACCGCGATGCCGATGACCCCGGTATCCAGGTCGCTGCCGTGAATGCTGAGGGAAGCCTTGCGTAAGCCTTCGTAAGCAGCCTGATTATGAAGCCTGTATTCCTTTTGAATCTGCTCCAGCAGATCACGCTTGTGCTGTCTCCAGCCAAAGCCGCCCTGGACGGGGCGAAGAGGGCCCGGGGAAATCCCTCCAGCCATCAGGGCCGCTTCTATGCAAAGAGTGCCTCCGCCACAGAAGGGATCGTAGAAGGAACCTCCGGAGGCGGCAATCTCGGGCCAGCCCCCCCGGTACAATATTGCAGCTGCGAGATTCTCTCGTAAAGGTGCGGGAACTCCCCTGCTGCGGTACCCCCTGCGGTGCAGACTCCCGCCGCCCAGGTCGATCGAGACCTCCACATCCTCCTGGTATATCCGGGCAGAGAGTATCGTGTCAGGATTTTCAGTGTCCACATCCGGACGGCTGCCGAAACGTTCCCGCAGGCGGTCTACTATGGCGTCCTTTATTTTCAAAACCGGAAAACCGCTATGGCGAAAAAGGCTGCTTTTTACATTTCCGTCAATGCGGAAGCTCGAATCAGGAGAGATATGTTCTTCCCAGGGAATCTGCAGAATATGTTCGTATAACTCCTCCGCCGAGCGAATCGTGAAGCAGGAGACTGGAATTATGAGGCGACTTGCGCTACGATTCTCCATAAGGAGTCGGTAGAGCGGTTCGTGTTCCGTGGAAAACTCCACGCCTCGTGGGCTTGCTGCGGTAACGGTGATGCCCATCCGGCTGATCTCTGCTGAAAGGAGATCTTCACAGTGGGGCAGGGGAATTGCCCGTACGGAGAGTGTATGCATTGTTGTACTATAGATGGTAATTCCGGCATGGCTCAAGTGGTATCAACTCGAACCTGTAAGCTGACGACAATCAGATCATAGTGGTATGAAAATCACGCGGAGTGCGTAAAGGAGCAGTTATGAAAAAGAACAGAGTCCCGATCGGAAAGTTCCTGGTCGCCAGAGGGCTGCTTTCGATTGAAGAAGAACGGGCAGTCGCTGCAGAACAGAGGAATCTGGACGGGGAAGATTACGAAGCCTTTGGCCGGATAGCGGTACGCAAGGGCTTTATTACCGCAGAAGCCGTAAAAGAGGCCATGAAGGAGCGGGCGCGCCTGGAAAGGGACGCCTAGGTAAATAAGGATTAAATCAGGATATAGGTGAAGTATGATAAACGTAATGCCCTGCCGCACGTGGAGCTCTCTTTGTCTATTGCTTATCCTCCTTGTGCTGCTGTTAGTGTCCTGTTCATCCTCCCTCTCCCAGGAACCTGAGTATGTTGCCTACGGGGAGGATTCTGAGGCTCCCGTAATGATGAAATCTGCGGTCAGAGGTGCTGTGCCGGAAGCTGCTTCCGAATCCCTGGACACTGCTTTTGCAAATCAAGCTGAGCCGCAGCCGGAACCCGTTGTCCGGCAGCGAATATACTCGGCTTCTGTTGAGCTTGAAGTTATCAGGACCGACGAGGCTATCCGGCAGGTTGAATCCATGGCAGAGGCCATGCAGGGACGCATCGATGGTATCTATCCGGAGAGCATTGTCGTCCGGGTTCCGGCGGAGAGGTTCCTTGATTTTCTCCGGGACCTGGAATCCGTCGGAACAATCCTGAATAAAAGCATTGATGCATTTGATGTAACCGATCAGCTCGCGGATACGGAAACCCGTCTGCGTCTTGCCCGGGAAGCCCGGGAGCGGCTCTACCTGCTTTTGGAGAGGGCCGAGGACACAGAAGAACGTTTAAAGATCCTGAGGGAGATCCGGCGGCTTACCGAGACTATAGAGGCCCATGAGGCACAGCTTGCTACCCTGCAGTCACGGATTGCCTACTCCAGGGTCAGTGTCGCGTTCAGGTCTCGTACGGCTGCGGCGGGGGAGGCTCGGGAACAGATCCCTTTTTCCTGGATGAGGAATCTTGATCCCTTTGCCGTTACCCTGCCTCGGCTGAAAAAGCGGGTGTCCCTTGATCTCGGCGCCGATTTCGCGGTTTTCAAGGATCCGCCGGAGGGAGAGGCTTTCTATGCCGAGAGTGCGGGAGGCTCAATTGTGCGGCTTGGCAGTCGGCCCAATGAGCCGGACGGCGACGGCATATTCTGGCAGAAAAGCATGCTCTACTATCTGGCGCCCCTTTTTGCGGAGGTGGTTCCCATGGAATTGTCGGAGGACAGTGCAGTTCACGGTGTGAGCTGTCGTATCCCCGGGAGTCCGGGCTATAATTATGAGGTTTTCGCCGTGCCGGTAAAGGAAGAACTATACATCGCAGAAGGCATCTTCCCAGTCAACGATTCTCCTGTACTGATCGACCTCTTTCATTCTGCCTTGGTAGAGGCGCTGCCATGATTGGGAAAAAAATACTGCCCGGGATAATTACTCTCTTATATGCCTGTCTCCCGTTTTCGATCTTTCCTGCTGATTCAGTTTCATATTATGTAGAAGCGCGACTGGTTGTCTATGACGCAGAAACTGCGGGAGACCAGCTGGTGGACTGGTTTGAATCCTCCGGCGGCTACTTTACTGCCCGCTATGGTGAATTCGTGGAGGGGCGTATTCCGGCCGAAATGCTTGACGGCGTACAGGAAAAGCTCAAAACCTTTGGAGAAGAGCTGCAGGACTATACCATGACGGCGTCGGACCTTAGCGAAGAACTTCGCAAAGCACGAGCCTCCCTCGCTTCGCGGGAGGAGGTCCTGACAAGGAATCTGGAGCTTCTGGGGGGAGCTGATTTTTCCGGGACCCTGGCTATAGAGCGGGAGATCCGCGGTCTTATCGGCGAAATAGAGAGGCTGCGGGCCAGAATCAACAATCTTGGCAACAGTGCCCGGTATGCTGTGGTCAGGTTAAATCTGCGCAGTCAGGGGCATTTTCCAGGAAACGAAAAGGTCTCCAGCTTCTCCTGGATAAATACAATCGATTTTTACAGCTTTATGGAAGATGCGCCGGAAAAACGTCGTTTTTCCTGGCTGCCCCGCTTTGGCCCGGCAAGAGAAGGTCCTGACGGTTTTTCTGTCTACAGGGAGTCAAAACTTTTTCGTGCCGTATCCCCCGAGGGGGTCCGGATCCGGGTGCGGGAAGTGAAACCTGAACCTGTTATGGAGCTTTCATTCTGGCAGTCAGCAGTGATCAAGCATCTGGTCGAATCAGGCTATGAACAGCGGGGCGACATTGCCCGCCTGGGCCGGAGAGATAGAGACGGGTTTCTTGTACGCTGGCTGCTTCCGTATGGACAGGAAGAGTATGTTTTTTCCACCGCTCTTATTCCCGACGGGAATAAGCTGTATATTATTGAAGGCGCGGGTAAACTTGAGGCCTATGATCTGCATTTTCCGGCCATTGACAAGTGGATACGCACAATAGCCGAAAAGCTGTAGATACACAAGGAGCTTTCATGGCCAGGGATGATGTCAAAACCTTTGTTCTGGATACCAATGTTTTCATCCACAAACCGGACTGCATACTCTCTTTTCGCGATAACGAGGTGGTTGTACCTCTCTGGGTGCTGGAAGAACTGGATAAACTGAAAACCTTCAGCGACGAAAAAGGGCGCAACGCCCGCCAGGCGATCCGCTTTCTGGATGATGTGGGCAAGCACGGAGACCTGAATAAAGGAGCCAAGGTAGGGGACGGAATCATTCTGAGGGTCTCCTTTGCCCAGGCAAGCAAGGTTCCTGCGGACCTGAACCGGGAGAAGGTGGATAACAAGATCCTGCTTACCGCAATGTCTCTGCGCAGCGAAGGGCGGAAGGTTTTTTTTGTCTCCAAGGACATAAACGCCAGAGTAAAGGCCACGGCCCTGGGGCTCAAGGCCGTGGATTATGAGCGCCAGAAGGTCAATATCCTGGAATTATACCCCGGTTGGCGTCACGTTGAGACATCCATTGACATGCTTGAACAGCTTCAGCTTGGAGATCCTGTTCCCTGGGAGCAAAAACTCTTTGCCAACGAATTTATTCTGGCGGAACATCCAAAGAGCGGGGTCCGGGTCCTGGGCCAGTATCGCAACGGAATGGTACAGGCCATTCTGGGCGAGATGGAAGCGGTAAGCGGTGTTGTGCCGCTAAATGAGAAACAGCGCATGGCTTTTGAACTGCTTCAGGATCCTGATATCAGGCTCGTCAGCCTGGTTGGCAAGGCGGGAACCGGTAAAACCCTGCTGGCTATTGCCGCCGGGCTTGCCCAGGTCCTGGAGCAGAACGCCTATAAGCGGGTACTGGTAAGCCGGCCGGTAATCCCCATGGGAAAGGATATCGGGTATCTGCCGGGGGCCAAGAACGAAAAGCTGTCTCATTGGATGCAGCCCCTCTTTGATAACCTGGAATTTATTCTTTCGGTCTATAAAAAGCAGAACATCAAGAGCCTTGATTCCCTGCTCAACAATAACTTGCTCGAACTGGAAGCCCTGACCTATATCCGGGGACGTTCGCTGCCGGATCAGTATATAATCATTGATGAGGCCCAGAATCTTTCTCCCCACGAGATAAAAACCATCGTCAGTCGTGCAGGGGAAGGGACCAAGGTGGTACTAACCGGAGATCCGTATCAGATCGACAGCCCCTACCTGGATTCCAGCTCCAATGGGCTTACCTACCTGGTGGAGGCAATGAAGGGACAGCCTATATTCGGTCATGTTACTCTGGATAAATCGGAGCGCAGTGAACTGGCGGAACTGGCGGCAGAACTGCTGTAACGATTTTGCTTCAGCATGCCGACAATGAAAAGGATATGAAGTACAGGTATTGCACTATTCTGCTTCTCCTGTTCGCGACATTGGTGTCGGTTTTCGGAGAGGTAAGCTTTTCGGATCTGCGGCTGTCGTCCGCTGACACGCTGCTTTTTAAAGCCACTGCGACTTCCCCAAGTTTCGGCTCCTATTCAACACTGTTTCAGGCTGATCTTCCCACCCGGAGTATGCGGCAGCACAGCTTCTTTCCCGAGAAGGCGGCCCTTATAAACGGTGGCGAAAGTCTTCAGATACAGAATCGTTTTGGTGTGTTTCGCAGTGACAATTCCCTTACTCACATGAAGCCCATCCGGACCTTTAACGCTTTTGTTAACGGTACGGAAATTCAGACCGGGAAGATTAATACTCTTGGAGCATCGCCGGATGGACGGTACCTGCTCTATCTGTCTTCCACAAGCCATGGTTATGCCGACTTGCTGCTGTATCACATTGGGCAGGAACGGGAGTACCTTATTAGCCGAAAGGTAGAGATGGTCCTGGACAGTCCCAATGCTTCCTGGGCCCCCAATTCCCGCTATTTTGTCTATCAGAAGGGGGGAGCCCTCTACTATTATTCCATCGACCAGTTGATGGGCAAGCGGGTAATCGACGAGAGCTTCCGGGCCCTTGGTAAAGGGAGCCTCTCCAGTATCCGCTGGGCCGGCCAAAGCGATCTGTACTACCTTACCGGGAACCTGGTGTATCAGGTTTTAAGTCCGGAGTTTTTTACCCGTTCCATCTATACCGGACTTTTTGAGGTCGGCCATATTGCCGGGAAGATACCCTTTGAGTTCGACCCGGTTTTCGACAGTTTCTGGGTCTCCCCGGATGGAACCAAAATCCTGCTCAACAAAGGGGGGCAGAATATCTTTCTCTATCCCCTTTCTCCTGATGATTACATCAGCACCGGCGATGCCACAACGCTCCCGTATCTCTATCTGCCCCGCAACGCAGTGGTCAAAAAAGTCCTCTGGTCCTCCGGAGATATCATTACCCTGCTGACCGACGGACTGGTCCGGGGCAACGATCAGTCCCGTCTGTTTCGTCTTAACCTTGCAGCCGGGGAAACACGCTTCAGCCAGGTTGACATCAAGGGTGTGGAAAACCTGGTGCTCTCTCCCAAAGGAGAGCTGTGTGCTCTGCTCCTGTCTGACCGAATAGAGATACGCAACTATCACTCTTTCAAACCGATACGGTCCGAGGCCTGTTCCCGGCCTCTCCATGTCCTGTGGCGCAGCGACTCCCAGCTGATAATAGCCGGATCCTGGGAAACCCAACTGTACGATATGGAAGACGGCAGTTTCAGACTGATTTCCCTCTCGCAATGCGATGAAGCAGGATTCAGTCCCGCCGGGAACATCCGTGTGCGCATGAAGGACGGTTCCTCCCTGGATCTTGTTGACAGTGAGTGGGTCCCCGCCGGGAATAACGAGTTGGTTCCGGTCAAGGTGGCGACAGAAAACTTCAGGGTATATGTTGAAAACCGGACCGGGAGTGCCTATAGAAACACCGTTATGCTGCGTGATCTTAAGAGCTTTGTTACTGAATCACTGTTCAGGTATCCCCAGAAGAGCTATGACCCTTTTCCGGACAGGGAGGAAGAGGTTGATTTTGCCAATTTTACCCACGGTTCCCGCATTCGACGCCGGGAGGTCTCCCTTGTTTTTAATGCCATTGACTCGATTGAGGGGCTTACCAGGGTCCTGCATACCTTGAGGGATTATGGAATTCGGGCGACCTTTTTTGTTAACGGAGAGTTCATTCGCCGTCATCCCGATGCAGTAAAGGAGATCTCCGCCTCCGGACACGAAGTCGGCTCCCTGTTTTACGCCTACTTTGATATGACCGACAGCCGTTTTGCGGTGGATAAGGAGTTTATTAAGCGGGGACTGGCTCGTAATGAGGATGATTAT